>JAGRBZ010000169.1 GCA_020433805.1 Anaerolineae bacterium
CAGATCTACATCCACGGCCAACTTATCACCCCCGCGCTCAGCAATCAGCAATATCAAATGGTTGAAAAGCTAGCCGAACAACCCGGCAAAGTTTTCAGCCGCTCCGAAATTATCGAGGCCGTTTGGCCGGGTGAATCAGCAGAAGGCGTAACCGACGATGCCATCGATGCTTTGGTGCGTCGCCTTCGCCAGCGGCTGGCCGAACTGGAACCGGAGCACAATTTCATTGTCACCGTGCGCGGCTATGGCTTTCGCCTTGACAATGATGTTGTATAAGCGCCCATCTCTATAATTAAATTTGCACCATTCTCACCTCAGACTACAATATCGGAGTGACAAGGATATTTCGATATAAAGAGCGGCAAGATCAGACGGTGTTTTCAATTTTCCATCAACAGCTTTGGTACACCAGACTCTTGGCGCTTGTTATATTACTGCTGTGTTTGACGTCTTGCGAATTAATCGAACAACCGGCACCTGTTCCCGTAACTCCTGAACCAACCCCCACCCTTCCTCCCCTGGCTCTGGCTGTGGATGTCGAAGATGACGCCATTATCGTGCCTATTCCCATCGAACCGCCCAGCTTCAATGCTTACCTCAATGACACCGGCTTTGAAGCACTTGTCGGCGAATTGGTGTATGGTGCATTGGCGGAAATCGGTCCGGATGGAAACTACTACCCGGAATTGGCCGTCGATTTACCGACATTAGCCAACGGCGGGTTGAGCGAAGACGGCAGGACGGTTATTTGGCATTTGCGTCCTAACATTTACTGGAGCGACGACGAACCGTTCACATCGGCCGATGTTCGTTTTACCTGGGAAGCGCTTCGCGACAGCAACATTTGGGCACCTGGTTTCGATCTCATTGAAGATATTGAAACGCCCGACCCATTCACAGCGATCGTCCAATACAGTGAGTTTTATCCCAACTATCTTATCCAATTTGGCGGTATTGGCACAGGCATTTTGCCGGCCCATCACTGCGGCGATACCGATGCAATGCTGTTTTGGGATTGCAATTTTGAACCCGTCAGCACCGGCCCGTTTGTTCTGTCACAATGGATACCCGGCGTCCGTCTTACCTTCACCCCCAACCCCAACTACTTTGTCCCGGAACGACCACTTGCTTCACAAATTGTTATTCAGATCGAATCCGACCCGGATCGTCGTTCGCGCAGTTTAGATCGGGGCGATAGCCATCTGGAACTTTGGCCGGAAGAACCGGCCATTAGTACTATTGAAAATAGCGGTAATGCCGTTTTATATTGGACTGATCCGGCTCGCTTTGTTTTGCGTTTGGTCTTTAACTTGAGTGCCGCTAATCAGGGCGATGCCAGCGTGCCTCATCCAATGTTAAGCAACCCTCGTATTCGAGAGGCTATTCGAGCGGCGGTTGATGTGGGGCGGATCAATGCCGAGGCATTTAACAACCGGGGGCGGCCTATCAACACCGAACTATACCAACTTGGTTGCGATATTCCACAGCACCAATATAATCCTGGTTTAGCCAACGCACTGCTCGATGAAGAGGGGTGGGTCCTGGTCGATCCAGATAATCCAATTCGTCGCTGCCGGGGCTGTGGCACGGCAGAAGAGGGAACACCATTTGTACTGGATAGCTATACCTATCTTGAATTCGGTGAAACCATGGATATTGCGCACAGCATTATCGAAGAAAATCTAGCTAATGTGGGCATCGCCGTGAATAGAGAAGTAGTGGAAGGCGGCCAATTGTGGGATGTGTGGGCCGATAATGGTATCGAACTGCACGGCCAATTTGATATGGACTTGTGGGACAATGGCTACTATGGCGTTGATCCCACGATTTATATGGCCGATATGTTTGATCCACGCGGCATTCCCACTCGAAATAATCCGCAGGCCGGCCTAAACGTTTCACGCTATCGCAACCCGGTATTGGCCGATATTTTTGATGCTTTATACACCCCTTTACCAAACAACAGGCGACGTGCTTTGTTATGTGAACTGGCAATCATACTAGAACAAGATCTGCCGCAAATCCCACTCATCGCTTTTCCCGATCCCTATGGTATTAGCATCAATTTGCAAAGTGTTGCTCCTCATATTTACGATACGATTACATGGAACGCCAGCGATTGGCAACTTGTTAGGCCTATAGATAATTCGCCCTAAGAACTTTAAAAAACAATAATTAGTAAAGATATTTATTTTCGGATATTCTTTTCTATGGCTTGTGGATTATCATAGACATCCCGTAGTCGTTATGATATACTGAGTACTGTTTGTACAACGCTTCACACACAACTCCATTTGCGCTAATCCCAGTCAACTCCATCACCCAGACAGGAGAAACAGTTTCGTGATACATTCAACAATTGAGAAAGAAGCTGCTATAAATCAATCAAAAAATCTGTTAAAATTACTTGTTATTAGCAGTGACGAGAAAATTTACAAGACTATTCAGCGTGCCCTTAAACAAGCTGTAAATATGAAATTTGATGTCAGTTGGGCCACAAACTATCAAGAAAATAATCTCGGTCAGTATGATATTCTCATCATCGACTACTATCTTGGCCAAGACACTGCCCTCGATATTTTACGCCGCCCATCTGAAAACCGTCATCATTTACCGACTATTGTGCTGTTTGAGGATCTTGATCCTGCTCTCTTTAGTGAAGCAGAACAAGCAGGGGCGCTTGATTGTTTGGTTAAAAACCAACTCGGTTCTCAATTGTTAGAACGATCTATTCGATGCGCTATACGCAGGCCCTTGGAGTCGAATTTACCGGACATAGAACCTGAGGATGATCTACCTCAATACTATGCAGCGCTTGAGCAGCGCTATTCTGAGCAAGCTACAGAATTAGCTTATATAAAGTCGGTATCTGAGGATGAACACTCCAGACGGCAAGAATTAGAGCAATGGGTTAAGGAGTCGTTAACACGGCGGGCTAGGCAGGTACAAACCGTCACTTATATTGCCCAAAAAATTGCCACTACGCCCAAGTTGGATGATCTATTTATGCAAGTTGTCAATTTGGTGCAGCAGCAATTTGGTTACTATCACGCCCATATCTACACCCTTGAGGGCGATTATTTGATGTTAAAAGAAGGTACCGGTAACGTCGGGCAAATGATGAAAGCAGTTAATCACAAAATACCGGTAATTGCCCTTAAAAGTTTGGTCGCGCGAGCCGCCCAAACCGGCTACCCTGTCCTTATTGAAGACGTTACCCACGACCCCGGCTGGCTACCAAACAGTTTACTACCCGAAACCAAAGCCGAAATCGCGGTCCCCATCAAATTGGGCGAAGATATCTTAGGTGTATTAGATGTTCAAAACGACACTATCGGCAGTTTAGATGAGGAAGACCAAATCTTGCTCATGGGTTTATGTGGGCAAATTGCCGTGGCTATCAACAATCGACGGCTCGATGACCGGCGGCAAGAAGCCGAAGATAACCAGCGCAGGTTGATCCAAGAACTGGATGCTTTTGCTCACACGATTGGCTATACGCTTAGAGACCCCGTAAGCCTTATTATTGGTTACACCGAATTATTAAGATCCCAGTCTGGGCTGAGCGACACACTGCATGAATACCTCAATTCAATTGCGCGTAATGGTCTAAAAATGAGCAATATTATTGATGAACTCCAGGTTTTAACCGGTGTGCGTCGCGCAAAAATTGTTCCTAAGCCGTTGAGTATGCTGCGCATTGTGGCCGAAGTTCAACAGCGGCTGGCCCATCTCATTCAAGAACACGACGCCAAAATTATCGTTTCAGAATACTGGCCTGCGGCCATAGGACATAAACCATGGATAGAGGAGGTGTGGGCCAATTATTTGAGCAATGCTATAAAACACGGCGGTCAGCCGCCCCGCATCTATGTTGGCGCAACAGAACAATCCGACGGTATGATTCGCTTTTGGGTACGCGATAATGGGCCTGGATTTACACCTGAGGAACAGGCGCAATTTTTCACCGAATTTACCAACCTTAGCCAACGACGCGTCACGGAATACAGTTTGGGGCTAGCAATAGTTAAGCGTATTGTCACCAAATTAGGTGGCGAAGTTGGTGTAGAAAGCGATGGTATCCCCGGAGAGGGTACAATTTTCACCTTTACCCTCCCCAAAGCCTAACAACCAAATCACATAAATAATCGAGCAGGTGTGCCATGAGCCAGAAAATAGCGGTTGCCCTTATTCACGGCGTAGGCAACCAAGGTCCTGAGTTTGCCGACATCATGACATCCGAACTCTATGAGGCCTTTTCCGATCTTTTACCGAACGATGACAAATCCGTTCACGATAAAATGACCATCAGGCCCGTATACTGGGCCGATATTTTAGCCCGTAAACAACGTGTACTGTGGAACATTCTGAGACACGAAGATGGATTGGGGTTAAATACCCTCCGTAATTTTATGATGAATTTTGTGGGCGATGCGACCGCCTATCAGCCCGGTCGCAGTCGCCGTGAAATATACGAACGCATTCATACCCGTTTGGCGACCGTACTCCACGAATTGGCTGAAGAGGCCGGTCCCGAGGCTCCGTTATGCGTCGTTGCTCATAGTTTAGGAACCGTTATTGCGCACAATTTTTTCTTCGATTTGGGCGAAATTTTGTGCGAAACCCCAGAGCAACTTAGTAGTTTATCCTCCTGCGAAACGGGTCAAACTCTGGCGCTCTTTTACACAATGGGTAGCCCATTGGCTCTTTGGAGTATGCGTTACGATAATTATATCCCCATCCCTTTTCCCGGCTCTGCGCTGGCAGAACTATACCCCACGCTTAAACCCCAGTGGATAAACTACTATGACAAAGACGACGTCTTGGCTTTCCCTATCCGGGCTATTAGCCGGGGACATTTTCAGCTTGCAAAAGAAGGTCTTCTAAAAGACAGGCAAGTCAACGTGGGTAACTTATTCCGTAGTTGGAATCCGTTATCACATATGGGATATTGGAAAGATAAAGACGTGGTAAAACCGATAGCCCAATCGCTATTCGATGCCTGGCAGGCAGCAAATCCTTCAACCAAAGACCTATAGCACAACATTATCCGGTGAGAAACCCATGAGTGACACCCAGCAATGGACCGAGGCTGACTCACGTCTTTATCAACAACTGGCTAACATCGCCGTTCCGGCCCGTGCCGAGCAGATGGCCTCGCTGCTGACGCTCATCCCATTTGCTCCTGATGAAAGCTTTCACGTTGTCGAAATTGGCTCTGGTCAGGGGCTTTTGTCATCAGCATTGTTAACATGTTATTCTAAGGCCACGTTGACCGCACTCGATGGCTCAGCGGCTATGCGCGCTGAGACGGCAAAAAACATTAACTTCTTTGGCAGGCGAGGCCAGGTAGCCGCTTTCGATCTGTTTGCCACAGATTGGCATACATACCTTGAACAAGCGGATGTCATCCTCTCATCGCTCTGCTTACACCACCTCGATCATGCTGCCAAACGACAGCTTTTCGCCACAATATCGGGCCACCTAACTAAGCGAGGCGTATTCCTCATCGCCGATCTCGTTGCGCCGCAAAGTCCCGAGGCTACAGAGCTTTTTGCGGCTACCTGGGATAATGCCACACAAGATCGCGCTGAGCGTATCGCCCACGATCCCGAACTTTTCGAGACTTTCCGCCAAGAACAGTGGAATTACTATCGCTACCCTGATCCGATGGATAAACCTTCTTCGCTGTTCGAACAACTGCTCTGGCTTAAAGAAACCGGCTTTACGACAGTCGATTGCTTTTGGATGCAGGCCGGTCACGCCATCTATGGCGGCTACAAGAAAGTATATCCTACCACACCGGCCAATGTATCATTTAATACGGCTCTATCCATTACTCAGAACATTCTTCGAGAAAGCAAATAAAAAGGCGAGCGCTTCTTAGAAACGTCGCCTTTACGATTGCATCTTACCAAAAAGAATGCTCACTCTTCGTGAATATCCACAATTTCCTGCTCAGGAACCTGACTAAGTATATCCCGCACCTGCTCAATCGAAACTTCCGGAATTTTGACGACGATATCATAGTAACCGGGCTGGCGTGGTGTCGGGAAACTGCCAATGCCCATAACCCCCAGATCGTTCTGAGCCAAAGCCCCCGTCAATGCCGCAAACTGCCCCTTTTTGTTCGGCATGCGCATGGTCACCCGCACGCCTTTCGTCGGCAACCCGAGCATTTCCTGCAAACTGCGCAGCAGATCAATTTCCGACAGAATTCCAACAACTACCCCATCATCATCAACTACAGGCAAACAACCAATTTTGTGTTCCGTCATAATCCGGGCAGCTTGTTCGACCGTCTTACCAAAATTAATTGTGTAAACTTTTCCCTCTTTTACACTGAGCATTATCTTTTGAACTTTCAGGTTTGATAGGTAGCGCGTAATTTCCCAAACACTCAAACTGATCATCGTGTCGGGTTTCATCGCAAAACACTGGTTCGTCACCAGCCCAACCAGCTTTTTACCATCACCCACAACCGGCAGGTGTCGAACCAAATTCTCCGTCATAATGTGTTGAGCTTCAGCAGCCGACATCTCCGGCGGCACCATAATGGGGTGGCGCGTCATAACATCTTTTACGAGCATAATTACACAGCCCTCTCTTTCGTTTGAATGACCGGCTCAAAGGTGAGCAAGGTTTCTCTGGGAATGTGGCAGAAAATCCGATGGCCGCGTTCATCTTCCTGCCACGGTGGCGTTTCCGTTTCACAGATTTTGCCGCCGTCAGGCAATAGCTGTCGACGCGGGCAGCGGGTGTTGAAGCGACAGCCTTGTGGCGGGCTGATGGCGCTAGGCACGGTTCCTTCCAGGCGAATACGCTTCTGTTTGGCCGACGGATCAGGGATAGGCACAGCGGAGAGCAGCGCCTCAGTGTAAGGATGATACGGCAACGCATAAATAGCATCCGCCGGACCGATCTCCATAATTTGGCCCAAATACATCACCGCGACGTAATCAGAGAAGAAACGCACGACGCTCAAATCGTGGGCGATAAAAATCATCGTCGTGCCATATTCGGCCTGCACCTCCAGCAATAAGTTAAGCACAGCAGCCTGCACCGACACGTCCAGGGCGCTCACCGGCTCATCGCACAGTACCAAATCAGGCCGGCTGGCCAGGGCGCGCGCAATACCGACCCGCTGCTTTTCACCACCGCTAAGCTGACGTGGCAGACGATCATAGTAGTTAGCCCCTAAACGCATCAAGTTTAACAACTTAATGACCTCGTTGCGAACCTCTCCTTTGGGAACGGTGCCAAAACGAAGCATAGGGCGTCCGATCTGCTGACCGACAGTATAGGACGGATTCATCGTCGAGTCGGGATTTTGGAAGACCATCTGTAGCTCTTGAATGAGCTGCTCGGTGCGTGTTGTTAAGTCACCGGTAATATCTAGTCCCAAAAATTCGGCGTCACCGGAGGTGCTGTCTTCTAAGCCAATAATAGTCTTAATTAAGGTACTCTTACCACAACCCGACTCACCGACAATACCCAACGTTTTACCCTTTGGCACGTTAAAGGTGGCATTTTCTACAGCCTTAACATAGCGCGGTTCGCTCATACCAAAGACATCTTTCAGCGAACTACCTTGCACCTCATAATACTTCTTGAGATCTTTAACCTCAATGATGTATTCTTCTTTATCCCCATTTTGCCTCACCTTGGGCGGTAAAATATCTTCTGATGGCTGCCATTTCGAAGGGTCGATCTTTTCGGCAAAGTGACAACGCACCTCAACACCGTTAGGTAGCTTTCGCAATTCGGGCCGCTCTTCTCGACAGCGATCTTGAAAGTAATCACAGCGCGGGCCGTAAACACAACCGGGCGGGCGGTTGTTGGGCGGCGGTACCCGCCCCCGGATCGGATAAAGCATGCTGCTGGCTTTATCCGATCCGAGCTTGGGTACGCAACGAATCAAGCCCTGCGTATAAGGGTGCTGCGGATTTTTGTAGATATCTTCCGTTGTCGCCACTTCGACCATTTCGCCGGCGTACATGACGCCCACCTTGTTACACACGCGAGCCACTACGCCCAAATTGTGGCTAATAAACAAAATGCCGGTGTCAAAATCGCGACGCAATTCAGCGATAAGGTCGAGCACAGCCGCTTCAACGGTTACGTCAAGCGCGGTCGTCGGCTCATCCATAATCAGCAAAGCCGGATTGTTGAGCAGCGCCATGGCGATGACCACCCGCTGCTGCTGCCCCCCGGAAATTTGATGGGGAAAACGATGCATCACGTTGGCGGCATCGGGCATGTAAACCCGTTCCAACATCGAGATACAGCGTTTTTCAGCCTCTTTATCGCTCAAGCCCCGATGGACAGTCAACACCTCTTTCATTTGGTCGCCCAGCCGCATCGAAGGGTTGAGCGCCTGCATCGGGTCTTGATAAACCATCGCGATTTGGTCGCCGCGCAGCCGACGCAGTTCTTCACCGCTGCGGCCGACCAACTCCTGGCCTAAAAATTTAATCCCGCCCCGTTTAACGTAGCCGTTTGCTCCCAAAAAGTTGAGAATAGCCCACGTTACCGTACTTTTACCACAGCCGGACTCCCCTACAATACCGTGCGCTTCGCCGCGCTGAATATCAAAAGTGACATCCTGTACCGCCTCGATTTCACCACCACGAATTTTGTAGGCAACGGCTAAATCCTCAACGCTTAAAACAGGGCCACCCGGTACTTTTCCATTTGTCCTGGTCATAATATCCCCTTTACTTTTGATATCGTGTTAGCTCTTCGCGCAAGCCATCGGCAAACAGATTCAAGCCAATAACTAATGATGCAATAGCAACCGAAGGCCAGACAACGGCCCATTGGTTTGAGAAAATATTTTTACGGGCCTCATTAACCATGTTCCCCCAGTCGGGGTCGGGCGGCGGCAGGCCGATACCCAAGAAACCGAGCGTACCGATGGCAAAGATGGCGTAGCCCACCCGCAGCATTGAGTCGACGATAAGCGGGCCGCGGGCATTGGGCAAAATCTCGACAAACATAACATACCACGGGCTTTCGCCGCGCGTTTCTGCGGCCCGGATATAGTCGCGCGTTTTAATATCGAGGGCCAAGCTGCGCACCAAACGGGCGACCCCCGGCGCACCCGTAACCGTAATAGCCAGGATGACGACCAAATCGCCCTGCCCTAAAGCGGCAATGACCACCAAATAAAGGACGATGACCGGAAAGGCGATGAGTGCGTCGAGAAACTGCATCGTCACCTGATCCCACCAGCCACCGCGATACCCGGCGTTGAGACCCAAGAACGCTCCCACCAGCACCGAGCCGATGACGCCCCAAATGGCGACCCCTATGGGGAAAACTAATCCCCCCCAGGGGAGACGAGTTTTAAGCAGAATAACCTGGGTGCCCACCATCAATCGCGACAGAATATCGCGGCCGAGATGGTCGGTACCTAACCAGTTGGTGGTGTTAGGCGGCAAATTTTGCGTAAACTCCGATGCATTGGGCGGATAGGGCGTCCAGACCAGAGAGATAAGCCCCAAAATCACCCAAAATAAAACAAGCACCATGCCTACCGTCGCGATCCGCGACTCAAAGATAATTGATAAACTCTTCCACATTTTGGCCCATCGCGATGGGGCTTGTGAGGGTACTGCGCCTGCAGTTGGTTGTGCTACTGCCATATCTTTCTCCTTCTAACGGTTGGTCAGGTGGTTCGTTGGATAGTTGGTTAAATAGCAGAACAAATCGCTGCTTTATAAAAAGCAACTGTCAACTCAGTAATGTTAGGCGTATCGAATACGCGGGTTTAGGAAAGTGTACGCTAAATCCCCAAGGATGCGGGTCAATACAGCAATGATAACGGTCAACATGGCGGCAGCTTCCACCGCGTTAACATCACCAAAGATGGCCGCGTCAAAAATGTACTTACCCAAACCCGGATATCCGAAGATGGTTTCAACAACAACAACCCCACCAATGAGCCAATTGACGTGCAGCATAATGATGGTAATGGGAGCCATTAGTGCATTTCTAACGGCGTGCCGCGCCACAACCCGCCAATAAGGCATACCTTTTAAGATGGCCGTTCGAATGTAGGGCGACCCCATCACCTCAACCATACTGGCTCGCGTCATGCGGATGACATAACCTAATTCGACAGCGGTTAGAGTAAGTACCGGGAGAGCCAGCAACGCTGGATTCTCAAAAATGGCATCGGCACTGGTAAAAATAGCCACAGCGGGCAGCCACTGAAGCCAAATGCCAAAGATGAGAATTAGGAAGATACCGGTCACAAACTCAGGCGTAGCGGTAGCCCCCAGGCTGGTTACCGAAATAAAGCGATCAATAGGCTTGCCTTCATTAATTCCGGCAATGATGCCAAATATCAGTGCCAGAGGCATAACCACCAAAAAGGCAACCCCGGCCAAAACAAGGGTATTGCGCACCCTGGGCCACAACGTTACCGATACCGGACGGCCATACTGTAACGACTTACCGGCATCGCCTCGAATAAGGCCCTTGCGGAGAGGAATATAATCTTGAGGACCATCGCCTTCCTTACGCAAACCGGCTTTGGTGAGAACCCAAACTTCGGCCCCTTCACCCCGTACCCACTTCACGGCGTTATTCTTATCATCCACGCCCCAAAAGCTTTCCTGCCCGCCCTCATCCGTAGTCCAAACCGCATCAGCCAGACTGGCTACGGTTGAACCATCTTCCTGGCGGACCAACTTCATTAATTCACCCTCTTCCAGCGACCAGCGGATTAGTTGGCCATCAACATCGGCCCACCACGTATCCTCGCCGGTTTGCGGGTTTGGCGCAGTAACTAAATCAAAGCCAACCTGTCTTTCGGCTCGCCACTCATTGCCAATTAACCAGTCGATGTAGCGCAAGTAAACGGGATCATCTAAGCCTAACTGGTTACGATAAGAGGCACGCTGCTCCGGCGTTGAAAAAACACCCAGAATTTTTACGGTAATATCACCGCTGCCCACTTCGAGCAGCAAAAACAAGGCAACGGATACAATGATGAGGGTAATAAAGGTTGAAACCAAACTCCGTATGATAAATCGAGCCATAACGTTCTCCTTGAAACCATCGGGCGTCTCATCATGATAAACGCCCTTTTAGGGCAAAGATGTGCTGTTTACGTTGTCGTAAGATGCAAGCGCTGAATCTTAGATTGTAGGGGTAACAGAGGCAGATGATAAAGGAACGGCTTGCCTTATTGCCGCAAGCCGTTCCTGTGTCTATCTAATCTACTTAAGCGTCTTCTTTCCAAACTTCATACATCAAGTCGTAGGCCGTGGGGTGGGCCTGAACATTTTGGAATTCGGAGCTGGTGATGTTCCAAATTTTCTTCCAGAAGCTGTTCCCAATCGGGCCACGTTCTTGCATAATGTCCTCGATTTGGCACATAAGATCGCGTCGGGCTTCTACATCCAGCGTACCCTCTGCCTCGCGCAGCAGTGTTTCAAACTCTTCGTCTGTCCAGCGCGTTTCGTTCCAGGCACCGATAGCCTCTTGAATGTAGGCCAGCGGCAGCACCATCGTATCGAGCGGACGGTGGGTCCAAGAGGTGATACCCAGATCAACCTCGGTCCAGCGGTCCCAGTAGCCGCTGGGTTCGGTGATATCGAGTTGGATATCAAAGCCACCCGCAGCCGCAAGTTCTTTTAACGCCTGCGCCAGTTCCGGCTCTTGCTGGTCGTTTTTGGTCGCCAGTGTCACGGTCAAACCATCGGGATAACCGGCTTCAGCCAGCAGCGCCTTAGCGCCTTCAGGATCGTAGGCCGGGATGTCTTTGGGGCAGTAGGCGGGGTGAACCGGAGCTACGTGGGCATCGATCGACAGGTCGCCTTCACCGAAGTAGGCCAACTGCATAATCTTCTCGCGATCCTGGCACATCTTTAATGCGTTGCGTACGCGAACATCGGTCCAGGGTTCAACATCAACCCGCATGCGGAGCACGAGACACTGGGCCGTACTCACCGGTCGAACCGTCAGGCCGGGCACATCTTTAAGCGCTTGGAAGTCGCTGGGGCGGGGGTCATACAGCGAGTTAACCTGCCCGGATTGGAGAGCAGCGACACCGGCATCTTTATCGGTAGAGACGTAAATGAGTTCGTCCAAATAGGGCAGCGGGCTGCCATCTTCGCCCATGCGCCAGTAATCTTCGCGGCGCTTGAAGACGGCCCGTTCACCTTCGGCGTACTCTTCCAATAAGAAAGCGCCTGTACCCACCGGCTGCTGAATGATATCGCCTTCAAAATTGCGGTGCAGAACGATAGCCGGATAGTGGAACAAGTGCTCCGGCACGCCGATGTTGGGCGTTTGTAGGTTAAGGCGAATGTGATAGTCATCGACCTTCTCAACATCCTGAATACCGCTCAGATAGGAGAGCAAACCCAGCATCGATGAGCCGACATCGGGGTTAAGCCATTCACTGAAGGTAAAGATGACGTCATCGGCGGTCAATTCATCGCCATTGTTGAACAAGATACCTTCTCGCAGAAAAAGATCCCAGGTCATAACATCATCGCTGGCTTCCCAGCGGTCGAGCAGGTAAGGGCGGGTAATGTTGTCGGGGCCGGTTTCGGTCAGATATTCGCCAAATTGGCGAACAATGTTGGCACCTTCTACCCACGAAAGGCGAGCCGGGTGATCGAGAAGCTGAAGCTGCATGGAGCTGGTCCAGGTACCACCGCGCTTGATAGCACCACCGGAGGCCGCAGCCGCTTCTTCGGTTGCAGGAGCTGCTTCTTCACCACCTTCAGCAGGGGGAGCAGCAGGCTGGGCCGGAGCGCCACACTGCGCGGCGATAGAGGCTGCGCCTGCCGACAGACCTAACAATGTGGCAAATCGCATAAAGTCTCGACGGCTGACACGTCCTTCTTTTAATTTCTGGTAAGCATCGGGGATAGCGGGATGGATTTTCTCCATATACTTTTCAGAAATTTGAGGCTTCTTCATAATTAACTTTCCTCCTTGGTAATAAGCTTATTTGCAGAATGTCTTTTATGAATTTACGATTTTTTAAAGCTGTTTATGTATTCTCTCCACAATGGAAAGATAAAAGACAAACTTAAGTTTGTCTTACACTTCAAAACCTCTTCATGAACAAACTTTGCAGACCGTAAATCCTGCTATCGACAGATATTAAGAGCAACTCAGGAACAGTTCTATGGCTGGGTAGGGTTTAACCTCCTTCTCTATTCGATATAGGATTCATTCAAACCAAAGGTAACACTTGAAAAAGGCAAAGCAAATCAAAAAGATTTACCAGACAGCCTCTCTCAATTCAAACGACACATCTACTTACACTACAAAATAACAATAAGGGGAATATATTTTTTACAAGAGGTCAAATGTAACAACCTGCCTTACTAGTTTGGCAGTATGACCTTGTTTAGGAAGAGCATGGGAAGTCAACAATAGTTTGGTAACAAGGGTGAGATATCGAATTGATATATCAAATTGCGACAACAATACAGGTAGATAATTTATAGGTGAGTTTAATTTCCGGTCATCGGCATCATACCATAAGTTCAGTCTTATGCCAAATGATTCTTAACCCCCATCTACGCATCATAGCTCTAAACCACTTCACCGGCTCGAGTCTAAAACGCGCAAGGCGAGTGCCACCGCCGCCGTCCAGGGAATAACTTTAAACTCACCAGCCATTAACACTTGCTCAACCTCTGATTGACTAAGCAACAGCATCTCCTGATCTTCCAGATCATCCGCGCTGGGATGGGTTACCTGCCGTGCCCCTTGTGCCAAAAACAGATGGGCTGTGCCCGCTCCCCGATTGCCGTCGACACAATACTGTCCTAAAGAGGTCCACTCTGTAGACTCATACCCTGTTTCTTCAAATAGCTCACGCTTGGCCGCGTCTAAAGCGTCTTCGCCAGGGTCTAAATAACCACCGACCGGAGCCATCGTCACTTCTTCCACACAGTATTTGGTTTGTCGAAACAGGATAAAACGGTGGTCTTCTGTGACCGCCACGACAATGACAAAGTCAGGGGTAATTACCCAGGCCCAATCTTCCATAATCTCGCCATTTGGCAGCTCGATGGTGTGACTTTCGACAGTGAGCCATTTGCTATGGTCCAATAGGGTCGATCGGGATAGGGTTTTCCAGGGTATTAGCGTCACGTATTTACCTTTTTAGTTAGAATAATGATCCGGAGCGACAAAGTATTGTGGTTTTAGAAATTAATCGGGTACGTGTCGGAGTCACAAAGCTAGCTTTGTGATTCCTCAATTAATTTGTTGATTTACAAAACTTTGTCGCTCCTAAAGAAAACGACACGTTTCGTAGGACAAATCGCTGATTTGTCCGGGTGAACAAGTCAGCGACTTGTTCTACTGGAGTTTACCAAAACGGCTTAATTGCATCTGCACCATCCTCAGCAAATACGGAATGGCGATAAAGATCGCCGTTATCGCGATGCTGCCCCGGTATGAGACGTCGATCACGACGCGCCCCAACACCAGGCCGACCACGAACCGCTAACGGCTGACCGCTAACGGCTGACCGCCGTCCACCGCTAAACCGATCCAATCGGAACAGCTCGATGTTGTGTCGGGTGTCACCGCGCTCGGCCAAATCGGCCATAATCTCACCGATGACACTGGCGAACTTAAAGCCGTGGCCGGAGAAACCGGCAGCGAATGAAATTTGCGGATAGATAGGATGTTGATCGATGATGAAATGGCCGTCGACCGTGTTGGTGAACATACACGAAGCCAGCGACATCGTTGGGCCGCAGCCTTCCGGGAAATAGCGCATGGCAAACTCGCGCAGCATTTCTTCGTCGTAATCGTACTCCTCGCGGTCGATCAGTTCCGGGTCGCCATATTCCTCAAAATGATGATACTTGCCGAACTTAAAGCCGGGCACACTGTGGACCGGAAAGCCGTAGTAGCGCCCTTCATCAACTAATAGATTGAAGACCGGGAAACTCTCGGCGGTGAAATATTCGGGACGCGTTGGCTGTAACCAGGCCAGCACCTGCCGCTCCGGCACAGCCAGTCCATCGAGATAATCAACCACTTTGTAGTTCCAGGCCCCGGCAGTTACCACCAGCGAATCGGCTTCGTAGACATCGCGGGTAGTGGTTACCCGCACGCCGTCGTGGATTGGCTCCCAATCGAGCACACGCTCGCGCCCGTGAATTTCGGCTCCATGTTTTTGCGCCGCCCAGACGTAGGCCACAATGCAGCGCTCCGGCGTGAGAAAACCACCCTTCGGCTGATAGAGCGCCATTGTGGTGTGCGGCAGTTGATAGCCGGGAAAACGTTGGCTCAACTCTTTACCGGTCAGCACTTCGTGCGGTAGGTTATGCTCGATGCACGACTGCCACGAACCCTTAAAAACCCAGCTATCGGCCGGCCCCGCGTCAATCGAGCCGGTGATATGCAGCACATGCTCGCCCGACACCCGTTCAATTTCTTCCCACAGTTCATAAGATCGATGCAGCAGCATAACATACGATGGGTCTTCGTAATAGGCCAGCCGGATGATACGGGTATGGCCGTGCGAACTACCCATATCGTGCGGGATGTCGTACTGTTCTAGCCCCAGCACACGCTGTCCCCGCTTGGCTAACTCATAACAGGTGGCGCTGCCCATCCCGCCGACCCCAATGACGATGGTGTTAAAGCGTTTCGATAGGCGATTCATAGTATTACGTCGATGTTGCATGACCATTATTCAGCCTCTGCGTCGTTATCCGACTTCTTTTTGCTCGTTCTGGCCGGTTTGTTGGGCGGCGCTTCATCCGATTTGTCGGCGGGCGGCGCATCCTCTTCCGGCGGGCGCGGCGGCGTATCGGCCGGGACTTTAGGCGCTTTCGGCACGGCTGTCGATTGGGCCTGTACGCCATCATCTTTGGCCTTGGCCCGCATCCGAGCACCTTGCGGATCGAAGAAGGGTGTATTAGCGACTTTCGCCGGCGTCAACCGTCCATTGATATCGACCAGCAGGTTGCAGCCCGGCCATGAAAATTGGGTGGCGACATAGGCTACGGCCAGCGTCTTACCGACACTGTGGCCGCGCGAACTGAAGGTAATATAGCCCACTTCCGATCCGGAGGTTACGCTTCGGCGATACGATTGGGCTTCGCTGCCGCTGAACATTTTTTCTTTAAAGGTTGCCACATCGCCAACGCTGTAAATTTTATCCTGATAGGAGGCGGGAACCGGACTTTCGAGCACCAAGCCGACCCACCGTTCATCGAGACCACGCTCTTGAACCCGCAGCAGCGCCTCGCGTCCGATGAATTCGCGCTTGTCAAAGCGTATCCAGCGATCCAGCCCGACGTGGAACGGTGTGTAGTTTTCGTTGACATCATTACCGTAAAGCACCAGCGCCTTTTCCAAACGTAGGCTCTGCATCGCGCCGACGCCATAGGGCTGTAAGCCGAACTCGCGCCCCGTTTGAAGCAAATAATCCCACAACAAGCCGACATCCTCAGCCGGGGTATACAGCTCGTAGCCTAACTCGCCGGTGTAGCCGGAACGGGACAAGATGACGTTGATGTCGTTGATACGGGCCGGCGTGAAGCGAAAGAAGGCTAGCCGGTTGAGATCGACATCCGACTCTTGGATGACCGTCTGCAAAAACTCCCGTGAGCGCGGCCCTTGCACCACCGGCAGGGCAATCGCGCCGCCGATATCGGTCGTATAAGTGCTGGTGCCGATAGCGTGATCGGCAATCCAGCGGGTGGTTTTTTGGCGCGGATCGGAGCTAGTGACGATCATAAAATGCTCATCGTGAAATTTGTAAACGGTGATATCGTCGACCACGCCGCCATACGCATTGCACATGGTGGAGTAGCGTA
>JAGRBZ010000016.1:0-17021 GCA_020433805.1 Anaerolineae bacterium
CGCGACGAAAATCATAGGTCTGGCACGTAACAAGGGTACGATCACGACGAGAATCATAGGTCTGGTACGTAACAAGGGTATGATCGCGATGAAATTCATAGGTCTGGCACGTAACAGAGGACGGATCGTGACAATAGAGGGAGTCGGTTTTTGCGATTGGGTTGGCGAAAGGTGATAAAATGGCAAACTATGGGGTAGTAATACGCTCTCAATCTGGAAACCGGACCAATCTTAGGTAGGGGAAGGAGCTAGCGCTAAAAAAATTTAACCGCGCTGGACAAGTTGAAAAAAGTTAGATATACTGATCATAATGTGTTAAACAACTGAATAATGCACTGCGTACCCGACTATTCTCAATTACCAATTACTAATCATCACTTAGAAAGGTTGAATATCATGCATAATACCTCTTTAGACCGACTTAGCCCCTACCACGTTGAGATACCCCCCATAACCGAAAGCCCAATGCTTATCGCGGCAGGCGAAACGTTTGTGACGTATGAAGAAACGTTGCCACCCGAGCAGCAGTCAACGTTATTGCCGGACATCAAACAGCATTTAGATCTGTGCATCCCCTCGAAGCAACACATTAAATCCAGCGAAGCCCAACGTACCGTTGCCTCAGAAACGGTAAAGCGGCTCGATGAGCAAGCAACCGACCTTATCCGCAAAATACACCGCATGTTTGGCCACGAATTTTATGAAACGCCGGATGCCGCCGAAAATTGGGGCTTTGAGGTAAAACAGACCACCGGCAATATTTTAATGCCCAAGTCGCGGACAGAGCGGTTGGATCTGCTCGATGCCTACATTCTTAAAGAAGAGAGCCGCCCGGAAAAGGAACGGTTCACCAAACCGGAGTTGGCGATGGTCATTAATCTGCGCAACGAGCTAAAAGCCAATTTGGTTGCCCGCCGCAACAGCCGCCGCCGCCGCAAAAGCAGCCAATCGACCCGCATGACGGCCTTGAGAAAACTGTATGATTGTTTACGGGTGGCCGCCAGCGTGATTATTATCAAGCATTTCGACCACGCCATTTCGCCTGAGATGGGGAATTGGGGGTATGAAGTGGTTAAGCGCCAGAGCACAGAGAAAGAAGTCGAGACCGCCCCGGCCAGCAACGGCAGCGACGCATCTTCTACCAACGGCACCGAAACAACATCGACCAACGGCGCAGCCAACAGCGACACCACCGTCTCAGCCGATGCGGCAACTAACGGCCAAGTTGATCTTGATGGTGCGGTTGAGGGGGTAGTTGAGGCTAGCGATTAGTAAAAAAGCCCACACAGGGCTTGCACAGAGCGAGGAGCGGATGACAAAGCTTGATTTGTCGCTCCAGTAGCGAGGAGTGAAGCATCCTCAGATGCGGAGCGGCTTGGCCCAACCCGTTCGCATCTGACGCTTGCGGCTCACTCCGCCATGAGACAACAATTTTTATTCTCGTTGCTGTAGCCAAGCTTCTGCTGTACCCCTACTCCCTACTCCCTGCTCCCTGCTTCAATACATCCCGCACCTTTTTGGCAAGGGTATGCACGGTGAATGGCTTTTGTAAAAAGTTAATGCCTTCATCCAAAATACCGTGGTGAACAATAACGTTGTTGGTATAGCCCGACATATACAACACTTTGCAGTTTGGCTGGAGAGCGGAGATCTGATGGTAAAGGTCTTTGCCGTTTAGTTCGGGCATAATAACATCGGTAACCAGCAGGTGGATGGGGGCTTTGTCTGAGGCCCGGTCAACGGCATCGGCCGGGCTTCGGGCTTCGATAACATTGTAGCCGTAGGCCTCAAGCGTTTCACACACCAGCTTGCGTACTATTGCCTCATCTTCTACAACCAAAACCGTTTCCGTGCCAAACTTTAAGGTCGACTCTGGCTTCTGATCAGTCGTTTTGTGCTCAATTTCTTTGGCTTTAGGCAGATAGATTTTGAAGGTGGTCCCGTTGTCCGGTTCGCTATAAACCATAATGTGGCCTTGATGCTGTTTGATAATGCCAAAGACGGTGGCCAGCCCTAACCCGGTCCCCTGACCGCTGGCTTTGGTGGTAAAGAAGGGGTCGAAGATACGCTTTTGCGTTTGGGCGTCGATACCGTGGCCGGTGTCGCTTATGGCCAGCATAATATAGGGGCCGGGGGGTAGCTCGTTTGCATATTTTTTAACATAGGCTTCATCTAAAACGGCATAGGTGGTTTCAATGGTAAGCTTGCCGCCGGTAGGCATAGCATCGCGAGCATTGACGGCCAAATTCATGATCACTTGCTCGATTTGGCTTTTGTCGGCTTTAATCGGCACCAGACCAGGCGCAAGAAAGGTGTGGAGTTCTATATCTTCGCCAATCAGCCGTTGTAGCATTCTTTTGAAGTCGGTAATCACGTCGTTGATGTCAAGTAGACTCAATTCCAGCATTTGTTGTCGGCTAAAAGCCAGTATTTGGCGGGTAAGATCGGCAGCGCGCTCGGCGGCTTTTCTCACCTGGGTGAGATCGTTGTATAGTTTGCTGTCGGCAGTTAACCGGCTCAGGCTTAATTCGGCGTAGCCCATAATGGGAACAAGCAGGTTGTTAAAGTCGTGGGCAATGCCCCCGGCCAGCCGGCCAATCGATTCCATTTTCTGGGCCTGGTAGAATTGCGCTGTTAGTTGCTCGTTGTCGGATTCCAGTTGTTTGCGAGCGGTGATGTCGTGACAGACAATCAACACATAAACCACCCCATTTGGGCCGTTAACGGTTCGGGCATATTCTTCAACCCATATCATATCACCATTTTTGCGAACCTTGCGGAACTGCCAATAAAACACTTGCGAAGGGTCTTGTAAACAGACCTTAAAGCGTTCGCTTACCGCCGCCTTATCCTCTTCATAGAAGACATCCAGCACCGGCCGGCCTTCCAACTCGGCTATGGTGTAGCCCAGTTGGCCGGCCCCAAACTCATTCACAGCGACGATAGTCCCCTCAGTATCTAAGGTAAAGAACATCGACGGATTTTCACGGTACAGGGCGCGATAGCGCTCCTCGCTGGCTCGCAGCGCTTCCTCAGCCTGCTTTCGCTCCGTAATGTCGCGCACCAGCGAAACGCCGTAACCGCGCTCATCCTGTTGGAACGCCCGAATACGAACTTCAACCGGGAATACGGTTCCATCTTTACGCCGATGGTACGATTCAAACGCTACATCTTCTCTGTCACTCAGTTGCTCACCTGTTTTTTTGATAAAAGTTTGATCGACCTTTGTATCAAATGTATAGATGGGAACTCCCAGTAGTTCCTCGCGCGTATAGCCCAAACTTTCGCAAGCCTGTTGGTTTACATCTAAGATATTGGCCTGATTGTCATGGAGAAAGAAGGCGTCGGTGGCGTGGTCAACAAAGGTACGAAAGCGGGTTTCGCTGGCTCGCAGTTCATCCTCTACTTGCCGGCGTTCTGTAATATCTTGGGTGGTACCAAATAGGCGACAAGGCAGACCGGTTTCATCGCGCATCACTTTTGCCTGGCTATGCACAAAGCGGATATCGCCGTTGGGCCGAACGATACGATATTCTTCATCATAGTGTTGCTTACCTTGCAGCGCTTTGATTAAGAGCTGTTCCAGCCTGGGCCGATCTTCAGGGTGGGGACATTGGCGCAAAATGTTTGCATCGATGCTGCCCTCTTGGGGTTGCAGTCCAAGAATGCGGTAGGTTTCGTCAGATAACGTTATGCGATCTTGGGCCATGTCATAGTCCCAATAGCCAACGTGGGCAATGCGTTCGGCCTCTGCCAGTCTGTCCTCACTTTCGCCCAGATCACGGTAGGCCAGTAAACTGGTTAGGCTGTCGGTCAATCGTCGGCCAATTTCCTGAAGCAGCCGTTCTTCTTGGGCAGTCCAGACTCGTGGATAAGCGCACTGGTGCAGCCCAAACATCCAAGCCTTGTCTGATTTGGGCTGTAAGGCTGTGGCTATAATGGATTGAACACTATAATCAGCCTGTAACCAGGGCTGAATTTCGTGCTCACTCTCCGGGCCAAATCTCACGGGGCTGTTAGAGGCGTTCACCACGCGCATAACTCTGGCTGTCTCCGGGTCCATGGGGATTTTTGTATTCAGACTACCGCCGCCGGGATACTCCGGTTTGGTTTTTTCCATCGGTACTTGCCATAGGTCAACTTCCGGGTCGCACGGATAAAGCAGCCAGGCTCGGTCGCATGCGAAGATGTTGAGGATAACATCCAACACATCGCTCATCATCTGCTTGATGTCATTGGTACCTTGGATGGCCCGGTTAACCCGATCGAGGTTTTCTAAAAACCAAAGATGGGCTTGATGATCTTCTTGCATCTGTTTGCGTTCGGTAATGTCGCTGACTACGCCATCAATCCGCAGGCGGCGTGGCCCCAGCCGCGTAACCATGGCGCTGTCTCGAACCCAACGTATTGTACCGTCGGGGCGTACGATCCTGTATTCCGCTTCCTCGCGCTCCGATTGGCTGTTCATAACACGCTGAAAGATTTCAAGAAGGCGCGGTTGATCCTCCGGGTAAATGGTGCTCAGCCAGCGTTGAGGGCTTTCTAGAAAGAACTCGGGCGGATAGCCGGTTATTTTCTCTACGGCCGGTGAGTAATAGTTGTATGACCAATTTCCTTCCTCGTCTACCTCCCCGCTCCACAGGTAATCTGAAATGGAAGCCATAACCCGCTGCAATTCTTGGGTGGTGGCGCGTAGCTTTTCTTCCGTCTCTTTCCGCTGGCTGATGTCGCGCTTTATCCCCAAAATATGGCCGTTTTCCAGCATGCGGGCGCTGATTTCTACCGGCAGCAGCCGGCCGTCTTTGCAGCGTAGACGGCGTTCTTTAAGCAGGGTTTTTGCGGCCCGCAGCGCAGCTATGTTTAACGGGGGTGTTTCCGGCTCCTCATCCGGGATGAGATCGTGTATAGAAAGGTTCAATATCTCCGCGCGGGTGTAGCCCAACATCTCGCAGCCGCGTTGGTTAACCTCTATGAAACGCCCTTCTGCATTGGCGATAAAAATGCCGTCGGCAGCCTGCTCGAAAAGGGCTTTATATAATGCTTCCTGGTCGTGCTGGGGAGGCGGGTCCACAGTCATGGTGTTTTGTCCTCGGTTTTTAGGTGCATCGTTGCAAATTGGCTGTAGTGTATAGCCCGGCGCAAAGCTTCTCTGATTCACGCTGTTCCAAAGATAACCGCCTAACGGTGACAGCCATCGGTTGTGTAAGGCACTTAAATATTTGTTTATAACTATGTCATAAAGGGTAAATGTGTAACGTACCATATTATACCATACCTGAAAAGAGATGAAACCTAATCATAACCCGAGTTGCCACCATAACCGAAAAACATCGAAAGTTGCGTGTTTTTGACCTAACTATACGAGAAGTAGGAAGTAAGGAGGAGGGAGTAAAGCCTTTTATCCCCTTAATCCCTGCATCCTACTCCTTACTCCTCGATTTGAAGATCAAGGTGGAATTTGAGTTAACCAGGCGTTTAGATGAGAATTAAGATGATAGTCACTTTCATGCATGCATAAGTGACTGTCACCTTTTTACTGCGATAGAGTTGTGTTATAAAAACCCTTTACCCCGGTTGTAGCTCCAGGTTTATATGGGGCCAGTGGGTTTCGATGTAAGTTTGGAACTTAGTCTGAGCCGTTTGCAGATCGGCCACGGCTTCCGAAGCCTGATTGATACTGCCTTTGCGATAGATTGCCTCCAGGCGAGAGGCGGCCTCTTGCAGCCGCTCGGCACCAAGCATGGCGGACGTGCCTTTTAAAGTGTGGGCTATCTGGCCAAGCTGATTCATATCCCCGGCTGCAAGTGCTGACTCTATCTCCGGTACTTGTCTTTGGAGTTGCTCGATGAATTTTGTAATTAATTCTTCTAAAAGTAGCGTGTCGCCGCCTAACTCTTCTAACAGCACTTTGTCATTAAATAGGCGCGGGATGTGAATATTCGTTTGCGGCTTGCCTGCCTCAATAGAGTTTGAGCCGGCACGGGTGCGCTCAACTGCATCCAATAGTTCTTTGGCTCGCACCGGTTTGCTCAGGTAGTCATTTATGCCCATCTCTAAAAAGTTTTCGCGATCGCCTTTCATAGCGTGCGCGGTAAGGGCTACAATGGGAATGTGCCGCCAGCGTGGCTCATGGCGAATCGTCTTTATGGTCTGGATACCATCCATAACCGGCATTTGAATATCCATCAAAATTAAGTCGAACCATTTATTTTTCTCTAGCTTTTCCAAGGCTTGACGTCCGTTTTTGGCAATCGTCACTTTATGTCCCGCGCGTTTAAGAATGCCTGTAGCCACCTGTCGGTTGATCTCATTGTCTTCGGTCAATAAGATATTGAGGCTGGAGTAGGCCGGGGGTGTGCCAGCCGGAGGGACAGTCTCTGCAATTGGGAGGGGCGGTGCATCGCTTGTGTCAAGCGCCGATACAATTGCTTCCAGTAGTTCCAACTGTTTAACCGGTTTTGTTAAATAGCCGGACCAACCGAGTTCCTGGTTAGCGTTTAAGTAATTCAAATTGTCCACGGAGGTCAGTATGATAACCGGCAGATGCTTCAGTTCAGGCCGCTGCCGAATAATCTGTAACACTTCAATACCGCTTAAGGAGTCCATCATAATGTCCAATAACAATAGCTCAAAGGGGCGACCAACCGTTGAAGCGTGGCTGAGCAGCTTTAGACCTTGATGACCGTTGTCGGCTTCAGCGGTGAGGCAACCGAACGCTTTCAATGTTTTCTGCAATATACGGCGGTTTGTTGCGTTATCATCAATAATCATCACCCGTCGTCTTTGCAGCAGCGTGGTATCAAGCAATAGAGGCGGTGCATCGTTTTCAGGCTGCTTGGCTAAAGTGAGGGTGAAGAAAAAGGTGCTGCCCTGGCCTTCCCGGCTTTCTAGCCATATTTTACCGCCCATCAGCTCAACAAGCTGATGGGAGATGGTGAGGCCCAGGCCGGTTCCGCCAAATTGGCGGGTGATACTGGTATCAGCCTGCGAAAAACTTTCAAAGATTTTGGTTTGCTTGTCGGCCGGAACACCGAGACCGGTGTCGGTAACTGCGCAGAGTAGCGTAACGGTTTTATCATCCTCATTTTGCTTCTCCACGGTAACCACAATCTCCCCCTGATCGGTAAATTTGATGGCGTTGCCGATAAGGTTAACCAGCACCTGACGAATACGGAACGGATCACCCTCTACACCCATCGGTACATCAGGGGCAATGTTGAGCAACAGCTCTAATTGCTTCTTGAATGCGCGAGTCACCAGGATGTCGACTGTTTTTTCTATTGTTTCCCATAAGTTGAACCCCACCTTTTCCAGTTCTAGCCGGCCGGCCTCAATTTTAGAGAGATCGAGAATGTCGTTTAACAGGTTTAGCAGCGCCTCAGCCGAGCTTTGAACCGTGGTTAAGTAATCGCGCTGCTCACCCGTAAGCGGTGTGTCCAGTGCTAATTCGGTCATGCCAATAACACCGTTCATCGGGGTGCGGATTTCGTGGCTCATATTGGCCAGAAATTCGCTCTTGGCCTGGCTCATTGCCTCGGCCGACTCTTTGGCTTCTCGTAGTTCCGTTTCCATTTTTTTGAGATAAGTAATATCTACAGCAATGCGGGCAAAGTGAATAATGTTGCCGCGGGTGTCCTTTATAGCCGAAATAGCAGCTAACTCCCAATACAGTTCTCCATTTTTCTTACGGATCATATGCGTGCCGTGCCAGACACCTTTTTCTTTAATCGCCTGGAGTTTTTCCTGAACTTGGTCATCGGCCACGCCGCTTAACTCTATTACGTTGGTTCCTATTGCCTCAACAGCCGTATACCCTGTGACTTCGGTAAATTTAGGGTTGACGTATTGAATACGACTCTGCATATCGGTGATAACGGCAATCGCCGGACTGGTTTCTATAGCTTGCGATAGCATGTTTGCTCTTTGCTCCGATGCGTCTCTTAACAAACTGTTTCGAGCTATGATCCAGGAAACGGCGATGATTGCGCTGTAAAACAGAAAAAGCATGATAGCAAAGAACGTACGCAAGCGGCTTGTTTCGTTGTTTAAAGCATCCGGTGTCACCTGAGAAACATACTTCCAGTAGTAATCTTCAACAGCCAATTGGGGCGTAAAAACGCCTTCCACCTCCTGAATTAAATCGTTATGAAAGGGATAAATCGTTTGAAACGTGAACAAACCGTCATTTGTGTAAAACTGTCCCGTTTCCTGTGTTTGGATAGTTGTCCAGGCATCCCCAAAATCATTCTGGAACGTGAGGCTATTGTTGGCATCCAAGGCATTAAAATGAGACATAAACCCCCACTCATCTTGGGTATCCGGCGCTTTTAGATAGTAGCCGGCGTTATTGAGCAGCATAACTTGGCCTAAGCCCGTTTCGGCATTAAGGTCAAGCCTGTTTAATATTGTATCGGCTAAAAGGGTAAGTTTTACTATCCCCAATTTTTGCCCTTGAGCGTTAAACACCGGTGTTCCTACATGAATAATGGGTCTTAATGGTCGCGTGATTTGTCCATTTTGATGATCAAGTTCAAGAGGCGAGATATAGATTTCATTTTGGTCTAGTTGGATTGTTTCCTTGAAGTAAGGGTTGTTGATCTTAGATGTGAGTTGGTTGGGGGGAGTAATGGTAGGTCTGCCTTGATTATAGTCCACACGAACGATCTGCATTCCCGTGGTATCAAGTACTTGAATATGAGCATAAACGCCGCGCTTGGCGATAAATGAATAGTATCTCTCCTGTAATCGTTGTTTCGACATCCCGGATGGGCGGCTGCTGTCTGCTACGGCCTGTAAAGCACTTCCTTCAGACAACAACATCAGGTCAGAAACAGCCGTTTGTAAAGTACTATCGATGGTGAGTTGCTGGGTGTTGATAAGCTGAAGCTGCTGCTCTTCTATTTTTCCGTGATCACTTTGGGTTTCGAGCGTATAGAGGTAAAGGCCCCCCAATGTCACCAACAGTAACAATGGTAGGGAAATGATTAAAAATCGCTTTATGATCGCATATTTTGAATATGGTGGAGCCGGTGGCTGACTGCTTATTGTATTCCTTCTACTCATCGTGTTCCCTTACCTATAAACCGCCGCTGGCTGGTTCTTAGCCAGATGATGGTATGCTGATAAATCAACAAAGAACCGTTAAATTTCAATATAAAATGCTTATAACATCTCTGTCAGGAGATAATGAGGAAGAAGAAAGCGGGAATAGATGTATTCTCGATAACCTACGCTTCTTACCTCCGGGATTTTTGGTAAATATGCGGGTAGCTGGAGCTGGTTGAGTCGTGTTTAACTCTGGCAAATTGGAGAAAAGATCGCTTCTATTTATCTCTATTGTAAATGTAGAGAATATAGAAAAATATATGAGAAGAATTGAAGTTTTCTTGAAATTGTGTTGAAAAAATTCTGTTTTTGCACAGCGTTCGCATCGGTATTTCTTAAGAGCAAAAACCCTTTACGCCGGCTGCGACTCACAGCATAAATGGGGCCAGCGCGTCTCAATAAGATACTGAAACTCTTTCTGCGCCGCTATCAAGTCGGCTAAAGCGGCAGAAGCCTCATTTAGACTGTTTTCACGACCGCTCATTTCCAGACGGTGGGCAGCATCTTTCAGCCGTTCGGCACCCATCATGGCAGCCGATCCTTTTAAAGAGTGGGCCACGTGGCTAAGGCGCTTCATATTTTTTGCCAAAACTGTCGCGCTTATCTCGGGTATCTGGCTTTCAGCCTGCCGTAGGAACTTAACAATTAATTCTTCAAGCAGTGAAGCTCTGCCTCCTACCTGTTCTAAAAGTGCTGTATGATTAAATACAAGCGATTGATAGCTATTCGACGCCGGGGCACTCTCCTGAACAATCGGATGCGGAACCATGTGAGGTTTCTCAAAAGGCAAAGGAGCAGTCGTAGAAAGAGCCTTTAGTTTTCGCCGGTTGGAAGGAGCAGCCACTGAAGCGGAAAGATGGCGCTTGATCGTAGCGATCATATCCTCAGGGAGTACTGTTTTGCAGAGGTAATCATCCATTCCGGCTGCCAAAAAGCGTCCCCTATCGCCGTTATTCGCAAGCGATGTTAGGGCGATAATGGGGATTTTCTGCCAGCACGGGTTTTTCCGGATGATTTTTGTGGCTTCGATACCGTTCATTCCCGGCATCATAATATCCATCAAAATAAGGTCGAACGCTCCGTTTTTCTCTAGCTGTTCTAAGGCCTGGCTCCCATTTTCAGCGGTCGTTACCTGATATCCGGTGCGTTGCAGTATCTCGGCAGTCATCTGACTATTAATTTCGTTATCTTCGACCAGTAGAATATTGAGGCCCGTAATCCATGAAGGGCTTTCAGTTGGCGGTGGGGTTGCTGTATCTATTGTAGAATACGCTTTACATTGGTTGAGCGTTGTGATAATGGCCGTAATCAAATCAGATTGTTTTACCGGCTTGGTTAGATAATCGGACCAGCTACAGGCTTGCTCCCGTGTTGCCTTGTTTAACTTGGGTATGGAGGTGAGCAGGATAATTGGCAATGTCTTTAAATGATCCTGCTGCCGAATCTGCTTTAATATGTCCAGGCCCATTATGGACTTCGAAGAGGTATCAAGCAGCAGGAGATCAAACGGTTGCCCGGCTTTTGCTGCGTAACCAAGCAATTTTAGCCCTTGTAAGCCATTGGCCGTCTCGATTGAAAAACAGCCATATGTCTGCAATGTTCGCTGCAACGTGTATCGCCCGGTTACATTATCATCAATAACCATAATTCGCACCCCTTGCAGAGAACTGTTAGAGGGTGATAGAGGGGGCTGTGCTATATGTCGAGTCTCATTCTTCATCGTGTCTTCTCACATATCCTATGAATTTGTTTTGTTTTACGCGATCATTCTTTAAACCGGTTGCCCCTTACGGTAGAGATGGGGGCAGCGCAGCGTGTAAGGCTTTTTTCAAAGTGTGTGGTAGCACTCGATAATGTTCTGATTTGAAGGCTGTGGTTTGTCGAGCTTGAGCGAACCCGATGGCGTTCAATAATGTCTGTTACGTCCTTGCTTCGAATCGGTTTGCTGAGATAATCATTCATCCCAACTTCCATAAAACGCTCGCGATCACCTTGCATGGCGTGGGCAGTCAGGGCGATAATAGGAATGTGCTGCCAGCGTAGCTCTTGGCGAATAAGTTTAGTAGTCTGGAGACCGTCCATTATCGGCATCTGGACATCCATCAAAATAAGGTCAAATGCGCTGTTTTTCTCTAACCATTCCAGGGCTTGACGTCCGTCTTCGGCAGTAGCCACCTGATGTCCAAGGCGTCGAAGGATGCCGATTGCTACCTGACGGTTAATCTCATTATCTTCCACCAATAGAATGTTGATACTTGCATTTGTTGAATGCAGGGCTGCCTTGTCGGCTGCTGTTGCGACCAATTGGGTTTGGGATAGGTTTTTGTTAAGCACCGTCGAAATCGCTGCTATCAGATCGGTTTGTTTAACCGGCTTGGTCAAATATTCTACCCAACCTTCTTGCGTATCGGGGTTTAAGCGCTTTACACTGTCCAGGGATGTCAACATAATAACGGCTAAATTCGCCAGTTCGGGCCGACGCTGAATAATCTGTAGTACTTCTAAACCGGTTAGCGGCTCCATCATCACATCCAAGAGCACTAAATCAAAGGGACGCTCGTCGGCTGCGGCTTTCATAAGCTGTGTTAGGCCTTGGGAGCCATCCGCTGCTTCGAATGTGATACAGCCGAACGCCTGTAATGTTTTTTGCAAAATATGGCGATTGGTTGCGTTATCATCGATGATCATTACCCGTACACCGTTCAGTACCGTGGTGTCGGGTAAAATAATAAATTCTGATGCCGGTTCCAGCGATTTAACGAAAGGCAATATGAAGAAAAAGGTGCTGCCTTGGCCTTCTTGGCTCTCAACCCACATGTTGCCGCCCATCAACTGCACAAGCTGATGAGAGATGGTTAGACCCAGCCCAGTTCCGCCAAATTGGCGCGTAATGCTGCTGGCGGCTTGTGAAAAACTATCGAAGATTTGAGCCTGTTTGTGGGCCGGAATGCCAATGCCTGTATCGGACACCGCAAAAAGAAGCGTGATGTTGTCATCATCCTCATCTTGTTTTTGAACGGTAACGACCACTTCACCCTGGTTGGTAAAAATGAGTAGTAAAACTCCGATAATTTTTCCCTTGTTGTTTCATATGAATCGCTATCCCAGATAGTCTGAAGCGCTTTCCCTTCAGTTATCAATGTTATATCGGAGACAGCCCCCTTTAAGGTATTGTTGATATTTATTTGGTGAGGGATCGTTAGAATCAGTTGATTTTGTTCTATTTTCTCGAATTCGTTCCGGACTTCGAGATTATAAATAAAATATAGTCCCAGAGTCGTGAGCACGATCAGCGGTAGAGCCGTAACCAAAAAACGTTTTAATATAGGCCATTGTATGGATGACGGGGCAACGTCAAATTCGGTAGCTATTTCTCTCATTGCAATGTCTCGGTTGTCAACTGTCTATCTTATTTTCTCTATTATCGGCGTAGAGAAGGTAGAAAAAAATGTAAGAACATTTGAATTATTGTTGAACTATATTGAAGAAATTGGGTAATTTATAAAGATTCTCTTCAAAAACCTCTCAATGTGACGGCTCATGACAAAATGAGGTTAAAATTGGTCAACAGCGAAATAGAAGTGAAGAGAACTGTAGAAAAAAGTTGGAAGCAACAAGCAGATTTTATTTTTGCCGTAACGCCAATTTCTGTTGGCTTTTAAGTTGTCTTTAGAGGGGGTATTGTGTTATCATCAGAAGAGAGGAATTGAACCTGAGACCAGTAACCGTAATAAATATCTTCTGCTACTGTTAACTTCTTCCAGGAAAGAAACCAGGTTTTTCGGTTAATTCGATCTGTTTTGCGCCGAAAAAGCTCACTAAGGAACATATTTTCATTTCTAGAGTTAAAAACCTGGTTTCTCAGTCTCAAGACCGTAAAGAATACTACCTGCATTGAGGCCACGTTGACCACCAAAGAAGCTTACCAAATTCTGGGTCTCCCCGAAAATGCATCGCCCCGCCGCATTCGAGAGCGATACCGTATCCTGGCGAAATGCTATCACCCTGACCGATTCATTGATCCCGCCGAACGCATCGAGGCGGCAGAGACCTTCAAACAAATCAGCCAGGCCTATAAAACGTTGCTGCCTGTAGTCCGACAAACGCGGCTTAGCCCCCAAGAGCGGCGGCTCAAGGCGCTTTATGAACAAGGCTGCCACCTTTACGACCAAAAAAAATGGTCGCAAGCGCTGGCGGTTTTTACCGAAATTCTCACCATAGATCCCGCTTATCAAGATACGCTCACCCTTCTGCGCGAAGCACGCCGCAAACAGAAAACCCTGCTGGCTCTTTACGCCGAAGCCGAGCAGTATTTACAGCAGCGTAAATGGTCTGAAGCCAAAACCCGTTTTGAGCAGGTCGCCCGTCATGATCCCCACTATCGCGATACCTCGCAAAAACTTAAACGCGCCCGTCGCGAACTTCTCAAGCAAAGCTTTTTAGAGCAATAGCGCAACCTCTCCTTCGAGTCGATCACCAAAAATGCGAAAATTTGGCACCTTGTGTTACAATACGGGAGCTTAAACGGGCTAACGGGCCATCGTCTTGCAAAGCCGATAAGCATAAACCCGGTAAAGCCTGATACTGAGCATCAAGCGGGGGATAGATAACTTACAAAATAAATTTTTCAACGAAGAGAGGAGTAACACAACTTATGCAGTCACGATCTTTATCAGTTTATATTAATCAAACGCTATGGCGAAGTGTCGCGGCAATTGTCATCTTTGCTGCCCTAATCGCTCTTACTGCCCGTATCACCATTTTCTTACCGTTTACCCCGGTGCCCATTACGCTTCAGGTGCTGGCGGTTATTTTGGCCGGGCTGGTGCTTGGCTCTCGCGGTGGCGCTTTTGCCGCATTAACCTATCTGGGCATGATTGCTGTTGGCTTACCATTTGACGCCAGTGGCATTGGTCCGGCGGCTTTCTTCGGCCCGACAGCCGGTTACTTAATCAGCTATGTGCCGGCGGCATTTGTGGTTGGTTGGATATCCGAACGTTTCTCGATCCACAATTGGTGGGGTAACTTTGTGGCTGCTTTGGTCGGCGTCGGCATTATCTACCTGATTGGTGCAGCCTGGCTGGGCGTTATGCTGGGCAGTGCGCAAAAAGCCTGGGCATTAGGCGTTGTGCCCTTTATTTTGGTCGATGTGATTAAAGCGGCTGTGGCGGCTGGTGTGGCCGAAAGCGGCAAGATGTTGCTGCGCCGTTAAAGCACGCCGCCCCGCGTAGGCTCAGTAACGGAATATTGTAAGCCCAAGACCCTAACGTTTGTGTAAATGTTAGGGTCTTTTGGTTGTTTATCATGGAGTAAGGAGTAGAGAGTAATAATTTTCCCTTACCCCCTATTTAGGCAGATGAATTGTAAACGTGGTGCCCTGGCCGCGCTCGCTTTCAACTTCAATTGTGCCGTTGTGGCGGTTGATAACGGCCTGAGCAATAGAGAGGTCCAGCCCAAAGGTATGGTACCCGTTACTATAAAACGGGTCGAAGATATGGCGCAGATCATCTTTCGACAATCCTTCGCCGGTATCGCTGATGATGATTTGAACGTGGGGTCCTACGACGCGATTGGTAATGCGCAACGTACCCCCCTGGGACATATTTAAATACGCATACCGGATGAGATAAAACAGAGCCTGTTTAAGCTGCTTACCGTCGGCGAAGATGAGTGGCAGTTGGGGGTCGAAACCGCGTACAAAATCGACTAAATGGCCGGTTTCGGCGTGTTCGTTGGCATATCGTGACCAGGCAGCCTCAAGGATTTCGTTCAAATCAACCTCGTCACTTTGATAGCTCTGCGTGTTCGAAAAATCCAGTAGGCTATCGACCGTTTGCTGGCAGTGCAGCGTATCGCGCTCGATAGCCGAGATGATTTGGAGATTTTTGGGAGAGGGTTCAAGGCTGTTTTCAAGCTGGTATATATTATCGAGCATATGGCTTAACGGAGAATGCAGCTCATTAACCACCCCGGTAGCCATATGCCCTAAAATTGCCAACTTCTCCGATTTAGAGAGTTGTCGGTTGGCGCTTTCCAATGCATCGGATTTAGCTTCAACCATATGCTCAAGCTCGCGGCTCGATTTTTTGGCCTGATCGATATCGGCGAACAGTTTGGCATACAAACGCGCATTATCAATGGCCACGCTAGCGTAATCGGCCAGGGCTGTTAGCAGGTTAAGATGACGATCGGCAAAAGCTTTTGCTGTGTTTTTGTTGTTAACCGCCAAAACGCCAATCACCTCATCTTTGTTTTTGATGGGCACGTTCAGCAGCGACTTTACAAAATAGCCGGTTTTGACCTTAAAAGTGTCATCTTCGTTTTTTCCGCCAATAGAGATGGGCTGACCCGATTGAACAACTTGCCCGGCAATGCTATCGTGCATTTTTATACGAAAACCGGACGCCTTTTCCTCATTCAAACCCCGCGCCGCGCGAAGATAGAGATCATCCGAATCTTCATCAATGAGCATTAGCGAGGCTTCTTCAGCTTCGGTTAAAAAGGCGGCGGCATCAACAATGCGGTTGAGAATTTGTTGAAGGTCGCGCAGCGAGGTCACAGAGCGTCCAATTCCGTACAAAAAGCGCAGTTCTTGCACCCGGCTTTCAAGCTGATGATTTACCTTTAAAACGGTTTTGGTGAGTTGATCGCGCTCTTTGCGCAGGCGGGCCTCGGTTAAGGCTCTATCGATGGCGGTCAGCATTTCATCGATAGCGAAGGGCTTGATAATATAGTCGCGGGCACCCAGCCGGAAGGCTCTTACCGCTGTACCTTCCGAGCCGTGAAAGGTCATTAAAATAGTGGGGGTGTCAATTTCTTTCTCGTGCAAAGCCTCAAGCAACTCCAGGCCACCCATGCGGGGCATAACCAAATCGGAGATGATCAGGTCGACTTTTTTCGAAAGAACAATCTTTAGCGCGTCGGCACCATTGGATGCTTCGAACATTTTATAGCCATTTGGCTTCAAAACGTATGTGCGCAAAAATTTAATACTGTCTTCACGGTTATCGACAACCAGAACCGTTTCCCCCGCCATAAAAAGCTCCCAAAGTGACGTAGTCAATGAATGAGGTTAAGGTGTTCGGACTTACAAAACTAAGTGACAGTCACCTGTTACCGATAAATCAACGTCTGTGCGGCTCTAGCAAGTGATGGTCACTTGTAAAGAATCCTGGTATGAACAGTTATAGGCCACCGGGTACGGTTTGGTCAGCAAAAGAGTTAGCTGGTTTATTGGGTTACCGATAAATTCGGTTGGCCGGATTCAAATTGTTCGGATTATAAGGTGTGTATGGTAGCGGCTGGGACTTTTTTGTACCCACTTTATAGACAGCTGTCCAAGGGCGGTAGCGGCTTACAATTTCGTCCTTATAGAGCAGCTGGTCGTCTTCTTTTACCAAGCGGGTTACGCTTACGTTCATACCATCTTGGGCCCAATCCACTTGTTTGGTGATACCCTCTGCCAGCGAGGGATCATTTTCATAAATGGGTGGAGCGTGTTTTACAATATCCGTCACCGTCGGTTCACTCACCACCACCTCGCGGTTGGTGGGCGTGCCGTAAAATCGAAAAGTGACGGTTCCCGCTTCTAAATCGGTCTCTGTCTGGATGAGCAGGTAATGGCCGGTATCATTTCGAAATCGAAAATCGACATCCGGCGAGTAAATGGTTGCATCCAGGCCGATGTCAGAATTAATTTCGTACCAGCTAACGCGATAGCCATGCGCCCAGCGTTCGACAATTTCAAAACCACCATAGAAAGCCGTGCGAAAAGCCGTGGTACTGACCTGGCACACGCCGCCACCAATACCCACCGTGGTGCGATTGCCAAAAATAATAAGCGACTCATCATAGCCTTCATCTTTTGTGACCTCACCGAGATGCTCATTAAATGAAAAAATCTCGTCCGGGGGAAT
>JAGRBZ010000016.1:17118-47907 GCA_020433805.1 Anaerolineae bacterium
CGGCATCCGTATCGAGATGGCGGCCATCTTTGCTTTCTTTCAGCACAACCAGTTTATTCGCTTCCGTATCGAAACGCAGTTCGGCATCAGCGCTTTCTTGATCGATGCGTTGGGCAAACTCCTCGTAGTAGGGTGTAAATTCGTCTTGTTTGAGTTCCATCTTGAGTTGAAGCTTGCCGTTGTCATCAACCCACTCCACCAGATCGAACATTGACAGCAGCGTTTTCGGCTCAATGCGCCACTCAACCGGATCGGAACCGGATTTGGCGCTAAACGTTAACGGTTTCGCCAACAGATTGGTCACCTGCCGGTAGACCGGTGCGACATCTTCGTTTGAGAGAGCCGGCTGAATCTTTTGGGTTACGGCTTGCACCGGTTCTGTATTATCGCTAAAGAGCGCTGTCTCAATAAGTGGTCGGGTGGCGTCTACATGCAGACGTTGTCCGAAGCTGGCCGGTACAATCTCAACTTTATCAACGGAGTGGATAACCAACTCTGCTTTTTGCGGTGGATAATCACTCACTTCGATGAGCGATTGTAACATTTGGTGGCTTGGCCCGGTATCATAAAGCACCACCGGCTGCACATCGCGCGTTCGCGATAGAAGCGAAAGATGCATCGGCACATCGACCAACAGATTTCCCTGCCGGCCTATATGATAGGCCTTATCGGCCGTGGCTTCAATATCCACGTATATCCCCAAATCCTTTTTAGTAAAGGTGTGTGTTTCGTCGCCCACCTGAATCGTAATCGATTCTTGGAGAATGTCATCGGCTTGCTGCGCAACGATATCGACAATCTCCGGCTGCGTTAGCCCGGTTACGTCGATACCATTAACCGTAACGCCGGGGTAGGCACGGTCGAGGTAAAAGATTTGAAAGCCCAATACGGCAAAGATAATCGCGGCTAACAAGCCACCGGCGATTAAAAATAAAAACGTAAAGAGCAGCGTAAAGACCTTTTTAAAGGAGGGCAAATTAACGACTTGGCTGATTTGGTTTATCATCTACATTTTCGCTCATAGATTGCATAAAAAGGCTTATTCATAAGTATAGACATTATTGGGCGAGAAACCAAGTTTGACGAGACAGGTTTTGTTAAGAGATGCCGATGTTTACGATGTCGAAAGTGGTAAGGATGATGGAGGTTTGGCTAACGCTATCGACTATTATACGTTTGTTAGCCCAAATACTTTGCTTAGATGGTTGATAACGGACTATAATTTTTGTATTGTACCGTAAAATGTTTTTCGATAGTGTTTCTTTGAAACGATAGTTTTGTGAAGAATTGCTTTAATACTATAATAAATCACCCTATTATGTCAATTTATGATCTGAGTTGGCTTATTATCTTCTTTATAGTACCGACATTAGTTTGAGCAAAGAGGCTATGTCAAAAAAATATCCGGTTAAACCCCCTGTCGATATTGGGCAAGTTTATCAAATAAAATGTGGTCACTGTCAAGGAAGCGGTCAGGAGCCGGGGTTGCCCGATTTAACCTGCCGCGAGTGTATTGGGCGGGGCCGCCAAAAGTGGCGCATTTTAGAATGCGAAACATGTAATGGTAAGGGCAAAAAAAGCTTTTTGAGTTTACGAGCATGCCCGCAATGCCGGGGGCAAGGCTGGATAAAGTTCGAGATCGGATAAGCCGCATCTGTTTTTTTAGGAGTTACGCGCTTGACACCTGCTTATGTCATTTCGTAGCCAAAGGCGGAGAAATCCCTATAGCCTCTGCTTGCAAACAACGTTCTCAGGGATTTTTCGCCGTTCCTCCTCGAAATGGCATATCAACTGCGTAAGTCATATTTTGTCCAACCGGTCAATTTTTCCCAAAAAGCAATCATCCTATTGAACTTCTTAAAAAATAGCGATATAATGAAAGACCAAACGAACGCTAGCAAGCCCTAAACGGGTGGAGCGACCACCACCGGGGCGCGTTAGCACTGCCCTCTTGTTTGGCTAAATTGAGACCAGACATCATCGGGGGGGTATCAAAAAGGAGCGACTGTTCGCTCCTTTTTTTGTTGTCTTTTATTCGGTTTACCAAAAGTTACGGGTCGGTTGATGAGGCACCTGCTGCTTCGTGCAGCATAACCATTAAGGCTTCAAACTCATGCTCGCAGCAGAAACATTGTTTGAGATGTTGCGTGACACCGGGCATTTGCGCCTCAGGGTCATTGCCTTCAAGAAGCTGCTCGGCATAGCTATCCAAAGCATCGTAACATTCTTGACAGCTTATCTCAATTTCTTCTGTTGCTAAAGCAGCACTCAGCAGCCGATGTAAATGTGAGTTTCCCATATATTTTATTCCGCTAACCAATACCTTTCCCTTACATAGACGCTTGGGAACGGCCATTCTTACGATAATTGACGGTTTGAGTACAGTATCTATCGCCTTGCAACCCCCTTGAAAATACAGTAGTCAGATATTTTCATTGCCGGTCTCGTCTCATCTGAGACTATCGTACTCCTCTGAATAGACAGAGTTGGAGGTTGTAGCGTTGATTATCGAGCGAACTGTTAGAATTGGCTGACGCTCTCTACGCTCTTATTTAACCCAAGTTGTGACCCTTCCAGACCTTTAGGGTTTCGACCGTGATTTTGTCTAGAAATGGCGCTAAATATCCGACTTCTGGTCGGGATAACGCATTTCGGAAACCCTAAAGGTCTTTTTCGCACAAGGTGACAATTTGCGTTATTTATTGGAACAACTGCAAAATGTAATCCGAATTCAGATCGAGCGCTTGTAAACTGCGTTTTAGCTTTAATCGCGCATCGTGGAGCAGCTTGTAGACATTATTGGGATTGGTTTCTAACCGGTCGGCCACTTCGGCGATGGGCATATTTTCGACCGTAACGGCGACTAATGCCTGGCGCTGTCGCTCGGTAAGATCGCGGTTGATCACTTCATCGAGAATTTCCCATACCTGGCGACGTTCGTTTTCCGTATCCGGGTCGTGATTTTGGCCGGATGGTAAGGCAAAAATCTCTTGAAGCGACGTGCCGGAGTCGGTTAAAGCATCAAGTGAATAGTCGCGCCATTTAGCCCGGCGCAGTTCGCTGATGGTGTGGTTGGCCGCAATTTTTGAAGCCCACGTTGTAAATTTACTCTTGCCCTGAAATTTATCCAGATTATCTTTGACCTTAAGGATGGCTTCCTGAGCATAATCCTGGCTCATTTGCTCCAATTCGGCTTCAGCCAGTTGGCCCAGATCGCTGCGCGTACGTAAATAAGCAAATACACCGCGCTTGAGATGTTTGAGTAATTGATTAACGGCATCGGTTTGGTTGGGGCTAGAGTCGCGTAAATCCTCTAGCCACACGGCGTTTGTGCGTTCCATGAACTCTATCCTGACAAATAAGTCGTCCTTGTCTCAAGTGTAAGTTATTCTACCGAAATAGGCCAACTTTCCAAGATTACATGGTTGTTAATAATTTTACCTTCTTCCACAACGGGCAAACGGTTAAAATCATTGGGGTCGTATAACCCAATGCTTAAGCGATAAGCGTTCTCGCCGGGAGCAATGTCTGCCGGGATAGGGATAGCGTAGCTGTCGATGATATACTCATCCGGCACCCAACCGGTTGTTGGAAACTGTCCGCCCCCCGGAATTTGATCCTGCTGGCTGACGGTCGTCCCCTTTTCATCGATGAGATGAACAAACACCTTCCAGCTTTTATCAAAAGTAGATTTAGCATGCCAGTAGAGGGTCACCGGCAGTACCTCTCCGGCTGCAACCTGCGCCGCCGGCAGATCGAGGCCGACCAATTCAACCTGCTCTGAGAAATTAACCGATAGCTTGGTCATAGGCGTTGGTGCTTCAAAAATGTGAGGACGATCTGCCGTTGTAATCGTTTTTAATGGCAGGCGCTCATGGCCACCCACCGGCAAATGTTCCTTTTCGCCCGTAACCAGACTGACAAATATCTGGTATTCATCCGGCGGTAGCGTTGGCGGCAGAGCAATATCATGCGGATCGCGCAGCAGCATACCGGGCTGCCATGCCGTAGCCGGCCAGATCGGCTCTCGATCATGTGTAAGGACAATCTGACCGTTCCTATCCTCAATATCAACCACCACCGATAACTGTTCCTGCCCAACAGCCAGCGATTGCCAGAAGAATGTCAGCGGCAGCGCTTCGCCGGATTTAAAGGGCGGCTCTCCCAATGTGTAGCCGACCAACCGCGCTGCCTCACCAAACGTGGCGTTTGTTTCGGTTTGGACCGGCAGCGCTGCCGGCCCGACCGGTGGTTCCGGCGCAACAAGTTCGACCTCGGCCAGCAAATGTTCGGCCCCGACCGGCTGCAACGTTGGGTTCAGCACATCAAGCGGATGGGCATCGCTAACCCGGCGCACACTTAACAGCAGGCGATAAATACCCGGCGGTGCGCCGGCCGGGGTCAGCAGCCCATGGCGATCGATGAGCAGTTCGTTCAGCTCCATATCGGTGAAATGGGCCTGTCCGGCTTGGGGATAGCTGTCGCGGGTCGTCCAGGTTTGGCCTGAGGCATCGACCAGACGCAGACTGACGCGATGATCGCTGCCCAGATTGTCGATTTTTTGCCACACCAATCGCACCGGAATAACGTCCCGGCCGGCCTCAAACGGTTGGACGCCTACTTCAGCTTCGATCAACATCAGTTGGTTGTCGAAGTTGGTGGCCTGCGCCGGTTGGGTTGGCATGCGGCCGGAACCGGCCAGGGTTACTTTTGTTTGGGGGCTATACCACTCCAGCAGCGCGGGATAGCTTAGTTCGGCAATGGCTTTTTCGGCCTCATCTTCCCAAATGTGACCGCTGGCTTGATAGGCCGGAAACCACAGACGCGGTGATTGCTCGAAAATACGAGTCAAGTCCGATTTAAGACGTGGCGCACCACCCGCCGCAGCCGACCAATCGCGTCCCCAGCCGGGAACGGGAAACAACTGCGGTCGCGGCGCAGGAAGGTAAGCGCGATACAGGCCCAACTGCCATTGGTAGCTGGCCAGGATCGTATCTTCCGGTGTGCTTTGAGCTGCGATGTCGGTTAGTAAGGGGCGGTAATCCTCGTCGGGATAGCGCGGTAGGCTGTAAAAACTCATCAGACTGACGAGAATAAACAACAGTATGACGGCCGCTATGCCGCTAAAAAAGACAATATGTCGCGCCCATAGCCAGCGCAATCCGGCGGCGATCAACAGCCAGTAGGCCGGAGCCGCCAAAAGTAGCGTCCGCTCAAAAAATCGAGGCGTAAAAGGATAAAGCAGGTTGATGATATAACCGCTAAGCAACGGTACAAAAAGGTAAAGCGCCAACAGCAACCCCCGGCGCGTGTCTCGGCGGAACAGCATCATCAAACCCAGCAGCGCTACAGCCCCTATCGCCACCGTAACAGCCGCATATTCACGCAGATAATCGGGTAGGTGGCCTAAACTGAAGGCGATGAGGTGGTCGCCCAAGAATGGGATAAATCCTAAGGAGGCATAGCCTTCGACGTTACGTTTATTGTCGATGTAGCTCAGCAGTCGGGGCGTTGCATAAATCACCCACGGCAGATAAAGCAAACCAATCAGCAAAAACGGCTTGCCCAGAGCCACGGCCTGTTTTAGCGATCGGGGCGTTTGCCGCACCGTGGCTATCAATGCGTACATCATCTGAAACAGGATAATAAAGACGGCATAATACATGGTGTATAGCGCAGCAGTGGCTGTTGCCACATAGCCGATGAGGGGCGAGAGGCTACTTTTTTCGGCCTCGCTTTCACGTTGGTATCGAAAAAAGAAATACGTCGAAATCGCACCCAGCAGCGTGACCAGCCCGTACATGCGCACCTCTTGGGCATAGTAGATCGCCATCGGCATCAGTGCCGCCACCGCCGCCCCGATGATGCCGCCTCGCGCCCCAAATAGCTGCCGACCCAGAGCAAAGAGTACCGGAATGAGCAGCGTGCCGATCATGACAGACAGCAATCGGGCTTCCTCGGCCCCAACCCCAACCAGGCCAAACCAGCCTTGGAGCAAAAGATAGTACAGCGGTGGGTGAATATCGGATGCCGTAAGGGCAATTAGATCAAGCGTGCTTTCGGTGGCAAAGTAGACACTCCAGCCCTCATCGCCCCAAAGCGGTTGAAGATCGAGATGGTGGAGGCGCAGGCCAAAACCCAGCGCGATAAAAAAAAGCACCCAGTCCCCTGGGCGAATGGTAATAGACCGATAAAGACCGGATGAATCCTGTTGTTGCTTCATTCTGCCAAGTATACCACAGAGATAATTGAGATTGAAAGTGGAGCCGACGGTAGCCGCAATATGGAGATTAGAGATTGGGAGATTGTTCCCTTGAAAATAGCAGTTAGCGGTTAGCCGATAGCCGATAGCAAAAGATTTTCATTGTCGCTATCCTCTCAAGTGAGACTGGTTGATTTCCTTGAATCTCCCTAATCTCCAGTCTCCAATCTCCCTGAATAATTACCTAAACTGGTACTTATGGGCGGGTAAACATTCGACAAAAGTCGTGGTAGACTATGCGTAAATTTAGCGTAAATTTCTCGCCCGGCAGATGGTGATATCTTATTTGGGAGGATAAGCTATCATGGATGGTTTCAGTCTGATTGTAGGCAGCATGTTGGGAATTTTAGCGGGTTGGGCTTTCGCGGCCGGTTCGGTTAAGCAGCGCGAGGCCGATAGAAAGCTAAAAAAAGCCAACCATGCGGTTGAAGAAGTTTCTAAGAAAAAAGGGGAAGCAAAAAGCAATCGGGAAGGCAGTTTTGCCGACTCATTTCAGAGCTTTCTGCTCTATGCACTTGGAACGTGCTTTTTGTTTGCTCTAGGGGTGATTTTGTTCAGTTCGATGCTGTAGACCCTAGCCTAGACACCAGAACCCTATCTGCCAGTGATTTAACGCCCCAGATTGTTTATTGAAAACGATCTGGGGCGTTTTACATGTTTACAGCGCAACTATTACTATAACGAGACTTCGGTCTGAGAAACCAGGTTTTTGACTTTAGAAATGGAAATATGCTCTTGAGTAAGCCTTTTTCGGCCCGAAATTGTTCGAATTGACCGAAAAACCTGGTTTCTTTCCCAGACTTATGTCAAAATCCATGTTTACAGCGCAATTAGTTGGTTGCCATTTTGGCGATGGTCACCCCGTCGCCGCCTTCGCCTTCCCGACCGGGTCGATAGGTGCTGATCATGGGGTGGCGGTTCAGCTCTTGACGCACGGTTTGGCGCAGAACACCACTGCCCCGACCGTGGATGATTCGTACCCAGGGCAGTTGGGCCAAAAAAGCCTGGTCGAGGTATTGATCGAGTAGCAGCAAGGCTTCCTCGGCCACGTGGCCCCGCAAATCCAGTTCCATACCCGGTGATTCGACCACCGGTGCTTTAACGCTGGGCTGGGGAGCTGCGGCTTTCTTTTTTCGCGCTTTGAGTTCAAGCGACTTGATGGGAACGGTCGCTCGAAAATGGCCGAGCTGTACTTCGGCTTCACGTCCGTCAATGCCAACCACTTCGCCCAGCGTTTGATATTGGCTGATAAATACCTGGTCGCCGATACGAATCGGGCCATTTTGGTCCGAACTTTGTTTCGCTTTGCTCTTGGGTTCCGGTTTGGGCGGCGCTTTCTCGGGAGCCAGGCCCGTTTCAAGCGACTCCAATTCGTCTTCAACTTTGGCGACCTCCGGTGCCGGCGATTGCGCCGCCAGCGCGGCTTGCCGTTGCTCCTCGATCGCTGCTTGTGCCTCGGCTTCCAGCGTCCGAATGCGTTCGCGAGCGGCTTTGATTTCACGTCGGGCGTCGGCCCTGGCTGAGTTCAGAATGTCGCGGCGTTCGGTATCGACCTCGGCCAGCCGTTTTTGCCGCTCTTCCACTAAGGCTTCGGCTTTCTCCAGTTCTGTCTCAATTTCACGCCGCCGGGCCTGGGCCGTTTCGGTTTGGGCTTTGATTTCGGCCAGCATATCTTCAAGCTGTTGAGCATCTTCGCTTATCAAACCACGGGCCTGTTCGATAATGCGCTCCGACAGCCCCAGGCGGCGCGCAATGGTGAACGCATTCGACTCGCCGGGAATGCCGATTTGCAGCCGGTAGGTCGGCGTGAGCGTCTCCGAATTGAATTCCATGCTGGCATTGATGACGCCGCTGGTGGCGTGGGCATAGGCTTTTAACTCCGAGTAATGGGTGGCCACAAACGTCGTGGTGCCGCGCTCCAGCAGATTGAGCATGATCGAGCGGGCCAGGGCCGACCCTTCAACCGGATCGGTACCGGCTCCCAATTCATCAAAAATGACCAGCGATTGCTCATCGCACGCCTCCAGAATTTTGACGATGTTGGTCATATGGCTGGAGAAGGTGGACAAACTTTGCTCAATCGACTGCTCGTCGCCGATGTCGGCAAAGATGTTATTGAAAACCGGCAGGCAAGAGCCTTCGTTAGCGGGGATATGTAGCCCGGCCTGGGCCATCGCCGCCAACAGGCCGATGGTTTTGAGCGAGACCGTTTTGCCACCGGTGTTCGGCCCGGTGATGACCACCATCTGGGCGTCATCGGGCAGTGGTAAATCGAGCGGCACTACGGTTTCGGGATCGAGCAAGGGATGCCGCCCGGCGGTGAGTTTGATGGTCGGTCGCGACGGACGTTTTTTGCCCTCTTCGGGAATTGTTTGCCGCCCGTCGAAATCGATGAGATTGGGTTCGGTCGCTTCGATGGCCCAGCCATATTTGGCTTTGGCAAACGCCAGGTCAAGCTCGGCCAGGGCTTCAACCGTGTGGTTTATCAGTTCGCCGTGGCTGCTGATCAGCGCCGATAATTCGGCCAAAATGCGCTGGATTTCTTCTTCTTCTTCCATTTGAAGCTGACGCCACTTGTTGTTTAGCTCCACAACCGCCAGAGGTTCAACAAAGATGGTAGCCCCACTGGAGCTTTGATCTTGCACGACGCCTTGAATGCGGCCTTTGAATTCAGCCTTAACCGGGATCACATAGCGCCCGCCCCGTTGCGTAACCAGGGCTTCCTGCAAGTACTGCTTTTGCTGGCCTGAGACGATGCGGTTTAAGCGCTCCATCAGGCGGTTATGGGCAATATCGATCTCGCGCCGGATGCGGGCCAGAGCCGGGCTGGCACTGCTTTTAACTTCGCCACTTTCATCGATAGCCTGGCCGATGGCATTGACCACCCCCGGACATTCTTCGATGCGCTGAGCGATGTCGGCCAGCCGTGGATAGGCATCGGCCAGCCGGCTGAGATTGCGGTCCAGTTCGCGGGCTGCGATGAGGGTTTGTCGCACTTCCAGTAGTTCGGGTGGTGCCAGCACAAAGCCACGGTCGGTGCGGGCCACATAAGGCCGGACATCGCGCGAGCCGCCCACGCTAAGATTGTCTTTAACCGAAAGTAAATGGCTGGCCTCTCGGGTTTCGGTTTGCCAGCCCTGTATTTCTGAAAAGTAGGGTGAAGGGGTGAGTTTGAGCGCCAGCTCTTTACTGGCGGAAAAGGCGGCGTATTTTGCCAGCCTTTCGAGTATCTTAGGAAATTCAAGTGTATTAAGATGTTTTTCGTACACGTCTTATCCTGCTTCTAGCCGCCCTCAGGCGTAAAGTTTCCAACTACAGTTTCTAAGATATTTGGCCCGTCGTCTAACACAAACAGGCTAAGCGATTGAACAATTAAATAGAGAACGCGGTTAAAATAGGGAGCTAAGGCCGAGGTTTGGATTTGGTTTGTCAAGCCGGGTTGGGAGACGCCACTGGCCGAAAAAGCGCCGGTTTGAAAGAAGAATTGGATGACGCCCATGAAGATTGAAATCCAAACGATAGCCAGGACAACGCCTAAAACCATACTCGCAACCGTACTTAACGGGCCTAAAATAATGCGCTGCATAGCCGACGGTTGAGGCGGCTCGACCGGCCCGACGCGCCCTTTTTTCTTGATCGGGCGCGTTTTTTCCTCAGGGGGTTTGGTGAGATAGCTGACGATAAGCCTGATGGCATGATAGGCCACAAAAAGCATCAGCAAAAACGCCAGCGTATCACTGACGATTTTGCCCATTTCAAGCCCCTGCAAGATGCGGTTGCTGAATGGTCTGTAGAGCCATAAGGCAATTAAAAGTCCAAACCAAATGCTGGCCAGCGAACGGAGTTGGACGCCAACCCCACGTAAAAAACCAATGAGCAGCCCGATAAACAAAAGAAAAATCAACAACAAATCTAAGGTGTTTAAGCCGATAATTTGCACGATAATACCTCCGGCGGATGATTTTTAGCAGGTTGAGGTTGAGTGGATGCGGTCTACTGTTCTGGTAAAACGGTGAGCTACGAATTGTACACTAGGAATAATTTTAATCGTATGGAGATTTACAAAATTCGAGACAACAACCTGAATTTTTTACCCGAACCTCACTATATAATAGCACCTTTTTTCGAAAATGCCCACAAAAAATTAGCTCACCTTATGTCTGGTGAGCTGTACGAATATCTGCTAAAAAAGTTTTACCAACGGGGGTTTTATGATATTTTTTCTAACTCTGATGGTTTTCAGCAGGCGTTATCTCCGGCGGTAAACCGGTTTCGACAGGAATCGGGCCGAAATTAGGCGGTTCCGGTTCATCCTTCATAATAAGGTTGCCCCGGAAGTAACCTTCTTCATCAAGCAAAAAGCTGCCGACATCGACATCGCCCCAAACTTTGCCTGTACTGAGAATTTCCAGCCGACCCCGGGCAATCACCTTGCCCGTTACCGCGCCGCTAACCGAGACATTCTCAGCCTCTAAATCTGCCGCTACTTTGGCATCCGGGCTAACCACAATGTTGCCCAATGTTTTGATCAGACCTTCTTCACAAACACCATCAATCCGTACACTACCGTCACAGACTAAGGTTCCCTTGAAGTTTGTGTTTGGCCCAATCACGGTTTCAATTTTGTCGATAGGGGTTGATTTATTTCTACCCAGCACATTTTCCTCCTGACTACATGTGAGGAGTGAAATATACTCTAGGTGGGGGTAATTGTCAACGATAAGCCGGGCAAACTCGACTAAGAAACTGTTTTAAAAACCTCAAAGGGTCCACAGATGGGCACAGATTCTCACAGATACTATCAAAAGTGTGATAAAAATCAGTGACTATCTGTGTAAATCTGTGGACAAATCTGTAAACGCTGACTTTTCAAACAGCTTCTAAATGAAAAATGCCGAATAGAAATCAAGATGCATCTTTTGTAATAAACGGAAAGAATAGCTCAGCCGGATATTTGAGGTTAGGTGGTTCGTTAATTACTGTATCGGAAATACAACCGGCCTGTTTGCTGCACAGCCAAGCCGTATTAGCAATGTAAAGCGGGCGGCAAATACGTGGACCAACGGTATAGACGGAGTCTTCGGTATCGACAGTAACTTCCAAAGTAGCGGTTGAGGTGATGGTCCCTGAAATCGGGCCGATGTCAATGGAAAATTGGGTCATAAGCAAACCATTCCCGAGATTGGGGTTGTTGGCTGTGACCGATTGCGATGTACGACCGTTGTACTTTACCGTTACGGTCGTTAAGCGATTATCGGGCTGCATATTGTCCTTCCAATATGTGATATCCATAAAAGGAATAATGACATCCACGGTTTCGGTGGTCACAGAGGGAACATCAAAGGTGTAGGTGAATGTTTTTGTTGTATTTTGGAAACCATCCAGTTCTGTCTCGACAAAAGGCGGATCATTCTCCTTAAAGAGGAAGATTGCATTTAACTCGCGGGGATTTTGGGTAATAATAGTTATCCGGCCCTTCTGTAGCGCAGATGGGGGAATAGCGGCTGACCAGATAGAGGCGCTTATCGGACCACTACTGGTTACGAGTAAATTGGCCGGCTGCTCCTCTACTGTTGGGGTTATATTATCTGTGTACTTCATCAGTAACCACATCTGTGAAGGTTTGGTATGGGGAGGAATTTGTACATTTACTGTATGGGGTTTTGATAGAGGAGGTTGTTGGGTGATTCCATTGGCCCAAAAGTGCGTCGTATCACAGGTAACAGGCACGGGGAGAGTATAGGAGGTATTCGAGTCGGTTGCCAGCGTCGACATCGTTTCAGGTGTTTTTTTTGAACTTAAAAATAGGGGTACCTTAGCCTGAAACGAAACCTGCCCTGATACACCGGGTGCAATATCGCCCAGATTCCAAATCACCGTTGAATCGTTCAACTGGCCGGGGGGAGAGATCGAGTCAGGAATCAACTCGATATTAAAAGGAACGACATCCGTGATAATCAGGGTTTGGGTAGTAAAGCTGTTGTTGGCGTAAGCGAGCGTATAGGTGATAGTATCGGCTTCATGCATTGGGCCAGTAGGATCGCTCGATTTGGTGAAGGCGAGCGGTGGGGTGAAGTAAACATCGCTCGTGTGAGAGTCTCCTTGCTTGCCACCCAATACATAGATACTGCCGTTTGCAGCCATAATGGCCGAATGGCGAAAGACCTTCACGGGAAGTTTTAGGGAGTTAACCTCTGTCCAGCTACTTAGATTACCATTTGGTTGTATAGATGCGTTGTAAACTTTATCAGTCTCAAAATTGCCATCAAATCCTCCCAATGTGTAAATTTTCTGCTCGGCTTCTGAAAAAATTGAACTATGAAAATAGAGAGGTTGGGGGAGCGTTGCTGTATTAATCCAATCGGAGTTATCATTAATTTGAGGAATTTGTCTACTATAGACAGTTCTTAGCGGCTCTAAAACGGAGTCATTTCGCTTTAGCCCACCAATGACAAGCACATCATTTTCATAAATTTCGGACGTATGCCTGTGGACAGATTGAGGTAAGTTCCAAGCACTGTTCTGTTTCCAATCCCCAATAGCCCCATTTTGGCGAATGGGAGCACGCAAAATCAAATTTGATGATGCGATTTGATCCGTATTGTATCCACCAATGACATACAAATAACCATCTTTAGCAAATGCGGAATGAGCGCTGATGCCGAAGGGTAGTAAGCTTGTTGACTTTTTCCAGGAACTGAGCTGCCCATTTTGTTGAACAGAACTATAAAACGTATTTCGTGATAATACAGTAATTCCGTCATTTTTCTGACCACTATCGCCACCAATTACATAAATTGTTGAGTTGGTTATAACTGCCGCGTGTCCGGCTAAAGGAATGGGGAGAAAGCGGGTAGACATCCATGCTGACAAATAGCCATTTGACAGAGCCTGAGCATAGTACACATCTTTAATAGGTGGTGGCGACTCAACATCATCTGGCTGAGTCAATCCACCTCCTATCACATAGATTCGATTATCTTTGGTTATAGTAGCAAAGTTAGCAATTTCTTTGGGTAAATTTGTGGTTGATACCCAGACAGAAGAATTACTTTGAGCATTTTGAACAGGGGGTACTAAAGATATGTAGAGATAGGCTCCCCCTAAGAGTATGAGTATTAGAAAAATTTGATATCTAAACATCAATCTTCCGACTTAATCATTGCCTATTCCCGTGCCACCATCTTTTTTAGACTTCGAAATATCGGTTTCACTTCCACTGCTGCCACTCGCCGTAGGTGTGTAGAAGAAGAACCTCTGCTTACTTTCCGGGCTCAATTCAGCAACCAGTTCACCATCCCACATTTTGTAAGGCCAGCCGGACTGAATGATCCAATCTTTTAATTTGGTGTTTTGCCCCTTAACAACCGTGACGGTCCAGTAATATTTGCCGGAACGTTCCTGGCTGATATTAAAATCAAAAGGTGGCACTTTAACCCAGCCTAAAGCGGGATGATAATCGGTAATGCTTTCGTGCCAGATTCTGACCTCGAAATATTCATCCTCAGCCAGTTCTCTATCCCACGTCCATGTCAGTGGCGGAAAGGTGCCGTAGGATCCTGAACCATCGTCCGGTGCGGTGGGGATAGGAGCCGAATAGGTGTCGGTAAGAGACGTTGGAGATGCGGTTGGCTCGGGTAGTGCCGGGCTAGCAACTATAGGTACATTCTCAAGGTTGGTATTAATTTTAATAAGATTGGAAGCTGTAGAAATCCAGCCCTTAACATTTTTTTCGGTAGCTAAGACGTTTATCCATTCGCTGTTAGCCGTTCGACCTAAAATCTCGAGTGTCTCGCCTTCATCCAGCGAGTTTATAGGTGGATCGTAAACCAATCCGGGACCGTTACGTAAATTTAATCCATTCGGGGCAATAACCATTGCTTCCGATTCTGGCGACGGCGTGACTATCGGCGTGGGGAGAAGCGGTGTTGCTGTCGGTTTTACGATAGGAGTATCTGTTGGCGAGAGTGTGCTCGTGGGTAAAGTGAAATCCCCTGCTCCGGATTGGGCTGTTTCTTGTGTAGAAGTGGGTAAGGGGGATGGTGTCTTGGTCGCTTCGGGCGTTAATAAAGATACATCGGCAGTTTCTATTGACTCCGTTTGTGTCGGCAACGCTATTGAAGTTTGGGTTGGATCTAATGTTGGCGTTGAAGGCTGCCATAGCGGATAAAAAATTTCAGCCGCAATAAAAGAAATAATAACAATGAATATAACAATCGGTGTGATCCAAATCCATGCCCGTGCCTCAGTACTCATAGGTTAGTCCCTCCTGTTCTAAATTTCATGGGTTAATGTGTTGACAAGCAAGTGGCAGTCACTTTTCAAACTCAGGTTAGCAATATCAGGAACCTGGTAAACTTAAGATAACACAACTTAATTAAGTAAACTTGTCTTAAAAGTGTTAAACAAGTAATATTTTGTTGTCAAGAGTCTGGTATTTTCTGGGCAAAATTCAGGCAGGTTTCCTATTATTATGTCAATCCCACATTTAACCTCTCGTTTAGCAGTTCTGGCAATTTTAACGTTCGCTGGACTTATCTGCATTGCGTATAATCTTTATCTTCTCACAAATACTGACATTACATTTGGTTCACGGTTTTCCTATTTTGCCTTGGGTGTGGTTATGATCGTACTCGGCCCTTATATTTATCAGCTTCAAAAAATCACCAGTCCAGACCAACAAAGCCTCCCGAGAATTAGCACTATTGATGATCCTAATGTTGTTCCTCAGTTAAATTCAGAACAGTTGTATATTCTTCAACAACTGTTTCAAAACGACTATCGAATTCGGATCAGATCGCTGGCGGGTGGCTTTAGTAATTTCGGGGTTTTTCAGGTCATTCGAGAAATTTCAGAAGATAGAATGATAAAACCTGGCGTTGTCGTTAAGTTTTTAAGTTATCGCGATATTCAAAAAGAAAAAACGGTTCATCAAGATGGCGGCGTATTAAAAAGATATCCTCTGGCTTTTATTCCCGGTGAACCTATCGACAATTGGCCGCCCGATTACAAGTTAGGTGACACCAATCGCATTGGAGCCATAAGCTATAAGTTGACGGCGTTGAGACTAGACAGCAAGTTGCAAACCTTAAAAAGCATGTATAAGGACAGTTCCGCCGATGATTTTACTTCGTATTTAACCCTCCTCTTCGAAAGGCTCGATCGTTGGTATGCGTTTAGATTACCTCAATCAGAAGGAATTTCTTTGGGCGGCCCTGAAGGGTTATACGAGCGCTTATACCGTCGTCGAACTGATATTTTGAGGGGGATAATTCAGCTAATAGGCACTTCCTCTCTTTCAACTACTTCGGTTTTATCTGTCGATGAATTAGATAGATCGGCAACGCTTCAGCTTCCATTTCTACCTGACAATTGGAGTGAGAATCATTTCGTCAACCCAAACTACTGGATCAAAAATGTACTTGTTCCAAATCAGGCTCAGTACTTTAGAGCAACAAGTCCGTTATCACCCGTTCATGGGGATTTACATACCGGTAATGTGCTTATTGAACGGGGCCTTGATACAAATATCTGGCTGATTGATTTTCCAAATGCGCATATTGGTCCCTCCCTTCAGGATTTTGTCACGATGGAAGCGGATATCAAATTCAACCTCATTGATATGAACCAATGTTCAATTGAAGAGTGGTTTGAATTTGAACATCAATTACTTGTGCCGCTCATTAACCGACGATCGCTGACTTTAACCTCTCCGTGGTCTCAAGATTGGAAACCAAAAGGCGAATTACTCAAAGCCTGGCAGCTCATCGGTTTCTTACGCGAATGGGTTGTAGAGCACAATCTGATCGGAGCTGATATTCGGGCCTACTACCTTGCCCTTTTGCACGCCACTCTGCCTACTATTTATAGAGCTACACATACCAATGCTCATAAACAGTATGCGCTAACATCATCTGCTCGAATATGTGAGTACCTTACCGATTAAATGCCGGCAAGCAATGCTGATATTTATCCATTGTAACAATGTTAAATATTATTGCCTTCAGTCATGTGGACGGAATTCTCTATATCCTTTAGCTACATCTAAATTTCGTCATTTCCGCAAAATTGCCTATATTTATACGCATAATGGCTTACGCTACATGAAGTAGATAGCAGCACAAACTATGCGGAAAATAATTTTTTTAATATGTGTTTTTTGGTTTATCGCGACTACCGTTACCTCTGCCGATACACCGCTCTTCATCCACACCACCCAACTGGAAGACACCCTGCCACAACTGGCCGACAAATACTACCGCGATCCGGAAACCTGGCCGGCCATCTGGCTGGCGACCAACAACGCTGCCGCGACCGACAGCCGCTTTACGGCTATCGCATCGCCTTTTGTGCTGCGGCCCGGCCAACCGTTGGTTATCCCTTCGCAGAGAGAAGCCGATCGGCTTATCGCTGAGGCGAAGGTTGTCGATGCACTGCCGGTAAGACCGTCCGAAGTTCAGCCCCTGACTCACGCCTGGCTAGCCGATTTTTCAGCCACAGTCGAAGATACGCGCCAACATTTTGGAATACCTGGCGTGGCAGTAGCCATTGTGCGCGATAACCAGATTGTGTTGGCCGAGGGTTTTGGTATACGTGAATTGGGCCAAGATGCGCCGATCACCCCCCAAACGCTTTTTGCCGTCGGTTCGACGACCAAAGCCATGAACGCCGCGATGATCGCTTCACTGATCGATGACGGGGTTTTGGATTGGGATCAACCGGTGCGCGATATTTGGCCCGATTTTCAACTGGACGATCCGGATCTTGCCTCGCAAATTCGGGTGCGCGATTTGCTGAACATGACCAGCGGCGTTCTACGGGCCGATTTGGAGTGGAGTGGCCTCGGCATGTCGCCGGAGCAAATTATGACTTCGCTGGCCGAATTGCCGGTCGATGAAATGCCGGGCGAACATTTCCACTACAACAATCAGGTTGTCGCTACCGGTGGGTATGTTGCCGCGTTGGCAGCCGGCAGTACCCTCGACAATCTTGACCAGACGTATGCTGAACTGCTCCAACAGCGTGTGTTTGACCCCACGGGAATGTCCTCCGCATCGCTCTCTATGGAAGCCGCGCAAGCAAGCTCCAACCATGCTACGCCGCACGATTTCACCCTCTTTGGCGAAGCTGTGCCGACGCACTACCACATCGATACCGGTATCGCCCCCGCCGGAGGTGTCGCCGCCAGCGTTCTTGATTTGGCTCATTTTGTGATGATGCAGCTTAATCGTGGCGTTAGCCAAACCGGCACACGGGTTGTATCGTCAGAGAATTTAACCGAAACCTGGCGACCTCAAATTGAAATCGTACCCGACTTCAGTTACGGCATGGGTTGGTTTATTGAGAAGTATGGTGATGTCGAGATGATCTGGCACGATGGTGACGTATTGGGTTTCAAATCGCTGATGGTGATGGTGCCGGAGGCCAATATCGGAATGGTGTTGATTACGAATCGCACCATTTCCTTTGGATTTGGCAACAGCCTGCGCTATGGATTTGTCGAGGCGCTGTATGATTTGGATGCTGATGCCGCTGAGGTTTACAAAACCCAGTGGGATGATTTTATGGAGGCGCTTCCTGAGATTCGCGAGCCGTTAGCCGAAACAGTTTCAGAGGAAGAGGTAGCGGCTTATGTAGGACAATATGAACTGGGCTGGCGAGTCGAGCGGCGCGAAGACGGTACGTTCTGGACGGTGCGCGGTCCTTACCAATGGCGGCTTTTGGCAGCCGATGACGGCGAGTTTATCATCAACAACGGTTTCGGCATTACCTCGCAGATCATATTTGAGCCTATTGAAGATGGCAGCATGCACATGTCTGTCATAATGTCATCCGGTGAAACCGGATCATATCTTCGAATAAGCCCCTAGCTCTTCTTCCAATTTTTGCTGTAAAGGTTCAACACTTAATCACATTGTGGTAAAATAAAATAAAATTAGGACAAGATCGGTCTTGATCACTATCCGGCTATACGCTCTACTTGACCACCTATCCAAAGCATCGCCATCTTTTTTGAACCAGGAGTAGATACCATGAATTCGACTTGGCTTGACCAAAATCGTCATCTTGTATTCGGGCTGCTATCAGTGCTGGCTGTTGGAGGAGCCGGCGTTTTTTATTGGCAACAGCCGGCCCAGAGTTCGATTGAAATTCTGTCGGTCGAGCCGACAGTGACTGCTACCGACCTTGTCTCGACGCCAATGCCAACGACTACCCCCGCCCCGGTGCGCGTATACATCACGGGAGCGGTTGCCAATTCAGATGTTTATTTTCTGCCGTCGGGCAGCATCATTAAAGATGCTATCGATGCGGCCGGTGGACTCACTGCCGACGCCGATCGCGAGCGCGTCAACCAAGCCTTGGAACTGCAAGATCAGCAGCAAATTCACGTCCCGCGCCAAAACGAGGAAAGCCCACCCCCTCCTGTTCAAGGCGGGCAAAGTGCCTCGGCCGCTGTAAGTAACCAGGCCGATGCATTTTCTAACTCGAAATCGGCCGGGTCGAATGCGGTTATTAACTTGAACACGGCCACCGTTGAGGATTTAGACAGCTTACCGGGTGTAGGGCCGGCTATTGCCCAACGTATTATCGATTATCGCGAGAGTGTCGGCCGGTTTTCATCCATCGATGAAATAACCCAAGTTAGTGGTATTGGCCCCGCTACGTTTGAAAAAATAAAAACATTTATTGTCATCGATTAAAAACATGCTGTTTGTTGGGACGGAGTAAGGCTCGATTTCGCTGTACTGCTTTGTTTGTGTTATAATATTCTTTTGACCAATTAACATACTTTATTTATGACTTACGCAGTTGACATGTCATTTCTATGAGGAACGACGAGAAATCCCTGAGAACGTTGTTTGCAAGCCGATTTAATAGGGATTTCTCCGCCTTTGGCTACGAAATGACATAAACAGGTGTCAAGTGCGTAACTCCTATTACTATCATTGTGGGCAAACGCATGGAAGATGTAAAACGTATTTATCTCTCATGGAGTGATGTGGTTAAGCTCATAGGCACCGTGATGCCTAAGCTTGAGGTTTACGATTTTGACCTGGTTATTGCCATCACCCGAGGTGGAATTGTTCCGGGAGCTATTATTGCCGAACGCCTGGGCATTAAACAAGTACTGGTGGCTTCGGTTGATTTCTATGAAGATGAAGAACACGATCTGGATTGGCCGGTTTTTATGCAGTTTCCTGCCGATAGCTTTTTGCGCGGTCGAGAGGTTTTAATTGTTGATGATATCTGGGATCGCGGCAAACAGGTTGTCAATGTGACAGAACGTGTTAGACAGGCCGGCGGTCGTCCTCATTCCGTTGTTTTGCATTACAAATCGCAACGTTCTGAATTTCCGGACAAGAAGCCAGACTTTTTTGCTGAAGAAACAACAGATTGGGTTATCTATCCGTGGGAAGTTGAACGGGGCGCTGTTGGAACGCAATAGCCTGCCTATCTGATACTTTCACCATCCTCATACATATACTTTCGTTAAATTTCTAAGGGCAGACCATGCGGTTTCTTATAACAGGTGGTGCAGGTTTCATTGGTTCTACATTAGCCAATAATCTTGTACGTCGAGGCCATACAGTACGCGTTCTTGACGATCTTAGCGCTGGAGATGCCGGCAAACTTGATCCAGGGGTGAATTTTACCCGGGGTGATGTAGAGGATAAACCAAAGGTTTGGCGGCTACTTAATAAAGTTGATTGCGTTTATCATTTAGCAGCACGAGTCTCCGTGCCAGAGTCGGTTTTATATCCTCGCGAATACAACAAAACCAACGTCAGTGGAACGGTAGCGATTATGGAAGCTATGCGCGATGCCGGTATTAAACGGGTTGTGTTGGCTTCTTCGGGCGCAATTTATGGGGGACAAACACTTGGTAAGGTTCATGAAGCTTTGTTGCCCCATCCCGATTCACCGTACGCCGCTAGTAAGTTAGCGGCTGAATGTTATGTGCAAACCATCGGTGAGTTGTGGAATATTGAAACGGTTTCTTTGCGGATTTTTAATTGCTACGGCCCTGGCCAATCAATACCGCCTACCCACCCCCCTGTCATCCCCCAATTTATGCGCCAAATCTTGGAAGAAGGTTCGTTGGTTGTGTACGGTAACGGTACGCAAACGCGCGATTTTATCTATGTTGATGATGTCGTGGAGGCCCTTGTCGCGGCGGCTACGGCCGACGGTATCAGCCGACAGGTAATTAATATTGGCACAGGAATAGGAACAAATATTAATCAGTTAATTCGGTGTATCGAAGGCGTAACGCATAAAAAAGGGAAAATTGTGGTTAGCCCATCCAACTCCGGGGGGGTGTCGAATTTAGTGGCGAACACCGATAAAGCGCAAAGATTGCTCGATTTTAAGGCAAAAACGTCTTTAGAAAAAGGAATCGCCTTGCTTAAAGCGCGCGATGCACATTTTGTGTAGTTCATTCTTCTAGTTGTTCCAGGCCAACGGCCATAAGATAACCTCTGGCCCGTTCCGTTTTGGGAAAACGATTAACCAGCTTCCAAAACTTGGGGCCATGATTAGCCTCTAACAAATGCGCCAACTCATGGACTATAACATAATCCAGAACAAACAGGGGCATATTTGCCAGACGGTGCGAGAGACGAATTGTTTTCTTCGAGGGGGTACAACTGCCAAACCGGCTGTTTTGGTTGGTTACCCATTTAATGGAATTCCACTTTAGTTTACCATCAAAATATTGCCGGTTTAATTCTTGCGCGCGACGATGGAGAGCTTGGTCATCAAGTTCTGCTTTGGTTTGTTTTCTTTGCCAACGCTGTTGTAGATTTTTGATAATAGGCTGAAGTTCTTGCTCGCTCATATCTGCCGGAGCTTGTACAACAAACACTCCGTCAACCTCACGAGCGCTTACCGTTTTTTTGCGCTTTTTACTGCGAACAACTTCTATTTCCATAGTCAAAAGTTTCGGTTTGGCTTCGATGCCAGACTAATTTATTAAGTTTTACCCAATTTATCCCAACTTATCCCAAATATATCCCAAATTCATTTGGGATATATTTGGGATTATAGCATATTCTTTTCATGAAGTCAGATTATTGGCCTGAGTCTCCCAACAAACCAACATTTGAAAAATCACCCAACGTAAATTTATAGGCTTGAGGCCGAATAGGCGACCGGTGAAGCGTAACATTTCGACCGATCAAACTATCTTCGATGCGGCGATTGATATTGCGAATCTGGCTGTTCTCTAACACAATTGAACGAGAAATTTCAGCATTTTCAACAATACAGTGATGATAAATACTGGTAAACGGACCAACATAGGCGTTAACCAGGCGCGTATCTCGCCCAATAATGGCAGGGCCGCGCACGACGCTATTTATCACTTCTGCTCCCTGCTCGATCGTCACTCGACTGTCTACCTCGCTATCCCGATCAACATAGCCATCAATGGTCGGTGTTAGCTCTTCCAGCACCAAACTGTTGGCTTCCAACATATCGCCGGGGCGTCCGGTATCGATCCACCAGCCGCGATGAATATAGGGGTGAACATTATAACCTTTGTCGGCCAGCCATTGAATAGCATCCGTAATTTCAAGTTCGCCACGCCAACTTGGGTTGATGGCTTTAACGGCTTCAAATACGTGATGGTCGAACATGTAAATGCCGACCAATGCCAAATCGCTCGGTGGATCCTTGGGCTTTTCAATAAGCCGGACAATACGATTGTCGTTGTCCAGTTCAGCCACACCGTACTGTTCGGGTTGGTCAACGCGGGTAAGAACAATTTGGGAGTTGTACTCACTTTCCGCAAATTGGGAGATTAAAGAGCTAATACCGCCCTGAATAACGTTATCGCCCAAAAACATAACAAATCGATCTGTGCCGAGAAAATCTTCTGAGATTTTTACGGCATGCGCTAACCCCAATGGAGCATCTTGGGGAATATAGGTAATATCGACCCCCCATTGTCCGCCGCGTCCAACAGCTCGTTTGATTTCTTCAGCCGTGTCGCCCACAACAATGCCAATTTCCGTAATACCCGCATCTTTGATGGCCTCAATAACACGAAATAAAACAGGTTTGTTTGCAACGGGAATTAATTGTTTAGCGCTAGTGAAGGTGAGCGGATAGAGGCGAGTTCCTTTCCCTCCACTGAGAATAAGGCCCTTCATAGTTTTAAATCTCTCCTGATCTTTAAAGTTTAGTGCTTCAATATAAATTTTTAGCTTGTATAAAAGAGTATTTATATTGTTGCTTATAGTAGTATGGTATCAAATCTTTAGGAAAATGTATAGTTACTACCCAGGTATTGACAGAGGTAGTAAAATAGCAAATATGGATTTACAAACAGAAAACGAACGGCTAAAAAAAGAGATACAAGAGTTGCGCCAACTGCTGAAAAAAGCGTTAGAGCGAATAGAGCAGTTAGAGGCGCAAGTGGGCCAGAACAGTCGAAACTCGAATTGGCCGTCAAGCCGGGACAAAGGGCGCACCAAGAAACGAAAGCAGAACCTGCGCCAAAAAAGCGACAAGAAAACGGGTGGTCAGCCAGGCCACGAAGGGCATACGCTGAAGTTCAGCGAAGCGCCAAACAAGGTAGAACACCATCGACCTGAGAGGTGCAGTCACTGTAAGCACCGCTTTGGAGCAGAGCAGACGGCATCCGGGTTGAAGCGGCACCAAGTGATAGACCTACCCCCTCTGAAAGTGGAAGTGACCGAACATCAAGTCGAGAGTTTGCTGTGTCAAGAGTGCGGACAAGTCAGTGTCGGACAATTTCCAGAAGGCGTAACCCAATTGGTTCAATACGGGCCAGGGATAAAAGCGTTAGCCGTCTATCTGAAGGGACACCAATTGTTACCCTATGGTCGCACTCAACAATTTCTAGCCGACTTATTCGGTTTATCAGTGAGCCAGGCTAGTCTGGAAAACTTTATGAAGGCAGCGGCGGTCAAAGTCGCCCCGGTCAATGAAAAAATCAAGTCAGGTCTGACAGCGGCCAAGGTAGCCCACTATGATGAAAGTGGTTTTTACATTGGCGGCAAGCGACAGTGGCTCCATAGCACCTCAACAACCAACCTAACCTATTATGCCCCCCATCCATCCCGAGGAAACAAAGCGCTCAAAGCGATTGGGATTATGCCCCACTTTAGCGGGGTGGCGGTTCACGACAATTGGTCGGCTTATTGGCATTATGACCAGTGCCGACACGCTCTGTGCAATGTCCACCATTTGCGCGAACTCAATGCTATTGAAGAGAATTTCTCCCAACTCTGGGCCACGCGCTTCAAAATTTTTCTACTCAGTGCCAAAGTTGCCGTTGCACAGGCCAAAGCAGCCGGAAAACAAGCGCTTCCTCAACTAAAACTAGAGCAGATCAATCGGCTCTACACCAAATTGGTGGCTGCCGCTCTCAGAGCCAATCCACCTCCACCTGAGGGTTGGCCGAAAGGCTCCCGGGGGCGTCCTAGAAAAACGAAGCCTCGCAATTTGGCCGAACGTTTTGCGCTACGCCGAGAGGCTATTCTCGCTTTCGTTTTTGATTTTAAGGTGCCTTTTGATAATAACCTGGCTGAACGTGATATTCGTATGCTCAAAGTTCAGCAAAAAATATCCGGTTGTTTTCGTTCTTCTGACGGCGCTCAAACTTTTTGTGCTATCCGTTCTTATATCTCCACTATTCGTAAGCAACTCTTTTCTGTTTGGTCTGCCTTGAATTCTCTCTTTTCTGGTCCCATTCTCCAGCCTGCTTTCTCTCCTGGGTAGTAACAATGTATAATGCGTAATTTGTCTTTATCGGCGTGAAGTAGAACGGTGTTAAACAGCGATTTTTGGAGTAGAAATCAACTTGTTCTGAACGATTGCCGCCGGATTAGTTGATATCATTGCTTCGGCCTGCATTGAGCCAACAATGCGTGCTGCGGCCTGCCCCGCTTTCGTCAAAATTGGCCGACGACGGTAGGGTTTGTGAGCGTCAGAGGCAATGATATGAGCCATACCATTGCGCAACATGGTTTGCGCTGTTTGGTGAGCCAGTCTATCTTTGCTGGAGAAAATACTTCCACTCGTAATTTGGGTTAATCCACCGCGCTCTAGGAACGGCTCAATCAGCGACAGATCTTTTTGAATCGGCAAAATTCGCTCCGGATGAGCCATAATGGGGATATAGCCTCGGTCGAAAAGTTCAAAAAGCATGGCGTTCGTATGTTTATCATAATGGTGAAAAAGTGGTTCGGCCAAAACATACCGACTGTTGCCTAATGGTCCAGCCAATTCTTTAGCCCAATCGTCTAACATATCATTATATAAGCGCACTTCATGTCCCGGAATAACGGTTAAGGGTATATTTGCCTTATCGAGTTTATCCTGAAGTTTTGCAACGCGGTCGGCTACTTCCGTACGGGTTAGAGGCGTACAATCGCGATGGTGGGGAGTAGCAAAGAGATGCGTGGTTCCATCAGCTACCGCCATACGCGCCATTTCTAATGCCTCGCTATAATCGGCTGCGCCGTCGTCAACACCTGGTAGAATGTGGGTATGGATATCTACGATCATGAAGGTTATTTCTCCTTATGTAAACGAGGGGGACAACCTGGTTGTCCCCCTCGTTGGCGATAATAAATAATTCAGTTACTTACAAAGGTAGCGTTTATTTCGCTTTTGTCAAGGTTTGTAGAAAAGCGTGATAAAAAAGGTAAGCCGTTGAGGGGGATAAAATAGCATAGTAGAAGGTTATAGGTGTTTGTAGTAACCACTTTAGCAGGGTTATCAAAAGATGGCTAAAACTGTTACTACAAACTACCGTCCTTCTTATCTCAGATTACTCAGCTATATTGTAGTGCCAAGTCCGTTTGGGCGTTAGTCAATACAGCTCCAATAAGACGGGCATTGACCTTTTCAAGTCTATCTTTAGCGGCTTTGACGTGATCACGCTTGGTTCCTCCGGCTTTCACGGCCAGCAGCACCCCATCGACTTTGGAAGCCAGCAGCGAAGCATCATTAACCGTGATGATTGGCGGTGCATCGAAGATTACCATCTCGGCCATTTCGCTCAACCGGGCCAGCACATCGGCGATTTTTTTAGAAGCCAGAAGTTGACTGGGTATCGGCGGTAGTGGGCCGCTGGTTAACACTTGGAGGGTGGTATTGGGAACCGTATGTAACGGTGGAGTGTCGAGAGCGGAGTCGTCTCTAAACAGGGTGGTGAAGCCCCGCTCGTTGGGTAACTCAAAGAGCGTATGTTGAGCCGGTCGCCGCAAATCGGCATCGACCAGAATAATGCGCCGATCACCGTCAGCCATAGCCACCGCTAAATTCGCTACAATGGCACTTTTATCATCTGTCGGCGCAGACGATGTGACCAGCAGTGTGCGCAGCGATTCATCGACACTGGAGAATTCAATATTGGTTCGTAGGGTGCGATAGGCCTCGGCGGCGGCAGAACGCGGATCGGTTAGCGTGATAATGGCGTTACTTGGCATAAATAGTTCCTAATTTGTCCCCTTTAAGCCCGGTACAAGCTGGCGTCGTTTCTCGCCGGAAGGCAGAGACGAATCGCCCGCTACAGGAGGAATCGTTCCCAGCACAGTCACGTCGATTGCGCGCTCAACATCTTCAGATGAGCGGATGACATCCATTTCAAGCCACTCTAAGAAGAAAATAACCAGCAAGCCCACCAACAGACCAAATAGTCCGCCGGCCAAAGTGTTAACCGCTGTTTTAGGAGAGTATTGCGCATAGCCAAGATTGTATACACTGTCGAGCATCTTTACGTCGATGCGGTCCCGTTTATCCTGTTGCTGATTCCATTGGTCTCTGTTTTCGCCAAAAAGCATGGCCATTGTATCGACCATAGCCATAGCGACTTCAGGATCGGTATCGCGTGCCTCTAAAGCCAGCGTAAAGGTTGAACTGTCGGTGCTGACAAAAAATTTGCTCAAGAATGTACCGGTATCCATATCAAGCTGTGCCCGGTCAATAACCTCAGCGCTCATGGTGTGGGTTCTTATAATTTCAGCATAATTGCGCAGCAAATCTTTCAAGCTGCTGTTCGAACCCCAATCGGTGGCCCGAGCCGGAACAACACTCAACTTAACCGTAGCGCTATAAACCGGTGTCTGCAGCTTACTGAAACCGTAGGCGCTGGCTGCCGCAACAAGGGCGACTACAACAATAATCCAGCCACGTTTGCGTAAAATTCGTAGATAGTCAGTAATTTCCATAGGTTGACAACCTTTCCCTCAAATTAGAAATCAGAAAATGGAAGTTAAAATGCTATTAATAGAGTGAGCGAAATAGTCTCTAATTTCTGTTTTCTTCATTCTAAATTCTAAATTCTCTATTTCTTCGGTACTTCAGCCAGCACCGTAATCCCCATGGCTTCCAGTTCGGCTTTGCCTCGAACGCTGTCGTCCAGATAATCGAGCAAAAACGTAAGCCCAATACCGGCCGCCAGTGCCAGCATCAAGCGGATCGGTAAATCGAGCCGCTGTCTGAGCGAAGGTGGGTTGGCTAAGAACGGCCCGGCTGTATCGATAACCGTAATGGTGGTACTGGCTTCGCTCGATTGGGGAAAATAGGTGATGCTGTTTTCAACCATTGCCTCAGAGACGGCAGGGCCAATAGCCTCTAACGCTTCGGCATTATCCCACGCCATATTGAGCCGGATAATACGATGCTTGGTTTCCGCCGAAATCATTCCGGCCGGTATTCTTATCGAGCTACCTGCTTCCTCTAAATGTGAGTTAACGTCATTGGCAAATTCCTGGCTGCTGACCAGCTCGGTCAGATTATCAGCCAAATATTCCGACGATACCCAGGCATAATAGCCATCGTAATTATACGCATCGGCGTCCGCCTGCGGAGTCACACCGACGCTAAAACGAATGGCCATTCCATAGCTGGGCGGCGCTGTTTGCGCAGTCAGCAGAGTGACCACGGCCACAACCACAACTAATAGTACCGGAATCCACACCCGTTTCCAAACGATCTGGGCGTACTGTTTCAACTCCATCCGTGCTTAACGTCTCCAGTGTACCATTCCCTTAGACAAATGTCATCAGGGGTTTGGCGGAAATGCAAAAAGGCAGTATAAGCGAAATCTTCATATGCTCCAATTTTTTACCGGCCAAATGCTTGCCATTTTTCTTCAACAAATTGACTGATCTGTTGCTTGAAGCGGGCGTTGCTGAATTTTTCTGCGTTTGCCCGCGCCGAGGCCGGGTCAAACGTCATTGTCTCGAATTGCTCGATGGCCTCCATCAGACATTCGACGCTTTGTTCACGGAAAAAGAGACCGGTTTCGTGCTCGATCACCGTATCGAGCGCTCCGCCTTTGGCAAAGGCAATTACCGGTCTCCCCGCCGCCTGTGCCTCGACCGGCGCAATGCCAAAATCCTCGAAGCCGGGAAAGAGAAAGGCTCGACAGTTGGCCATCAGTTCGACCACGTCATTCCAGGGCAGCCGACCTTTGAATTCAACCGTTGGCCCGGCCATCTGCTCTAATTGCGCCCGATCGCGTCCATCACCAACCACGATTAGACGGCGCTTTAGACGGCTTAGAACCTGCACGGCCAAATCGATCCGTTTGTAGGGGATCAAGCGCGATACAATTAAATAGTAATCACCTTGCGGTTCACCTTCAACCGGACGAAAGCGCGTGGTATCGACAGGCGGGTAAATAATAACCGAATCACGTCCGTAATACGTTTTAATACGTGCCTGAATATCTTTGGAAATGGCAATAAAATGATCGACACCTTGAACTCGATTGGTAGCCTGACCTTCGGCGTGCACATTTGGTGTTGGCTGGGCAACTCGGAAATCCCACTGTTGCAGCTTTTTGATCGCTGGTGAAATCGCCGCGCCGAGCCAGCGGCCAAAACCTTCGCGTTGGGCATAACCCTCGTAATTCCACACGTAGCGCGTGGGTGCCAGGCAGTAGCAGATATGCAACTGGCGAGGCGTGTGGCGCAATCCGTGGATAAAGCCGCTTTTGTTCGACAAAATCACATCGTAGCCGCTGAAATTCAGGCTGGATACCGCCGGCGGATAAAGCGGCAAGTAGGGCTGGTGATAACGATGCACGCCCGGCGCGCGATCCAGCCAGGTCGAAGTGATCGGCCAGTGGCGATACGTGTCGGGCATCAACTCCGGCCCGTAAATGGTGGTGAACACCGGCGCGTCGGGATACAGATCGACCATCTGCTCCAACACATTTTCCGCCCCCCCCATCTGATTAAGCCAGTCGTGCGCAAGCGCAATTTTCACAACAAAAATCCTTTGATCCTAATGCGGTTATCATAGGAAAGGCTTAAAAATCAGCAAATTAGAACAAGGGGTAGCACAACATTAAACCGTGGAAACGTGAATATGACGGAAGATCGACCAAATAATAGACAGAATTAACAAGATTTACTCAATTATGACAGATAAAATCGTGATAATCTTGTAAATCCTGTCTAATTTTCCTTTACCACGGTTTAGTGCAGAGCTACCGAACAAGGGTTACTAGAAAAATGTAAATAATTTTGCTGACTACCTGCAAGCAAATACGTATCTAAATCATGTCGTGGTATAATTAAGAGGCACTAATCAATAAATAATCCACTGATTAACATGAAGAGAGGTACTCATGTCCACCGTTACTCTATCCCCTCAGCTTTTGGCCGAGCTAGAGCAGGTTGCGACCGAACAGGCCGTAAACCCTGAACAATTGCTGGAAGATGCGGTTCGAACATACCTACGGCAGCTTGAGCGAGAAAAAATCAAAGTTGAAGCTGAGGCATTCCGCAAACTGCATCCACAATTGATCAAGCTGTACCGGGATCAATTCGTTGCTGTCCATAATGGGACTGTAGTTGATTACGATCAAGACTTTCAGACATTGCATAAACGGGTTCGCCAACGTTTTGGCCGTCAGGCTATCCTGCTGCGCCGGGTTACGTCGGAACCGGAGCGGACACTCGTCATGCGTAGCCCTCGTTTGGAGCGAAAATAGCGTGAGTCACCCTTACCTTCATACTTACTATCCGGCTATGCCTTCTTTTGAAATTTATCTGGGCTATCCTGACGAGGCTCTGGGTGTTGGCCCGTTGACAGCTATTCTCGATACCGGGGCGGATAGTACTCTAATTCCCATCTCTTTGCTTAACCAAGTTGGCGCACCTTTAAGTGATGAAGCCCGCCTGCGCAGCCACTGGGGCGAATGGCGTACGGTTTCGCTCTTCACGGTTGATATTGGGCTGGACAATGTCCGATTGCCGGCTGTAGAAGTCATTGGTGATGAGCAAGGCGAGGAGATTATTGTCGGACGCAACATACTCAACCGCCTAAAAATTCTATTCGATGGCCCGTCAAACCGGGTTGAGATTCTCAGTTCTTAAATCCGATTTCCCTTCTCCGCAAAACCCTATATCTTCCCTTCATAAAAACGATTCTTTCTGATCTGCTGCCCAAATCTCGGAACCTTTTCTCCTCGCCTGTCGTCTAAAGCATGTAAGACTCAAAACAAAATCGTTAATAACTCTCAATTATGAGGAGGACTATCTTTATGAAATTCAAATATCAACCCCTTTTTATCGCTCTGGCCTGCGCTATGCTGGTTCTGTTAGGTGGCGGCGTGGCCGTCGGTTTAGCCACCTTTGGCTTATCGACAGCCCAGGCCGATACCTTGCAACAAGACCTGGCCAACCCGCGCACGATCACCGTTGTCGGTGAAGGCACCGTCAGTTCCACGCCAACCCTGGCTACAATCAACATCGGCGTACAGGTCAACGATCCCGAAGTCAAAGCCGCTACCGATCAAGCCGATCAAATTATGGCCGACTTAATAGCCGCTCTGAAAGCGGAAGGTGTGGTTGACAAAGATATGGAAACCGCCTACTACAACCTCTACATCGATCGCCCCTTCAGCCCGGACGGACAGCCCGGCAGCGCCACCTACCAACTCAGTAACAGCCTGCAAATCACCGTTCGCGATCTCGATAACCTGACGAATATCCTGAGTACGGCCATTGAAGCTGGGGCCAACAACATCAACAGCGTCAGCTTTAGCATCGAAGACCCCAGCGACTTCCAAGCCGAAGCGCGTCAGAAAGCGGTTGAGCAGGCCCAAGCCAAAGCCGCCGAACTGGCCGATCTTAACGGCGTGGCCGTCGGTGAAGTAGTCCGCATCAGCGAAGTGGTTGATCAAGGCGTTTTCTTCGCCAGCGAGCGCGCTATGGGCGGCGGTGGTGGCGGCATCACCCCCGGCGATGTTGACATCAACGTTCAGTTGCAAATCACCTACGCCATTTTGCAATAGTAGAACAAGTCGCCGACTTGTTCGAAAGGCTAAGGCTAAGGCTGAGGCTAAGAAATAGCATTGCTGGCTCCGACGCTCTGCGTCGGAGCCAGCGAAGAAAAGAGACGGCTGCCAAAACCGTCTCTTTTTTATCCAAAAACTTGCTTTGCCGCCCCACATCGTCTATCCTTTCCCTTGTCCCGCACCCCAAACCCATTAACAAACACCTTAACTCCTCACTCTACAAACTCCAAGAACTCCA
>JAGRBZ010000170.1 GCA_020433805.1 Anaerolineae bacterium
GCCGTCATCCAGCCCTTGGACGCGGGCCATATAGTCGCCCATCGGGTTACCCTGAATCAGGTCGCCGTTGTCGATGAGCAAGCTGTTGGTCGCTTCCTCGCGAGCCTGCTTGATAAGAGTCGCGGTTTTCGCCAGCCCGACGGCATCATCCTCGCTGTCGCTGAAATAGTTGTAGTTCATGATATGAACGTGAATGTCGGTGGTTTCCAGCAAGCGCAGCTCGATGGTGGGGCTATCGGCACTGGCCATCGCCTCATCGGTGGTGGCGGTGTCAGCCGGGGCTTCGGCCTCCATCGACTCCATCGCTTCACCGTCCGGGGCGGCGGGAATCCACAGCTTTTGACCAACTTCGATCACATTCGCGTCGTCGATAACGGCGAAGCTTTCGTCCTCGGCGGCTTTGGCGTTGGTGGCATCCATAATGGTCGGGTAGGCCAGCACATCGCCATAAAACTTATCGGCGATCTTGCTGAGCCAGTCATCCGCCTGAACCACGTACTCCTGTCCATCCTCATCTTGAGGCAATGGCGCGGCACCTACCACGCCGGAGGTTACAAAAATCAGGGCAAACAACAACACCCAGAAAAAAGGTTTGGTCAGCTTCATTGGTTACTCCTCTTTTTTGGTTAATGATTGATTATATGGGGTGAATTAAATGGGCGCTGATATCATACCATCCCGATAGAGGTCAGGCAATTTTCTCGCAAAGTCGCATGCCAGCCAAGGGATATCGAAAACAACCGCCTGAAAACAATATCTAACCGACTAAAAACGCTCTATAACCGGCCTTGATCTTATACATAACCGCCTGAAAACGATGTACAACCGACCTTGACCTTATACATAACCGCCTGAAAATGATAAATAACGGCCTTGACCTCATACATAACCGCCTGAAAATCACAAATAACCACCTAAAAATGATAGACAACCTGGTTACAGATCATTATAAGGCAGTCTGTCTTCGTTTTAGCGGGGATTGTATTTATTTACAGGTGGCAACGCACCTATCGAAGGGCTGATAACACCATCAAGGCTTACGGCTCGACGACTTATATCAAGGTTTCCGCCAGAGTAAGCGCAGCTTCAATAAAAGCAATGAAAGCCACGAAAAATAAAACCTTCGTAGCTTTCATATTTGTCGTCGTTACGTGTCGATTTTGCTTCGGTTGGCTGTGGTAGAAACAAGTTAGCAACTTGTTCTACTTTTTCGCAGGAATTACCAGCCCCGCTCAGCCAGCAGTTCGCCCTGGGGCAGGCTGCTGACGTTGATACCGACCATTGCCTCACCGAGATTTTTGCTAACCTCGGCCAGAATTTCGGCGTTGTTGTAGTGAGTCACGGCTTCGACGATGGCTTTAGCCCGCTTGGCCGGATTACCGCTCTTGAAGATACCGCTGCCGACAAAGACACCGTCCACGCCGAGCTGCATCATCAACGCTGCGTCAGCCGGGGTGGCGACCCCGCCCGCTGCAAAGTTAACGACCGGCAGCCGACCCAGTTCACGGGTTTCTTTAACCAGGTCGTACGGTGCGCCGATCTCTTTGGCGTAGGTCATCAGCTCTTCTTCCGGCATATTTTGCAGGCGACGAATTTCACCCAGCACGGTGCGGGCGTGGCGCACGGCCTCGACCACATCGCCGGTGCCGGCCTCGCCTTTGGTGCGGATCATCGCTGCACCTTCGCCCACGCGGCGGAGGGCTTCACCCAAATTGCGGCAGCCGCAGACAAAGGGCACTTTGAAGTTGTGCTTGTTGATGTGGTACGCTTCATCGGCGGGTGTCAGTACCTCGCTCTCGTCGATGTAGTCGACGCCGATAGCTTCCAGAATTTGGGCCTCGACAAAGTGACCGATGCGGGCCTTCGCCATCACCGGAATGGAGACGGCTTCAATGATGCCTTGAATCATATCGGGATCGCTCATGCGGGCCACGCCACCGTTGGCGCGGATATCGGCCGGAACCCGTTCGAGGGCCATCACGGCGCAAGCGCCCGCCTCTTCGGCAATTTTAGCATGCTCAGGCGTCACCACATCCATGATGACTCCACCCTTAAGCATTTGGGCCAGCCCGGCTTTAACCCGCCATGTAGCGGTTTCTTGTCCCACTCCGTTACCATTTACATTTCCGTTTTGTGTTGCCATTTCTTTCTATTCTCCTTCAGAATTTTACAAGTTTTTAGAGTTCGTAGAGTTTTTAGAGTTTTTAGAGTTTGTGGAGTTTTTAGAGTTTGTGGAGTTTTTAGAGTTTTTAGAGTTGGCTATCGCCGACAAACAACTCTATAAACTCAATGAACTCCATAAACTCCACGAACTCTACGAACTAACTTTGCTTTTAGCAATAGCGTGATCGGGATGGACATCCAAAACCCGTTTGTAAAGAGCCATTGCTTGTTCGGTTTCGCCTTTTTGTTCCAGCGTGGCGGCGGCGACGCAGGCTTCATCAGGCTTCATGCCTTCCGGCGTCATTTTGCCACCCAGCATGTAGCAAAAGGCTTTGTAGCCCACCTTCGGCCCATCTTTGATAACAATTTTGCGAAGATCATCGACCGACTCTGATTTGTCGATCTCACTTTCAACCCGCTTGAGATCGCTGTAGGATGCGACCGGACTGTAAGGTTTCTTTGCCATTGGTTCACCTCGGTTTATGAAAATTGTTGATATATTTAGCCTTAGCCTTTACTTCCATTACAAATACCGCTCGCTGCACTCCGCCGCGCACTGAAGCACGACCTCGATGTCGTCGGCTTCGATGCCGTAGTGGGTAACAGCGCGGACGGGATACGGGCCGCCGCTAATGACGATGCCGCGCTCGGCCATAAACGGCGAAAAGTTATCGACCAGCGGTTCGGCCAGCGTAAAAAAGACCATGTTAGTCTGAACGGTTTTCAGGTCAAGATCGTAACCGGGAATCCGGCTTAAGCCCTCGGCCAGTTGACGGGCATGGGCGTGATCGTCGCTCAAACGCTCGACCATTTGGGTCAGGGCGATGATGCCGGCCGCGGCCAAAATGCCGACTTGACGCATCCCGCCGCCGACGACCTTGCGCCAGCGTCGTGCCGTTTTGATGAACTCTGCCGGTCCGCACAACACCGATCCCACCGGCGCAGCCAAACCTTTCGACAGACAAATGGACACCGAGTCGAAATGTTGGGTGATTGCTTTAATATCGACACCTTGTTTAACCGCCGCGTTGAAAACCCGTGCCCCGTCCAAATGAATCGCTAACCCGTGTTTCTTGGCCAAAGCGTTCGCCTCGGCCAGGTAATCGAGCGGCAGCACGAGGCCATCGTGCGCATTTTCCAGGCAGAGCAGTCGCGTGCGGGCAAAATGGCTGTCATCGGGCTTGATCGCGGCCTCAACCTTGGCCAGGTCAAGTGTAGCATCAGCCTCAAAATCGAGCGGTTGAGGCTGGATGCTGCCCAAAACGGCTGCGCCCCCACCCTCAAACCGATAGGTATGGGCCGTCTGCCCAACAATGTACTCATCGCCGCGCCCGCAATGGCTCATGATCCCGACCAAATTGCTCTGCGTGCCGCTCGATACAAACAGCGCGGCTTCTTTGCCCAACATTTCGGCGGCCAGCGCTTCCAGTCGATTAACGGTTGGATCTTCACCATAAACATCATCGCCGACTTCGGCCAGCGCCATAGCTTCGCGCATAGTGGGACTGGGCAGGGTTACGGTGTCGCTGCGCAGATCAATTCGCTTCATAGTCGCGCAGAATCCCTTTCAATTTCTCCATCGAGAGATTACCGCCAGAGAGAATGAGAACAACCTTTTTACCCGCCAACCGATCTTTCAATTGTAAAGCTGCTGCCAGCGGAGCGGCTCCCGCCCCTTCGGCCAGGTTGCGGGTATGTTCCAACATCAGGCCGACGGCTTGTTTGATGTCCGTATCATCGACCAAGACAAAGTCATCGAGATATTTGCGCATGATACGCTGCGTATTTTGAAACGGCACGCGGGTGGCAACGCCTTCGGCAAAGGTGTTCATTTCGGCGGTTACTAGCTCGCCCCTTTGCCAACTGCGCTGCATGGCCGGAGCTTGTGCCGACTGTACCGCGATAACCTCAATTTTGGGGTTGATGGTTTTGGCCACGATGCTGACGCCGCAGGCACCACTGCCCGCGCCAACCGGCACAATAATGGTGTCGACTTCGGGCAGATCCTCCACAACTTCCAGAGCGTAAGTGCCAACGCCGCAAATTAATACGTCATCGGTCGGCCCAACAAAAAGACCGCCGTGGGCTTCGGCTTCGCCCATAATCCATTCGCGGGCGGTGTCGAAATCTTTGCCGTGGAAAACAACCTCGGCACCTAAACCACGCATCGCCGCAACCTTGCCGGGGTTGGCTCCCTCCGGCACGGCGATGGTCGCTTTGGTACCGTAAGCACGAGCGCCAAAGGCTATGCTCTGGCCGTGGTTGCCCGTCGAGGCGGTGAAAAGGCCGGCCTGACGCTCGGCCTCGTTCAAATTAGCGGCTAAGTTCAACCCGCCGCGCACCTTGAATGCACCGACCGGCTGATGATTTTCGTGCTTAACCCAGACCTGCGCTCCAATCAATTCACTCAGGCCACTGTAATGATGAAGCGGCGTCGGCTTGAGATAGCGATAGACGTTGGGTCGAGCAGCGATGATGTCGTGTAAGGTGGGCATGGGATGTTCGGTCATAAAAGGTTCTCCACAGTGGTTTTGTTATGCATCAAAAATATGATTACCGTGTCTGTCGGTCTCATTTCCCAAGGCGAGCACCGCGTGTTGTTCGACAAAATCAAGATCGAAACCGGCGGCGTTGTGCCAGGCATCGATCATGGCCGCTCTGGCCTGGTCGATGAGCTGCGGGGCGGCGGCGTTGTGGGTTTGCCAGTCGATTTGCCAGCGCCCATCATCGGGCTGCGTCAGCCGAAAGGTGCGATAGGCCAACGGGTAAATGGTTGTCGATGGCGCGGCGGCGTGCAAGCGGTCGCCCAGGTCATCGACTTTGGTTTGATGATGATGGCCGGTTAGCACCAGCTTTACTTGCGGATACGAGTCGAACAGCTTCAAAAGTTCCTCTCCGCTGTCGCAGACGAAGTTAGTGAAGTTGGGATGGTCATCGACCGGAGCCAATTTGTGAAGCGGATGGTGAACGGCGACGATGACAAATTTGTCAAGGTGCGTATCCAGATCTTGCTCCAGCCAGCGCAGTTGAACGTCATCGATCACTCCGCCCCAATCGGCGTCGCGAATAGAGTCAAGCCCGATGATTTGAACGTGGGGATCGACGGTGATCGACCAGTAACCGGCTTGCGCTTCGGGTACGGTGGGACGTTGGTCAAACTGCGGGTTGAAGTGACGGGCGAAATCGCGTCGGGTCAGCCCTTCGCTGCGATCAAGGGGCCGTCGATCGTGGTTGCCGGGGATGATGTAGTAGGGTTTTTCGAGGTTTTTGATGACAGACTGAAATTGATCGAATTCGACCTGCTCGGCGGTGTCGAACAGATCGCCCGTAACCAGCACAAAATCGAGATCGGCCTGCTCGTTGAGATTGGCAATGATACCGGCCAGGATATCGGATGCGTGATTGGAAAGAAGTTCGTGGTGGCTGCCCAGAGATGAAAAATGAATATCGCTAATTTGAGCGAAATGAAGCGATGTCATAGAGCGGTTGTCCTTTGTCACAAAATATGCAGCGAGACGCGTCGTGGCTCGGCCAACGTGTTCGAGCGGGACAGCAGTTCTTTCCAGGCTTTACCCAAACGCCGGATACCTTCTTCGATCTCGTCGGGTGGGCAGCCGGCAAAGTTGAGGCGCATCGCGTGGGCAAAGTATCCCCCCGCTGAAAAGACCGAACCAATGGAGAAAGCAACATTATAGTTGATGGCGGTCAGGTATAGTTCTGTGGCGGTAGGGCCAGGCTGAGGCATCTCGACCCATAAATAAATTCCGCCGCCGGGACGTTGCCAGCGCGCTTCGTCGGGAAAGTGCTGCTCCATCGCGGCCAGCATGGTATCGCGTCGGGTCTGATAGGCCGTTCGCACCATTTTGAGATGGTCAGGAAAGCCACCGCTTTCCAGATAAGCGTGCAAGGCACGTTGATTGAGCGGCGAGGTCAAAATATCGGTGGTTTGCTTGGTTGTCACCACCCTTTCTTGCAATGACTGCGGTGCCACCAAATAGCCGATGCGAATTCCCGGCACCAGCGTTTTACTAAAACCACCGGCATGAAAAACGATGTCGTTTGTATCCAGGCTTTTGAGCGTGGGCAAGGGTTTGCTCTCATAATACAGTTCGTCGTAGGTGGTGTCTTCCAAGATGGGCACGCCATAGCGAGCCGCAATCTCCAGCATCGCCATGCGGCGCTCCAGCGGGATACTGATACCGGTCGGATTGTGGAAGTTAGGCGTAGAATAGATAAGGCTGGGTCGATGACGCAGAATAATTTGCTCAAGCTGATCGACACGCATGCCGTGTTCATCCATCGGTACACCCACCGGCGTAATGCGTTTCGAAGAAAGCAGATCGAGCAAGCCCAAATAGCAAGGCTCCTCTACAACCAAGACATTATCTTTACCACGGGCCATAACCTGAAGCGCGATGTCCATGGCTTGCTGGCAGCCGGCGGTAATCAAAATATCATTGGCTTTGACCTCGATGTCCTGATCTTGAAGCATCTCGGCGATGACCTGGCGCAGCGGAAAGTAGCCGGAAGCTTCTTCATATTGCAGGGCATCGGCTCCATCACGACGTAAGACATCGTTAATAGCCCGGCGAAACTCGTTGACGGGAATAAACTCGCTGGCCGGGGTTCCGGCGGCAAAAGAGAGCACGCCCGGCTGGCGAGCCAGACGCATCATTTCATTCATCATTTGGCCGGCATTCCAGTGACGTCGCAGCGGGGGGCCACCCAGGCGGACAGGCATCGGTGTTTGATCGTCGTGGACAGAAGTCTCGTTGGCGGCCGTTACGTATGTACCGCTGCCAACTTTGGTGGTAACCAGCCCTTCCGCTTCCAACTCGGCGTAGGCGTTGACGACCGTCACACGGTTGACACCGAGTTGCTTAGCCAACACCCGACTGGCCGGCAAGCGCGTGTCGCAAGCCAATTCGCCCGACTCGATACGATGACGTAGATGATCGGCCACTTGTAGATAAAGCGCTCTACTTTTATCTCGATCTAACTCAAGTCTGCTGAAAAACATCGATACAGTCCAATCCTAATAATGGATGTCATTATAGCATGCCAATTTTAATTTGGACAGGGCCAATTCACATGGGGTCGAGGAGTCCAATTTTGGTAAAGGAGGCTTGGATGTGATTAAGAAGCGTTTAATACGGAGATTAGAGAATGGGAGATAAGGAGATTGGACTATCTGATCCCCTTATCTCCACCACTATAGGTTTGCGCAAAGCAATCTTTGGAATTAGGCCAATTTATTAGCCAGGGCTACAAAGTCATCGACATCGGCCAGGACTCGATCAACAGCAGTTTCCCAAAATTCGGGCTGGGTTAGATCGACACCGAGATGTTTCTGAGCCAAATCTTCTGTATCCATCGAGCCGGTGTCGCGCAACAGAGCGACATAGCGCTTTTGGAAAGTTGGACCTTCGGCCATTGCTTGCGCGTAAACGCCGTTGCTAAAGAGAAAGCCGAAGGTATAGGGGAAGTTATAAAATGGAGCGTAGGTAATATAAAAATGGAGCTTCGAAGCCCAAAAAAGCGGGTGATAGTCGGCCAGTCCATCTTTATAGGCTGTTTTCTGGGCCGACAGCATGAGGTCATTCAGTTCATCGACACTGAGCTGTTTTTTAGCCCGTTCATCGAAAAACGCTTGCTCGAAAATAAAGCGGGCGCGGATGTTCATCAAAAATGAAGCGGCATCGTTGAGTTTTGTAGCAAGGATGCTCAATCGCTCTTGGTCATCTTGGCTAGCATCGAAGCTGGCGTTGCGAACAACCATTTCATTGAATGTGCTGGCGGTTTCGGCCACGCTCATGGTGTAGCGCCGGGCACCGTAGGGTAAATCGCGCATGACCCAACTGTGGTAGCCGTGGCCTAGCTCATGGGCCAGCGTCAGCATGCCGTTGTAGCTGCCGTTGTAGGTCATGAAGATGCGGGACTCGCGAGTGAGCGGCAGGCTGGTGCAGTAGGCTCCGGCTCGCTTACCGGAGCGATCTTCGGACTCGATCCAGCGGTTGTCGATAGCCATGCGACAGTAAGCGGCAATGTCTGTATCAAAGGTATTGATGCTGTCGACAACAAAATCGGACGCATCTTTGTAGGTGAACGTTTGGTTAACTTCGCCTACTGGGGCATACACATCAAACCAACTCAATTTATCGATACCGAACAGCTTGGCCTTGGCGTCGAAAAAATCGAGCAGTTTACCGCTTTTGGCATCGACCACATCCCACATCGTGTCGAGCGTATCTGCCGAAAAGCGGTTGTTAAGCAGCGGCTCGTGCAGCACCGATTGCCAATCGCGATGTTTGTAGAGCGCCAGCCGGAAACCGGCCTGAAAGTTGAGCGCCAACGCGCAGGTTTTGGCCAAATCGGCCCAACTCTCTTCAAACAGCTTAAATGCCGACTGCCGTACTTCACGATCAGGATCATCAAAAAACCTACTTTGCAGTTGTCCCAATGAGGTAGGTTTGCCTTCGAACTCCACTTCCTTATCGCCGCTGACAATGTCGTACAAGCGTCCCCAGGCATGGTAACCGTCTGTCGCCAGATCGTTGGCCAACGTCTCCAGCTCCGGAGCCATCTTTTGGCGAGCCAGTGTGCGCGATTTGTTGAGATAAAAGGCTACACTGTTGAGAGCGGTATCGGTGACCAGCGTGGTCCATGCGGCGTCATCTTGTTCGGCAAAGGCCGCTTGGAATTTAGTCCAAATAGCGCCCAACTTGGCCCCCAGTTGCTCGGTTTGGCCCATCAATTGCAGCGCCTTGTCATCTTTGACATCTTGCGAAATCAGGCAGCCGACGAAAGAACTAGCCTGATTAAGTCGTGCGCCCAGATCGAAAAGTGTTTGAATGGCATCTACCCAGGCCGGCTGGGTTGCATGGGTGAGCGCGTCAGGAACACCCGCCGCCTCAAAAGTGTCGAGATCCGTTGTCAGTTGGCTCAAAAAGTCGGCCAAAGATTTCGATTGGCTGCCGCCTTCAAAGATAGAGTCAAGATCCCAATTTACGCTGATTGACATAGTTTTTACCTCACTGGTGTAAGTTTTATATTTGCTAATTAGAATTTTAGGCTCTCGTGAAGCGTTGTCAACTTCAATGAGCCAATGTGAAGTTTGTCCGGTCGAAAGTGGGAAACAACGAAACTGCTAAGCTAAAGCATCGACAAAAAGTTTATTCTAAAGTAAAAGGGAGCGTCAACAAATGCTACAGGAGAATTACTGTAACTACTTTGAGGAAAAACAAAAAATCCACAGACGCACACAGAGAACGTAAATAATCACCTTTGGGATCATCTACGTCATCTGTGACATCTGTGGATTTGGTGGGTACAGCGCCTAATCGATGCTATTCTCGATTAAGCATCTTTATCGTACTAATACCGCCGAGCATAAGTAAAACCATGCCACCAAATAACAGCGTGGGGATCGATGTCTCGGCTTCAGTAGTTAGACCGGTAACGGGCAACGGAGTATCTTCCGAAGGTGAGGCAGCTTCCGGAATATTGGAGATTGTGGAGCCAGGGGCGGGACCAACCAGCGAGACATCGTCGACATTAAAATCGACTTCTGCATCGGTGGCGAATTTTTTGAGACCCCGGATGAAGAGCGTAATCCGGCTGTTGTCCGCTCCGGTGCGAATGGTACCCGTGACCACTTCATACATCAGCGGCTCGTTATCGGGAAATTCGCCGTTGGAGCCAATGCGAAGCTGCTCGGTCAGCGGCATGACGACCCACTGCTCTACATTGTCGATGTTTTCTTCGCCAAAAGGATCGACGCCCCAATGCATTTCGTACTCAAAATTGTTACGATCTTCCATACGAGCATCAGTGCGCATAATGGCATACAGTGTTAATTCGTAATCAGCGTTGGTAGCGACATCGACTGTTTGGTAAATGGCGATGACCCGGTCGGTGGCGTCAGTATAAACATCGTCGATTTCCATAAGCTGCGAATATTCACCCATCCGCACCGCTTCAGGCCACTGTTCGTCATACCAGCCAAACTCGGCCTCTCCATTGCTGTAAGATTCCCACCCTTCGGCAACACCGTTCGATGGGTCGCGCCGCTCTTCGAAGCTACCGTTTGTGATTACATCGACAAGTCCGTCTTGAGCAAGAGCATCACTGTAGACCCACAAGCTAACAATGGTGAGCAATAAGCCAATACACAAGACGGCTTTGAACATGGTTGAAACAATATTTCTTTTACAAATACTATTGGACATGGTGTACCCTCCGAATTTCTCCTAGGCCGAGATTGTCCGTCCGGCATCCCCGCGATGCGACCGGCAATCGTAGCAAGACATAATCAATAAAAGTGACTCCATCCTAACATAATCGGCGGAGATTTTCAATATCCAAAATCACTTATAGGGGATTTTTGTGGATAAAAGAGAGGTATTGAAAGGAATTGTTTCAACGACAACCTTATTTCACAAAGAGGTCAACTCAACCAATGATAAAATTAGAGGGTAGCTCTGTCGTTATGAACAACAGCAAGAGCGTCCTCATCCAAAATAAGCGGCGTCTTAAAATCATAAATACCGCCGCGATAGGACCAGCCGTGGTGGCAGTGAGCACAGATAAACACCTGCCCCTCAACTGAAGCAATTTCGGTGAGAAGTAATTGGCTGGATTTGCAGGTGGGGCAGCGAAAGAGGCGGGTGGCCGGAGTCTGGTTCAGCTTAACCGCTTGAGCCTGCAAAAAGATACTGGGAGTAAGCTGCCACCAATTCCCTGACGGTTGCGCCCAACCATCAAGCTTAACCAGCAAGGATGTTGGCACGTTTCGCTTAAGCCAATCGAGGCGATAATGAGAAAGGGTTCGCATATTTTCAATGCGCAACCCCGCGCTTTCGAACTGCTCTCGCATCCAGGCCGGATGAAAATCGAAATTTAGCTCAACAAATTCTACAGGCTGGGGATCAAAAGGACTCCAAGGCTGCTGCCGTAAAAACCAACGAAGTAGTGATTTAAGGTGAAATTTACTGGCGTGCTCAACAATGGTAGTGCCATAAGGCATGACGACTCGGTAAATTTCGGCTAACGCCGCCGGAACATCGACCAAATGATGCATCACCCGCACCATCGTTAGAGTATCGAAGAGATTGTCAACAAAGGGTAAGTTGTAGACATCAGCCACCACATAGATGATGTGCGGGTCGTGGCCAAGATAATCTTGCGCGTCCTCAAGTTGAGTGCGGGCGTAATCCGTCAATACAATTTGACGGTATCCTTGATATAAATCAACCAACCGACCAAAGCCTCCACCGATTTCAATCAATCGGTGGCCAGACGGTGGCAGCATCTTTTGCATAGCGACGCGCTCGACAGCGTCTTCATAGCTTCGGTTTTGACCCTCCCAAAAATCAGTACGGTACCGGCTTCCTTCGTAATCGCAAATTCTAGGCAATTTCAAGTCCTTAATGTTTCACGTGAAACAATTTGATAAACAGTGTTAGTAGGCGTTGTCATCATTAAACAGTTGTAGAATCGTCCGAATAATAATTCGGACGTCAAGCGCCAGCGACCAGTTCTCAATATACCATAAATCGTACTTGGTACGTTCGATGATGGAGGTATCCCCTCGCAAACCGTTAATTTGTGCCCAACCGGTGATACCGGCTTTTTCACGATGACGGTCCATGTAGCGCGGAATTGAACTCTTGAACTGTTCGACGAAAACAGGGCGCTCGGGGCGGGGGCCAACGAGGCTCATTTCACCGATTAAGACGTTGATAAACTGCGGCAGTTCATCAATCGATACTTTTCGCAGAAATGTTCCCAATCGCGTACGGCGGTCGTCGTCAGCAGTAGTCCAGATAGGGCCGGTTTCTTTTTCGGCATCGGCCCGCATAGAGCGAAACTTAAGCATCATAAAACGTTTGCCATCTAAGCCCATTCGTTCTTGTGTATAAAAAACCGGACCAGCCGACTCCAACTTAATGAGAATGGCTAACAACATCATTACCGGCGACAAGACAATCAAGCCGAAGGCACTCCCGATAATATCGATACCCCGTTTCATGACGAGTTGCCATCCATGTAGCGCAGTATCGCGAACTGATAAAAGCGGCAATCCCCCCAAATCGCCAATCGAAACTTCGCTCGCAACAATCTGGAAAACATCAGGAAAAATTTTGACAGCTACGCGACTAGGATCACACTCACCAACAATCTTCAAAATTTCCGGATGGGTAATATCCTGCACCGCAATAATGACTTCATTGATTTTTTCAGTAATGATTAAATCGGGAATGTCATCTGTGGTACCTAAAACAGGCGTGTTTTGAATAGCCTTCATTTTGGGTTTGTCATCAATAAAACCAACTACCCGGTAGCCAAGCTGCGGGGTACGTCGAATTTTTTGAAGAACAATGCGCCCCACTTCACCGGTGCCGACAATAAGGATCCGTTCCTCACCCCAGCCGCGCGCGCGCAAGAATGCTTGAACTCTTGAATGCACGGCTCGCCCTATCGAAGTCAGAATGATAGTTAACATCCATACATAAACCATCATCAGGCGAGGATAATCGAGTTGGTTTTTAAAGAAGAAAGATATGAAGGCGATGGCGATAATAGTGCCGACCGAAGCGGCACCGAAAATCAAGTAAAACTGGTCAACCATAGAAGACGAGCGCTGCCGATGATACAATCGATAGAAAAAGAAAACAATTAAAATCGAAATGACGTGAACGAATGTCATTCCCCAATAGGTGGAGAAGGGGGAAATGTTTTGATACTCCGTTTGCAAGCGCAAGTGGTAGCCAAAGAAAAAGGCCACACCTGACATAATGGCATCGACCAGGATAAGGGTTATCGTAAAAATTAAGGGAGCACGTTGTTTCATTCTACCTCCAAACCACCACGGCTAGCCCATTGCATGGCGAAGATTGCGCAATTGAAATTTGAGCTGCGTGGTGCGCCATCGCAAGTTGATTCCCAAGACCACGAGATAATGAAGCCAGAAGGGTGTTGAGGCTGCATAGAATTTTCGATAGAAAATATCCATCGCCCGATAAAATTCAATCTGAGCTTTTGGGCTTCTCCGGCTAGATGCGCGTTTGACATGAATAACCGTTACAGCGGGGTTGTAAAAAATTTTCCAACGATTGGCTTTGATTTGATAGGCCCAATCCAAATCTTCGCCGTACATAAAATAGGTTTCGTCGAGCAAACCGGCTTGAGCAATAGCTTCGCGTCGAACCATCATAAAAGCTCCTACAACGGCATCGACTTCCAGGAGCTGATCGGGGTCGACAAAGGTCATATTGTAGCGACCAAAAGTAGGGCTATAGGGAAACAATTTCGACAAGCCCGTCATCCGATAAAAGCTGACGATAGGTGTAGGAAAGGAGCGACGACAGGCCAGATCAAGAGTACCATCGGGCCGGAGCAATTTCGGCCCAGCCGCGCCTGCCGACGAACGACTGTCCATAAAAGCAACCATATCGGCTAGCCCGGTTGGGGAAAGAAGCGTATCAGGATTAAGCAAAAGGGCATAGCGTGGTGCTGTTGGTTGAAAGGAGCCATCGGCGTTGAAACCCGCCCAACGTAAACCTAAGTTGTTAGCATAGGCAAAACCGCCGTTGACTTTACTGGCGATGACGTGGGTCTGGGGAAATTCGGCCCTGACCATTGCCACACTGTCATCCGTTGAACAGTTATCAACGACCACAACGTTGAAACGAATATTGCCCTGGCCGGCATAAATCGACGTTAAGCAATCCCTTAAGAGATCACAGGTATTATAATTGACGATGATGATTGATAAATCCATAAGAAAAACACAGCGTTCAGGTATCAGACTTTAGCCATCTGTTTTGTTAGCGAAGATAAAGCTTGAGAAGCATGGTTATCGGAGCTGCAGCTTGAAGTTTGAAAAGGCTTTAATCACTGACAGCTAATGACTGAACGCTTACAAAAAAGAAAAGACTGAGTTGAAGCTCAGTCTCTATGACGACAATTATATAAACAGATGTTTTTATGAACAAACCGGCAGGGCCGGCTAATGCTACTTTACATTTCTCGCTTCAACCAGAGCAGCGTTTGTTTTTCTTGGAGGCCAAGTTCTTTGTAAGCCTCGACAGCATCAGTGTGTTCAGCCGGGTGCTTAACAGAGAGCGTTCGATTACGCCAGCTTCGCAAGTAAAACAAAGCGCGACTGATTAGCGGTTTCTCCAAATACCCGCGCCAATCGGGATGAACAATTAGCTCAATTTTATGCGTGCGTCGCCATTTACCAGGAATAACATTAATCATTCCTACAAAGCGTTGACCATCTTCAACCACCCAATAGATGGGCTGACCGATCCCAAAAAAGCTTCGGGCGGCATTGGTCACCGACTCGCTGCCGGACAGTCTAAATTGGCTTTGGCGCAGCGGCCACTCACGTTGGGCTAAGGGTAAGGTAGCAGCGCTGGCCAGTGTGTATGCTTCCCGCATATCGTAGGCACTTGTGTTGCGAGGCCGTAGAATAAGACTATGTGGGATGGGCGTAACTTCCACCGGTGGAACTCGTTCGGCCCACAAATAGGTGGTACCTGAAATTTCGTTAAAATGTAGCGAGCGGTAAAGTTGTTTAGCCGGTTCGTTATCGGAGCGTACCTGCAAGGCGACGGAAGCTCCGTTACATTCACGTACCAATTCCAACCCGGCATCCATCAAACTTCTGGCGATGCCACGGCCCCGATAATCTTTAGAAACCGCCAGATTGCTGATTAACCAACGCCTTGAACTCACTTTCGTCCGGTTGACGGTAATATTCCCAACAATTTTGCGATCTTCCTCCCAGACAAAGCCGGACAGAAAATCGGTATGTTCAGGATTGGTGTAAATCATCCACCACAAGATCGGTTTCAAGCGACTAAGCCAGCGAAGTTCCTGCAAAGCGTTTTGACCTGCTCGATCCAAATCGTGAGCAAATGCTTCTTCGATGAGATCCGCTACGCCACCTAAATCCTTCATCGGATCCATAGAACGTAAGCTAAAATATTGTTCAGCCTGCTGTTGGGTCAAAACAGCCATCGAACGTCCAACCTTATCACTTAAATTGCCTAATAAGAGATAACTAAAAAATTTCTAACTTAACTACGCATTATTATAGCATCTACTTTTTGACATGTCACATGAATTGTAGTCTGAATTTCAACTATTTTTGAAGACGCTCTGTATTCCCGGTGGAAAACAGAGCGTCATACAAATATATCGCGTTGGGTCTGAGATTTACCCCTCGATAACCACCGGCATGACCATAGGCTGACGACGGGTTTCACTGTAGAGCAGATCGCTTAAGGTGGTGCGGATGGTGGCATAGGGATCTTTTCCATCCAGGCGCAGATTGGCGATAACTTTCTCTTCGGCACGCTCGATCAACTCCATATTTTCTTTAACGAAGACGAAACCGCGCGTAATGATACGAGGGCGATCGACCAACTCGCCGGTGCGCTCGTTGAGTCGCACGACGGCAATCACAAAACCGTCCTGCGATAAGATCTCGCGATCGCGTAATACCTGTGGGCCAATATCGCCGATGCCGCTGCCATCGACAAATACCCAGCCGCCGGGAATACGCTCAGTGACGCGCCCGCCTTTGTCGTCGAACTCAACCACGTGGCCGTTTTCGACCACAAAAATGTTTTCGCCTGGCAGGCCTTGCTTACGAGCTATTTCGGCGTGAGCGTGCAAGTGGCGCAATTCACCATGGACCGGAATGAAATATTTCGGCTTGACCAGATTGAAGAGCAACTTTAGTTCTTCTTGGCTGGCGTGCCCGCTCACATGAACATTATCTTGCCGTCCGGAGATAACGCGCGCGCCTTTTTGGAAGAGCTTGTTAATGGCCCGGCCAACCATCTGCTCGTTGCCGGGGATGACCCGAGAGGACATAACCACGGTATCACCTTTTTTGATTTTAATGTGGCGATGTCGTCCCGTCGCCATTCGACCCAACGCGGCACTCGGTTCGCCTTGGCTACCGGTAGCAATGATCGCTATCTGGCTGTCGGGGCGTCCCTTGAGACCCATCAAATCAACCAATACACCGGGTGGCACATTGAGATAACCCAACGCCTGAGCTTGCTCGACGCTTTCCTCTAAGCTACGGCCATCGACCGCTACCACCCGATTGTGGCGTGCGGCCGAATTAATAATTTGCTGGACTCGAGAGATTAACGAGCCGAACGTTGCCAGAATCACGCGACCTTGGGCCTCGCGAAAAACTTTGTCGAGACCTTCATCGACAGTTTTTTCAGAGGGTGTAAAGCCGGGATTGTCGGCGTTCGTACTGTCTGACAACAAAACGAGCGTGCCTTCAGCGCCAAAGCGGGCTAAGGCACCAAAGTCGGGCGCATCACCCCAAGTGGGGGTATAGTCGAATTTGAAATCACCGGTGTGAACAATTAAACCGGCGGGTGTGCGAATAGCCAATCCAACCGCGTCGGGGATGGAGTGACAGACGTGGAAGAACTCTACATCGAACAGCCCACCAATCGACTCGCGGTCGCCGGCCTCAATTGTATTGAGGGTGGCGTGGCTGGCCATATTTTTCTGGCGCAGTTTAACTTCGATCAAACCGGTGGTTAAGCGCGTAGCG
>JAGRBZ010000171.1 GCA_020433805.1 Anaerolineae bacterium
TTCGGCCGCTCCATCCAAGGCCTTGCTTCGGCTCTTTTTGGGGCGGGTGTGGTTCAGTGCCGCCTCAATCCCTTCTTCTACACATTTCTGGCGGGTTCGTTCCACGGTTCTGACCCCTGCTTTCAGGGCGCTGGCGATGTCCGCGTCTTTCCAGCCCCCATTGTCTTGCTTTTCATCGGCCATTAGTAAGATGCGGGCTCGTCTCAGGCGGCGGGCCTGGCCTTTTCCTTTGTTCACAAGGTTGGTTAATGCTTCCCGTTCTTCTGGACTTAACTTTACTTTGTATATTTTCGCTGGCATCGTTTCCTCTTTTCTGCTTTTGGGTAACTATGCCTCCGCTTTGCTCATCCGTCAATCTCTTTCTGGCCGACTACTAGTCTCCAGTTACCAATTACCAATTACCAATTACCAATTACCAATCTCCAATCTCCAGTTACCAATCTCCAATCTCCTAATACCGTAAAGTTGTTTATGGATGAGGCCTTGTTATAGAATACATGCAACCCAACAAACTTCTCTTCTTCGCCATTATCATCATCGCTGTTCTTGTATTGGCCGGTATGTTTCTGGCCCGCACTTTGCTGGTCAATAACGACCCCATTACGCTTTCCATTCTTTATTCTACTGAAAAAGAAGCCTGGCTCGATGCCGTGAGCGACGGCTTCGAAGGATCGATCAATGGTCGACCGATTGAGCTTGAGTTCGAAGCAATGGGGTCGCGTGAAATCTATCTGTCGGTGCTGGATGGTTCGCGGCAGCCGGATGTCATCAGCCCGGCCAGCGCCCTGCAAATTTCGATCTTGCACGATCAGTCAACGGCGGAAGAGGGAATACCCATCGTGAGCCTGACCGGCGCGGAAGACTGTCGCTCGGTGGTCAGCACGCCACTGGTGCTGGTCGCCTGGCAAGAGCGGGCCGAGGCACTGGGCTGGCTCGAAGAGCCGGACGCCGATATGTGGGAGCAGCTTCGGGATACTATGGTCGATCCACAGGGATGGAGTAAATACAATCATCCCGAATGGAGCCACTTGAAATTTGGGCAGACCGACCCCAACAAATCGAACAGCGGCTTGATGGCGCTGCTGCTTATCACCTACGATTATTTCAATAAAACCGCCGGTCTTGCCTCTGCCGACATCGTCTCCCCCGATTACGGCGCGTGGTTCAGCGAATTGGGCCAGTTTACCACCATCGGCGACAGCACCGGCACCTTTATGCAGGAAATTGTCGCCTTTGGGCCAAGCAAATACGATATTGTTGCCGTCTACGAAGCCACTGCCATCGAGCAGATCGAAAACGCAGCCGGTCGCTACGGCGAGCTGCGGGTCTACTATCCGCCCTCCACCGTGCTCAGCGACCATCCCTTCTGCGCCCTTCACGGCGATTGGGTAACGGACGACAAAGCGGCAGCCGCCCGGCAGTTTGTCGATTATCTGCTCAGCCAGCCGGTGCAGGCGAAAGCCTTGGAACTCGGCTTTCGCCCGGCTGACCAAAGCATCGCCCTCGATGGTCCCAACAGCCCCTTCAGCCGCTACGCCGCCAACGGCATCAAAACCGATCTCCCGCCCGAAGTCGAAGTCCCCGCCGGAGAGGTTTTGAATACGCTGATTAACTTTTGGAATCGGAATCGACGGTAGAGGGTAATTGGTAAATGGTAACTGGTAATTAGAGACTGGAGACTGGTAATGGGTACTATTTGTTCGGCAGGAGATGTCCTCGCTAATAATCTAAGCTCGATAATTAAATTCTCATATATCATTTCGTAGCCGGAGGCGGAGAAATCCCTCAGACATTCCAATAAATGAAGCATTCGATGGGCAAAATTTGAAGCGACAATGCCAAGTTTTGCCGGCCAGATAACTTTTTTATGACTTACGCAGTTCAGAAATTCTTAACCACCAATTACACGAATTTCACTAATTTCATCTTTGTAATTCGTGGTTAATTTTGAGACAAGATCCTTCAACTGCGTAACTTCTATTTTTATTGTGATGCCACAGGGATTTCTCCGCTGGCGCTGCGAAATGACAAGAGGCATATATAAGGAATCATCTATGCTCGCTCAACTTAACCGCTTAATCGTCATTGCTATTCTATGTGCTACGCTCATTGCTTGTGACTCGGATACGGTCGGGTCGCTGGTGGGGGGCAGTAACGATGTGATTGTCAGCATGGTTTACGGCTCTGAGAAGCAAGAATGGCTGGAGCCGTTAGTGGCCGAATATAACGCTGCCAAACACGAAACGGCTGACGGCTCGACCATCGTCATTGAGGCCGACGCGATGGGATCGATTGAGGCTATCGACGCTATTCTCAGCGGACAGATTCAGCCGGTGGTCTGGAGTCCGGCGTCGTCGGTTTATCTGCCGGTGGCCGAGGCTCGCTGGCAAGAGCAGTATGGCACAGACTTGGCGGTCAAAACGCCGCCTGATCTGGTGCTTAGTCCGGTGGTCATCGCTATGTGGCAGCCGATGGCCGAGGCGTTGGGCTGGCCGAACGAGCCGCTAGGCTGGTCGGATATTAGCGAATTGGCGATTTCGGAAGAAGGTTGGGAGGCATACGGCTACCCGGAATGGGGCGAGTTTAAGTTTGGTCACACCCATCCCGACTTTAGCAACAGCGGGCTGGTGGCTATCTTGGCCCAGGCCTATGCCGGAGCCGGCAAACAGCGCGGCTTAACGGCAGATGATCTGCTTAACCCGGATCTCACCGAATTTATGGAGCAGGTTGAGAGCAGCATCATCCACTACGGTTCGAGCACCGGCTTTTTTGCCGATACGATGTTTAATCGCGGGCCTTCGTATTTAAGCGCTACAGTCATGTATGAAAATTTGGTGGTGGCCCAAGAAACCAAGCGGCTCTCCGGCGAGAGCGCCCAAACGCCGGTGGTGGCGATTTATCCCAAAGAAGGTACCTTTTGGACGAACAACCCCTACGTTATTCTCAACGCCGACTGGGTCAGCGACGCCCAAAAAGAGGCCGCCGAAGCGTTTGAAACCTACTTGCTCGACCGACCGCAGCAGGAACGGGCCGTTGCGCTCGGCTTTCGCCCCGCCGATCCGGCCATTCCGCTTGGTAGTCCGCTCGATACCGATCACGGTGTCGATCCCGATCAGCCGCAGACGGTGCTGGAAGTGCCTTCGGCGGATGTCATCGAAAATACGCAGTACCTGTGGCGGCAGGCCAAACGTCCGGTTGATTTAGCGCTGGTGGTGGATACGTCGGGCAGTATGTCGGGCGATAAAATCAGCACGGCCCGCAACAGTTTGGTTGCGTTTATCAACCAGTTAAGCAACCGCGACCGGGTGCAGATTGTGTTGTTTGATAGTTCAGTATCGGTCTTATCGCCGCTGACACCGTTGGCCGATAAGCGCGAAGATATGGTTCGCCGCGTGTCGGGCATCATCGAAGGCGGGGATACCTCGCTGTATGATGCGACCTTAGAAGCGTATCAGCAGATTGAAGAGAACGGCGATCCGGAGCACATCCGGGCGGTGGTCGTCCTCTCTGACGGTGAAGATACCAGTTCCCTACGAAGCTGGCAGGATGTGCTGCAGGAGATTGGCACCAATGGTGAAGAAGGTGGTAATGCAATCAAGATCTTCACCATCGCTTTCGGTGATGGAGCCGATACCACCGTGCTTCAACAAATGGCCGAACCAACCGGCGGCAAACAGTTTACGGGCGACCCGGCCACTATCGATGCTGTATACGCCGAAATTGCGCTGTTTTTCTAAGGCATAATTTGGACTTCGCCGCCATCTTCCCGCAGTTCATCAACCAGCGATTGGCTATCGGTGATGGCGATGTGGGCAATGCCCAGGCGCGTGACCCGGCACTCGGGATAATTCTTGGGCATTTTTACCGCCCAAATAACGCTCGTATTGGCTCGAATTGTATCGTGATAGGCTTTCGCTTGTGGCCAATCCACTACCCATTTTACCATTGAAGTCTACTCCTTTTACACTTTGAAATGTGTCATGATGTCAACATAAGTGATGCATTGATTGCCGAATTTTCCAAGGTACAGGGTAATGGGTTTGTATTAAGCCCTTGTAATCGCCTCTTAAAAATATGGTTAAGAAGATATTAAGAATAGTAAACATACCTTAATAGACGGGCGTTTAACAACAGATTGGTCCAGTTTTCACTATTTGGTTTAACGGCGTCTTTGGTGGAGAGATGACTTTGGTGGTCATACAGCTTTGGAAAGAAAACTGAACCAATCTTGATTAGTGCATAGGGTTACGGCGTTAATAAAACTTGACACAAAATTAAATGTTCTTTAACTTTATAAGTGGCACTATTTAATAGTTTTGGTGTAAAATTGAAAAGGTTTATGTCGTATTTCATATTTAATCGCGTAATGTATTGCAACTGAATGATAAATTTAGCAACGATTTTAACCCCTATTCGATCTTGGCGAAGACAGCCTTTGCGTTATGCGGAGCATCATCATAGCTCCTGCTTAAGCCGGTTAGTCGAGAGACGGTTAACCGGCCGACCAACAATAATAATCTTTACTATTAGGATAATAACAGTATCAATGGCTCGGTCAGTTTTGCCGAGCCATTTTCTATATAGGCCTTATGGCTCACTATTTCGCAGCAATGCAGTAACTTGAACTGGATATTGACCAGATTACCTAAGCAAGTTTGGGAGGACTTCCACTATGGACAAAAACTGGATGACAGAGTTAGCTTCACACTACAGCCGCTTAAAGCAGCAGTATCCCCATGATAAACATCTGATTATTTTTGATATCGACGGCACAATTTTGGATATGCGTCATATGGTGCTGTATCTTTTGAAACGGTATGATCAGGATCATCAAACGACCTACTTTAACGATCTGGAACTGAGTGATATCAACGTTCACGAAAACGATTTGGTACCGTTGTTCGATATGTTTGATGTGCCGTCTGACATTCGCGAATCGCTCATCGCATGGTACAACACAACGGCCTGGAGTTCGGAGGCGATGCTGGAAGCGCATCGACCGTTCCGGGGCGTATTGGAGGTGATCCGTTGGTTTCAGATGCAGCCGGGGACATACGTCGGGCTAAATACGGCTCGCCCGGAGATGTATCGTACCGATACGCTGCGCTCGCTCAATGAATTGGGGCAGGAGTATAAAGTGCATTTCACCAACGATCTTCTTGCTATGCGAGAGTCGAACGATCATAAGGCTTTGGCCGCCAAGCAAGCGGGTATTCGTTACTTTCAGGAGCAGGGTTATCGGATTATCGCTTTTGTTGATAACGAGCCTGACAATCTGCGCGTCGTGTCCGAAATCGACACCGAGCGTGATATGCTGCTGCTGCACGCTGAAACCCTTTTCAAAAGCAAACGCGACAGCTTGCCCAACCACGCCATCGTCGGCAACGAGTATGATCTAACGGCGCTGATTTCAAAAAATGCGCTGCCCAAGCATATTGAATTTGTGTGGCAAAGCATCAACAACACCCCGTATCTGGAACAGTTTCTCCTGTCCGATGTCTACTGGGGTGAATTTGATGTGCGGCTCAACCCTTTCAATGGTGAGTTGATTTTGCGTGGCTCCTCATTCCAGGAGCAAGCTCTGCAACCGGAAGAGGAATTTTTGAGCTTAGCTCACGCGCTTGACACCTTGCGCTACAAAAACAAGGGCATCAAGCTCGATTTGAAGGGCGGTGGTGGTGTAATCGAGCGTATTCTCGACGTGGCGTTGACCTACGGCTTTAACGGGTCGAAACTGTGGTTTAGCGGTCACATCGATCACCTTCACAAGCACGATTTTAAGCGTCTAGCGCTGGCCCACCCCGGCGCGACCATCCAGTGTCCGGTCGATTTTCTAGCCCCGCTGGTTATTCACAAACCACAGCGTGCTCGAAACATTCTTGATCGCCTCACCGATTGGGGCGTTAACCGTTTTTCTATGGATTGGCATACGGCTGATCTCCGTCACCTTTTTGATCAAATGGATGGCTGGGGGTTTGAGTTAAATTTGTACAATGTGCGCGGACTTGAAGCCTTTTTGCAGGCGGTTTTGCTCCAGCCACGATCGATTGCTTCTGATTTTGATTTTCCAAAATGGGGCTACCACGCTACGGCTGCCGAAAACGGGCATCATCGCAACGGCTCGCGTCGAATTAACAAAAAAGTGATTGCGTCAATGTAGGCATGAAGTTTCTTCTCTATCATCTAGAGTAACGGAGAACAAGCGTAAGTTTGCTGCTTGTCTAAACAGACCGCCTTTTGAGAAGATATGCCATGAGCTTAAAAGGATAGTCTCAATGGAAAGAGTGCTATTACTGAATGCCAGTTACGAACCGTTGTGTGTTGTGACCACGCGCCGGGCGCTTACGCTGCTGCTCAAAGGGCGCGTCGAGGCTGCCTGTCGCGACTCGTTGGAGATGCATGGTGTCTCGCATACGCTACGTATTCCTACGGTTGTCCGGCTGCGACGTTACATTAATGTGCCTCAGCGTGGTGCCCGCTGGAGCCGTCACGCCGTTTTTCAGCGCGATAATCACACCTGCGTCTATTGCGGCATCCGAACCGGTGGCAAGCAGCGCGGGAAAGTGTTATCGCGCGGTGATTTTACCATCGACCATGTTTTGCCTATTAGCCGGGGCGGCAAAAACACCTGGACCAACACCGTTTGCGCCTGCGCTACCTGTAACCAGCGCAAAGGCAACCGCACCCCTCATGAAGCCAATATGAAATTAAGCTGGGAACCCAAAACGCCTCGGGTTACGTACCTTGTCGCCTCCGGGGAAATCCCGGCTTCTTGGAAGGTTTATCTGGAAGTTTGAGGGTGATGGTGAGCGGATTGCAAATGAATTCCGTAGTTCATGTCCTTTCGAAGCCGAAGGATAGTGGATGTTTTAGAGGCTAAGGCTGAGGCTAAGAAATAATGTGTTAAGTAGCTGACCGATAAATTAACCCTTTTTCTTAGCCTTCGCCTCAACCTTAGCCTTTTTTGTTCCAAATGTAGCGTCTAAAACCCTGTCATATTCCATTGATACTTACGATCTTAACATTGTTTGTGCTATACTATCCAACTACGTATTAAAGAAAACATAGGTGCTTATGAGTATATTGTGGGGAATTGTGGCCTTGTTGGTGTTCGTGATCGGGTTTCAATTCTATGTAAACCGCAAACAAAAGAAGGTTATTGAACAGCACGTCAGCGATAAATTTCGTCTAGAAAGACGGCTGGCCGATACACGCAAAGATTTGGCCGAACTGAATGCGCGCCGCAAGAAGCTGCTGGCGGCTTCGACACAAGGGTTGATCATTGTTGAGCGCGATGGTCGCATTTCCAGCGCTAATAAGGTCGCCAAACGGATCTTTGGCAAACTGCGTAAGGATGAAACCACCCTCATGCGCTGGACTCGTCAGCATCAACTGCATGAATTGGTTGAGCAAACGCTGGCCGGTGAGAAAATGCCGGCTATCTTTTGCAACACCGGTGAAAAGATTTTAGAATCGCATGCCCGCTCGATCAAAGAGAATGGCGAGATTGTGGCTGTTGCCCTGGCCGTTAGTGACGTGACCGAACTTCAGAAGCTAGCCCAATCGCGGCGCTATTTTGTCACCAATATTTCGCACGAACTGCGGACGCCTTTGGCTTCACTGCAACTGCTGACCGAAACCTTACTTAAAGGTGCCTTGTACGATAAAGAAGTGGCCCCCAAACTGGTCGAGAAAATGGCCGCCCAGGTCGATACCCTAAGCCAACTGGCGCAAGAAGTACTTGATCTCTCTCTTATTGAGTCGGGTCGGGCACCCTTCAAATTAGCAAGCATGCCACTGCATACGATTGCCCAAACACAGATTGATCATCTGCTGATGCAGGCCGAACGCAAAAATATCGCGCTCAAGGTTGAAATCCCCGAAGATATTTTGGTGCTGGTCGATCAAGCGATGGTCAACCGGGTTTTCATGAATTTGGTTCACAACGCTATCAAGTTTACCGAAAAGGGCGGTGTGACGGTCTCAGCTCAAATGCCCAATGGCCGCACAATTTTTGGCGACCGTGAAGTTGAACCGGGTTGGATTGTGGTTGGTATCTCTGATACCGGCATCGGTATTTCGAAAGAGGATCTGCCCCGCATTTTCGAACGTTTTTACAAAGTGGATCGCGCTCGCAGCGTTGGTCAAGAGTCCGGCACCGGCTTGGGTTTGGCGATTGCCAAGTACATTGTCGAGGCCCACGGCGGTCAAATCTGGGCCGAAACCCATGGGCGGGCCAAAGGTACAACCTTTTACTTTACACTGCCGACAGAAGATATTGTAGGCGAAGAGGTGTAGAGTTTGTAGAGTTCATAAAGTTTGTGGAGTTGATAGAGTAGGGATTGCTTCGCTTTGCTCGCAATGCCATGCCGAACTTAATTGTTTTTCATTCCTTAGGGTATGGAGCGTGATTGGGGGAAGTCGGTGATGATGCCGTTTACACCGACTTTGGTAAATGCGCGTATATCCTTGGCGTTATTTACCGTCCAAATGTTGACCTCGAACCCGGCTTGGTTCAATTGATCGATTTGTCTGGCATCGGTAAGCTTGTAGTAAGGATGGTAAGCACGACACTGTAATCTATTGAGCAATTTAAGCGGATTGATGATGGGCCAGGCGACTAAAGCCGCTGTATCGATAGAGGGATTGATCGCCTTCGCCGTGGTCAGGTAACTATGCTCAAAGGAAGATACGAGCACCTGCGACGGCATATTAAGCGCCATAATCAAATCGATAACGTGTTCGACAATGGGAAAAGACTCCAGGGGTGGTGGGGTCTTTTTGATTTCGACGTTAATCTGCCAGTGATTGTCGCGGGTAAAAAGTAATGCCTCTTCTAAAGTTGGGATCGGCTCTCCGCGTAGTGCCTCTTGGGTCGGTGTATCGATCAAACCGGCGGCAATCGTGCCGAACGGATCGGTTTCTACGAAGTATGACCCCGCATCGAGCTGCTTGATTTCGGCCAGAGTGAAGGTGGTAAAATTCCAAGGTGCTCGATCAGGGAACTGCTGCCGGACATCCGTTGTACGCACCAGCGAGTCATCATGGATGACAATGAGTTGGCCATCAGCGGTAACGCTAACATCCAGTTCCCACATATCAGCCCCTACAGCCAGAGCTTGCTGAGCAGCCGCCAGCGTATTTTCAGGGGCCAGACTACATGCTCCCCGATGCGCGATGTTGAGCGGTCTGTTTTCCATTCACCGGCTACTTTGCATCTAATTGGCTTTGCCACACATCAACCAGTTCATCGATACCGCTGAGTATGATGTCGGGTTGAATGCCTTTGCTGGCAATACTGTCTTGATTATCGATGCCGGTGGTCACTAACACGGTTTTCATTCCGGCCCGCTGTGCGCCCAGGATGTCTGTTTCCAGTCGATCACCGATCATTACGGTGTGGGCCGGCGTGCTGTTCATTCTGCGGACAGCGACGTTGAACATAAGCGGTTCCGGTTTGCCGATAACGGTTGGCTTGGTGTCGGTCGCGGCTTCGATGGCGGCTAAAATGGAACCGGCACCGGGATACAATCCCTCTTCTGAGGGAAAGGTTAGGTCACCGTTAGAGCCGACAAAATGGGCACCGCGCCGGATGAGCAAGGTTGCATACTTTAGCTTTTCATAGGTAAAAGTGAAATCGATACCGGCCGCGACCGCGGCGGCCGGTTGGCCGGCATCATCGAGCACGTTGAAGCCGGCCTGTCGCACCGCATCGGTGAGACCGTCTTCGCCGACGACGTATACATTGCTGCCCGGTTCGATTGTATCCTTAAGATACATCGCCGTGGCTATTGAGGAGGTCATAACGTTTTCCGGCTGCACCTCGACACCAAAGCGGGCAAATTTCTTTTGATATTGGGCCACGGTTTTACTGGCGTTGTTGGTAGCCAGCGTAAATGGAATATTATGTGCAGCGAGAAAGTTGAACAGTTTGTTGAGGCCGGGCAGCGGCGTGTCACCACGCCACACCACACCGTCCATATCGGCAATGAGAGCTTGGATTTGGTTGAAATTCATAAGTTTTGTCACTTGGGTAAGAATATAAGGGTTGAGATAAATCGAACAAACGCTAACACGCCCAGTAGAGCACCGGCTGCCAGTTCGAGCGTTGAACGGGCGGCCAACAGGATAAACGGTGCGGCGTAGACTCCAGCAAAAAATGTGTATCCGGTATTGGTTAAGAGTACCAGATAAACGGCTTTGGCATTGTTACTGGCGGCGATGCGCCGCATACTGTAGACCATCAGTGGGATTTCGGCCACCGAAAAGAGTAAGAGTACCAGGAAAAAGGGCCAAATGATAATCGGGCGGGTAATAAGAATCGGTATCCAGCCCGAAACGACAATAGCGAGAGAGCCACCAACTAAAATTATCGCCCCTATCAAACCTAGTAGACCGCTCGTAATGATGTTAGTTCGAGTCATCCTCTTGTTTGGACAGTTCCGGGGTGTTTTCAGCCTCTTGAGCCTGCTGCACGTCGGCTTCGACCTCGACAGCCGCTGTGGCAATGGCCCAACTGACCAGGCCCCAGACCACGCCGGAAATTAAGCTGCCTACGGTCAGTGACCACACCGTAATCGGCGTGGTTGGGTCTCGGAAAATACCGACAATCGTTAGCACGATGCCGATGATGGCAAACGAAATGCCCACTTTAAGCGGACCATCGAACCGTTGCCATAAATTTTTACGGGTTGAAGTCATCGAACCTTTTTACTCCGGTAGATTTGCAAAGCAGCTTGATTTTAGCAGATGTGAGCGCATTGTCAAAGGCTCTCTTTTGTGTTCATCAATTCTCAAGTTACCTATTTCATTACTTTTGACACCCCTTGGCTTTTTGCTATACTCAAACGTCGAACAAATTCTGCTCGGGGGGGCGCAGTAAAACGATGTCAATTTGGTCTGTTGTGGCAATTTTGGTAGCCTATTTATGTGGGTCTATTCCTTTCGGGGCTATTGTAGCCCGACTGTACGGCGTTAATGTGTTGGCTTCAGGCAGCGGGCGAACGGGCGGCACCAACGTGTTGCGCTCGGCCGGGCCGTTGGCTGCCGGACTGACCGTTTTGGGCGATGTAATGAAAGGTCTTTTGCCGATTTTCTTTATTCAAATTGCCTTTTCGCCTTTGACCGTAGCCTTGGCTATGGCGGCGGCAGTATTGGGCCATAATCACTCTATTTTTTTGGGATTTAAGGGCGGGGTTGGCGCGGGTACCGCGGTAGGTACTGTCGGCGGTATCAATTTTTGGGCCGGATTGTTGGTAGCGATATGTGGTCTAGCCGGCTTAGGATTTACACGCTACGCCTCGATACTCTCGACGTCGGTGGCCGTGAGCAGCGTGGTTGTTTTAACTGTATTTGCTCTGTTAGGATACACGCCATATGTGTATATTTTGGGCAGTTTGCTGAGTTTAATGATTATGTTTTACGCCCTTCGGCAAAACTTTGCTCGTATTCGGGCCGGTACCGAACGTAAAGTCGGTCAGAAGACTGAAAACATCGCCAGAATTTGACCAACACGCGGTGATGGTCTATTATCAAATTATTAAACACGGTTAATAGTTTTTAAGAAAGCGCAATAACTTTACGGTTTCACCGTTGAGACCCCCTACTATATATAGGGGGTTTCTATTTTGTAAGCGCAAGATATAGTGTTATAATAATCTTGTAACTCTTATTAGCAGATTGAAAATAGTGATGAAAGCGCTCCAAATCCGCTGTTCTAAACTTTTAATTGATGATCGTAGTAATATGCTCGACTCGATTGTGGCAGTTGAGTCGGTATTTTAGAGGCCGGTACAACCTTGGTGTCAGGTGTAGCGGTCTTTCTTTTTGCCAAAAAACAGGGAATAGAGGGTGTAGGTTTTGTAGGCCGTTAACTTTTGATTAGTCATCTTGAGGAGAACTGAGAAGATGAAGAAATACTCTATTACCATTGCCGGGAATATGGGCGTTGGCAAAAGTACACTTACGCAACTTTTGGCGGAAGATTTTAACTGGACTCCCTTTTTTGAAGCGGTAGATGATAATCCTTTCTTAGCCGATTTCTTTCAGGATATGAATCGGTGGAGTTTTCATTCGCAAGTCTTTTTCCTTTCCCGACGTTTCCGTATCCATCGGGAGATGGCGATGTACCCTGGCTCGGTTATCCAAGATCGCAGCGTGTATGAAGATGCCGACATTTTTGTCCGTAATCTTTATCGATTGGGGAAAATGTCGGATAGAGAGTACCAACTCTATCGCGATTTATATGAAGAGTTTGTCCAGATGCTTCCCAAGCCTGATTTAGTCGTATACTTAAAAGCCAGCATCCCTACATTAATTGCGCGGGTTCAACGACGAGGCCGCCACTACGAACGTTATATCTCGCCGCTTTACCTTCAGCAATTGAACGAACTCTACAATGGTTGGATTGAGGATTACACCCTCTGCCCTATCCTCACCATCGACACCGACCGGATTGATTTTGTTCGCTCCGCTGATGATTTCGGTGGCATCCGTGATCAGATTTTGGCCGAGTTAGACATCGAGCGGGTATTGTCTCAACCTGCATTGGCCTCGACTGTGGTGTCCCCTTAGGAATAAGGCAGCTTTTGTAGAGCAAAGGGTAGTTAGTTTTACCTAACCTGATCATTGAGCGGATATCCAAACTTTCCAAAAATTAAATAACGCCTTTAAAATCAAATGCCCTCACAGGTTTCAGTATCTGTGAGGGTTTTCTTTTACAAAAGGTAACTAAATGCGGAAGGTAGATTTGCAAAAAGTGTGATTTTGGGGAAAGCTAAATAAAGCACGAGTGACTATTGAATGATACTATGACCTACGACCCAAATCAGCAAACAATGACCCAATTGTCGTCAAATTCACATAATACGCTGCCCAAAGTGCTCAGCATCAGTGAAGCCACCCCCTTCATCAATCAACTTCAGACCAGTGTCAGCAAGGCAGCCGTCATCGAGCCGGGTAAGCTTCGGCTTGTACTCGTTACAATTTTTAGCGGCGGTCACCTTCTGCTAGAGGATGTTCCCGGCGTGGGTAAAACGTTGGTTGCCAAAGCCTTAGCCCGATCGATTAGCGCCAGCTTCAAACGCATCCAGTGTACACCCGATCTGTTGCCAAGTGATATCACCGGTACCTCTATCTACAATCAAAAGGAGCAGCAGTTTAGCTTTATCCCCGGTCCCATTTTTGCCCAATTTGTGCTGGTCGATGAAATCAATCGGGCGACGCCTCGCACCCAATCAAGCTTGCTGGAAAGTATGGCTGAACGCCAGGTCACCGTCGATGGTCAGCAGTATCAGCTAGACGAACCTTTTTTTCTTATAGCTACCCAAAATCCGGTTGAAACGGCTGGAACATTTGCCCTGCCCGAAGCCCAACTCGACCGCTTTCTTATCTCGCTAAGTATGGGCTATCCGGATTTCGAAAATGAGGTGCTTATATTGGAGCGGGAGGAGCACGAAGACCCGCTGAGCAAAATCGAACCGGTTATCTCGCCTGTTGATGTATTGGCCCTGCAACATCTGGTTAAAAGTATCGGTGTGGTGCGTTCTCTTAAAGAATATATTGTTCGATTGCTTGAGGCAACGCGCAAGCATCCCGATGTAATGCTTGGTGTCAGTCCTCGCGGCGGCGTTGCCCTTCAGCGAGCGGCTCAAGCTATGGCTCTCCTAAACCACCGTGACTTTGTAACCCCCGATGATATCAAGACTGTGGCCCCTGGCGTCTTGACCCACCGCATGATCACCCACGAGCCGTCGCGAGCCGTAAAAGAGGCCGTTGTTGAGGTTATTTTATCTACAGTCCCTGTACCAATCTCATGAATTATGAGGGATGAAATATGAATTAGGAAGCTTTTGATCATTTCATAATTCACCCATCATAATTCTTAATTCGTTTGTATTATGCGCGTCTTTGTTCTATTTATCTTGGCTTTGGCTCTTTACCTGCTGGCGAACCAAACGCAGGTGGGTTGGCTCTACCTTATGTCCAACAGTTTGATTGGCTTGCTGGTGGTCGATTATTTTTATGGGCGTCGCCTTCTGAAAGGCGTACGCTTTGCCCGTTCCTTTCAATCGCCTCGATCGCCATCTGCAAAGCTAGATCAAGCCAGGGACCCACTGCTTGAAACGGTTGATTTTTTTGAAGATGATCCGATTGTGGTTACGCTTCAGGCTGAACAGAGCGGTTTGAGACCCGCGTTCTTAATTGCCGGTCAGGAAAAGTGTCCTTTCGCACCCCCAGCCGAGCAAAATCAATCGTTGTTTATCCCTCGTTTATTTCGCGGTCGTCCGGTAAAGGTAAGTTATCAGACTGGCTGCGACCGGCGTGGCTTTTACAGCTTTGATGCTCTGACACTTCGCTCAAAAGGGGCGTTTGGTTTGTTTCGTAGCCGTTACACGCTCACTGTACCTGGCGAATTGTTGATCTATCCCCAGTTTTATCCGCTCAAACGGCTGCGCCTGCTAGAGCATCGGGGCTTTACCGACCGCCAGTCGCTGCGTGTTGGTCAGGGGAGCGACATCATCGGTACCCGTGAATACCGTTCCGGCGACTCAATGCGCCATATCCACTGGCGCAGTACAGCCCGATTAGGCAGCTTGGTCGTGAAAGAGCTTTCTGACCAGGATCAGCTGACCCTGACGGTTGTGCTCGATTTGTCCGTAGATGGTCAGGTTAATGAAGGTAAATTCTCAACCTTTGAAATTGCTGTTCGTCTGGCAGCGACCTTTGGTCATTATGCCGACCACCACAATATTCCGTTTCGCCTTGTCGGTCACAGTCCGCGCTGGCGACCGCCTGCCACACCGTTAAGTTGGTGGGGAACATTAAACTATCTGGCGAAAGTCGAAAATGACGGGGTCGAACCGCTGCACGAGGTGCTGCACTCGCTGCCACGCCTGCCATTTGTAATTATACTTATTAGCCGGCCTAATGCCGCCATTAGCCAGGCCGTGAGTCGTCTTCAGCAGCACAATATGCGTATTTTAGCCATTTTTATTACACCCGACGGCCACAAACCGGCGACGCTTCCGTCCTCCGGCCCAACCCTGACGATCCACACCGTCAGCCCCCTCACTTGGTCGAACTTGATGGAAGATTTATAAACTTTTCAATATCTGTTCAGACGTGTAGAATAAACCAACCAACCAACCAACCAACCAACTATTCATTGGCTTCTTTCTTGACAATTTTACCAGGGCCGATATAATTAAATTTTGTGTGTGACCGCACCAATCGGGTCACACTCATTTTTTGTTTAACGAGCTAACAACCCCCTAACTTTGGAGATCGTAAGATGTACGCAGTTATCGTAAGTGGCGGAAAACAGTACCGCGTAGCCGAAGGCGACGTTATTCGTGTAGAAAAACTTCCCGTTGAAGTCGGCGAAACAGTTGAATTTGATCGCATTTTAATGGTAAACAGCGACTCCGGGCCTTCTATTGGGGCTCCCGTGGTTGAAGGCGCAAGTGTGACAGCGACAGTTAAAGATCACGGGCGCGGTAAAAAAATCATTGTTTATAAACATAAGAAAAATTATCACAAAAAGCAAGGTCATCGACAAGATTACACCAGCTTAAAGATCGATAAGATCAGTGTTGGGTAATTAAGGAGAGAATCATGGCACATAAAAAAGGTGGCGGTTCTAGCCGCAACGGTCGCGATAGTAACAGCCAACGTCTTGGCGTAAAAAAATTTGGTGGTGAAGTGGTTCGGCCTGGCAACATTATTGTTCGTCAGCGCGGTACGAAATTTCACCCCGGCTCTAACGTAGGTATGGGCAAAGATTACACTATTTTTGCTACTATAGATGGTTACGTTAAGTTTGAGTATACGCCTCAAGGTAAAAAGCGCATTAGCGTTTATCCTGAGGCTAGCTAACGCGTCGTTATAAGTTTCGTACAGAGGTTTTACTATGAAAAAAGATATTCATCCGAAATGGTACCCCAACGCTAAAGTAATTTGCAACGGTGAAGTCGTAATGGAAGTGGGATCAACGCAGCCCGAACTGCGGGTTGATGTATGGTCCGGCAACCATCCCTTCTATACCGGCGAGCAACGCATTATCGACAGTGGTGGTCAAGTTGAGCGCTTTATGAACCGCTTAAACAGCTATACCAAAGCGCAAGACGATGCCAGCAAGCGTCAAAAGAAAAACCTGGCCAAAGCCGAGCAGCGCTTCTTGAAGCAGCAACTGGCTGCACTCGATTTGAGTGATGAAGTCGCTCAAGTATTGCTTAATAATAATATTGTTACTGTAGGTGATTTAGCAACCAAGATTGATAAAGCCCCAGACAGTTTATTGGCTCTCGAAGGGTTTGATCAAAAGGCGCTTGATACCTCTAAAGCAACATTAGAAAAAGCAAAAACGGATTATCTGGCTCGCGTTTAGGAATTTTTTAGATTGATACAGGGCTTATGAAGCTCGTGTTATAGATACAGTTATTAGGCAGACGGCAGGCGAGTCTGCCTAATTTTTTTTGGAGGAAATAGAGGTGTACTACGGTTATAATGGCGGCTGGATTGAACTTATCTGCGGCAGTATGTTTAGCGGTAAAACAGAAGAGCTGATTCGCAGACTAATTCGAGCCGAAATCGCCAAACAAAAGGTTCAGGTTTTTAAGCCTCAACTGGACCAACGCTACAAAGCCAACAAGGTTAGTTCTCACCGGGGAAATCATTTTCAGGCAACCGTGGTTGAAAATGCGGACGAAATTCTCGCTCTTGTTGATGATGATACCAATGTGGTCGGCATCGATGAAG
>JAGRBZ010000172.1 GCA_020433805.1 Anaerolineae bacterium
AACTGGAGGATACCTTTCTCCCCACCCCGGAACGCATTGCCAGGGCTATCAGCCGGGTTTTGGAGCCGTAAAGATGTAAATGGTAAATGGTAATTGGTTATTGGGTAGCGCAGCATTAAACCGTAGAAGCATAAAATTGCACGGTTTAATCGACAGAATTAACATGATTTACTGAATTATAACGAATAAAATCATGATAATCTTGTAAATCCTGATTGTTTCTAATTACCATTTACTAATTACAAATTACCGTTCTTCAGTCGTATGAATGACGTTTCATTCACAATACTTAACCAACACAAAACGGAGGAAATTATGTCTAACCTACCGCAAAAATATGTTGATGTTGCAAGAGCGCTGATTCCCTATATTGATGACCGGGCTGAGTCGCACCAGATGGTTTTGATCAAAATCGATCCCACGCTGCCCTGTTTTCTGTGCGGCAAACCGGCTCCATTGGCTCTGGTTGCGCCGGCACCGCAGTACGCGCACAATCACACGGTTCCGTGGCTGACCTTTCCTATCTGCCAAAAATGTGAAACGGCACAGGTGCAGAGCCAATCCGGTGAGTCAGACTAAAACGATAAGGTGACGGTCACTTGGTCAAAACTATTAAGCTGATCGACGAAATGAACAGCTTTCTTCCTTTAAAAGTGACCGTCATCTTTCGCATAAGGCAAGATTAAAAGTTAGAAAAAGGGGTTGACAATTACCTGATTTTGCCTTTAAAATGAGTGTGTAAAGGTTCGGCAGCCGTCTCGCTGTCGAGCGAACGCTCAACAAAAAAATAAATTTTTCACCATTTAAGGTGGCTTGGTTGCGTATCAAACCAAGCCTTTTTTATTGCCCAAAAGTATCTGTTCTAACAAGGTGGCACACGCTATCCGTCTCTGTCACCGCTTTATTTGAAATTAGGAGTTTTATCATGAAACAAAAGTTGGCCTCTTTCTTCAGCCACGACAACATTTTCCTGTTCCTACGCAATTATGCTTTTCTAACCATCGGCACAATATTGGTCGTTGCCAGCTTTGACATATTTATGCGTAGAACCAACATCGCTCCCGGTGGGGTGATGGGACTGGCTTTGATTACCAACCATTTCACCGGCTGGTCGCTTGGGTTTACGACCCTACTGCTTCAAGTGCCTATGCTTATTCTGGGCTTCTACTTTTTAGGCCGGTTCCACTTTTTGATTACCACCTGGTACGTGACCATTCTTTACAGCTTCTGTCTGGATTTTTTCACCAGCTATCTTCCGCACGAAGGCTTGACGGATGATCTGCTGCTTAACACGCTTTATGGCGGGGTGCTCGGCGGCATTGGTCTGGGCTTTATCTTTTTGGGGCGGGGAGCCTTTGCCGGGACGGGCATTATCAGCCGGATTATACAACTCAAAACCGGCTTGCCGATTACGCAGATCTATTTGATGGTCGATGGCGGCATTATTTTTACGCAAGGTCTTATTTTCGGCTGGGAAATTGCGCTGTATGCGCTGTTGATGCTGTTCATCTACGGTCTGGCCACCGACTACATGCTCGAAGGGCCGAGCGTTATTCGCACCGCCTTCATCATTACCACCCACCCTGAGGAGATAGCCACGGCGTTGTTTCAGCGGCTGGGTGTCGGCGTTACCGGTTGGGAGTCGCGGGGGATGTATACCCACACCGAAAAGATTACGCTCTTTTGCACCGTCTACCGGCCCGACATCGCGCTGGTCAATGAGATTGTAGCCCAGGTCGATCCCGGCGCTTTTGTGGTTATCGGTCAGGGACACCAGGCTCGTGGTGGGGTCTTGCGGCACAAGATTCAGAAGGTCGATAAAAAGACGAAAGCTGTCAAAGTGGCTAAGTTGGCTACGGAAACACAGTAACATATCAATGTGAGGCAGCCCATTAACTGTCAGGAATGGGCTGCACCTCGGTGTTAATAACCGCGACCATCGTATCAACAGTTCGATCCATATAACTGCGACCGTCGTCTAAATAGCTCTCTTCATCTAAGTAGCCACCCGGCCCGTCGTGTTTGACCCCCGGCAATAAAAGAGAAGAAATCCGTCCCGAGCGGCGACCCTGGTTCCAGGCCGACGTATAAGCCAGCCGCCAGCGACCCGGAAAGATCATGCCCAGCCGCTGGACGGTATCTTTGTCGCTATAAATGTGAACCAGGTGATCGATGCGGTTGATTTTGGGGGTGGAACTCAAAACGCCGCCGAGCGAGATGACTTTAACCGGGGCCGGTAGCACCTCGGCCAGATAAGGTGCTGCACCTACGGCAATTTGACCGCCGCCGCTGTAGCCGATGATGGTCACCGGAATACTGCCGGCCAAATCACACTTTTCCTGACGAAGCTGTTGGGCGATGACTTGCGCCGCGCCTTGGCTGAAAAACGGGCCGTAACGGTTATCGGCGCAGACAAGCACCTGCAAGAGATTGCGGATGTTGATGACAAAGCCAAGCGCTCGATGCCCGGTCATCTTTTCGTAGAGAATGAAGCGCCAAAATTGGGCCAAGAAACGTCCTTTGGTAAGCCCGCGATTGGCAACCGAGTAGGGGTAAATTGTGTCGATGACGCAGGCGTTGGGCATGCGTTCGCGCAGCCGCGTCAGCAACCGCTTCTCAAACGGAACGTTGACCCGCGTGGTAGAGCCGCCGATCCCGGTTAAAAAAATAACATAGTGTTCGACCGGGTGGTTAGCCGGTGGCGTAACCTCGTCAGCCGACTGCTCCGGTTCGACCGTGATTGGTTTAGAGAGCGCTGCCGCCGGATCCTCTTTGCGCAGCCACCAGCCCGACCACCAACCCATTGCCTCGAATGGGGCCAGGGCCAGCGCTGCAACAAGGCTCAGGAACAGAATGAAGAAAGCATAGTAAACGGCATCGACCAATAGTTCAATCACGAGCCTAAGTCCAGACGCAGGTCGGAAATGATAGCGCGATACCGTCGCCGCAGTTGTTTGCCGGCAATGCGGTTTTGCAGCCAATACAGGGGCTGTAGGATCGTGAGATGGGCAGCCATCAAGAGCGCCGTGCCTCCTAATAGCACCAGCAGCGCTCCTTGCCAGCCGAAGCCGATACCCCACAGGATGAGAGTCAATACCAAAGCGCTTTGCAAGTAGAGGATGCGCACAATACAGCTACCAAAATAGGGCAAAATCCCTAAGTAAGCCTGAGTGAGCGGGGAGAAGCTTAGGACCACAACCACAAAAATTTCCCATAAGCTCCAGGTTAAATAGAAGTAATAGTGGGCCACAAGATAGACGGTTATTGTCCAAACGCCAATGGAGGCGATAAAGATAACGGCTGAGGCGATCAGGCTAAAAATAAAGCGCGAGGCCTTGACCTGGTTAGCCAACAGCAGCAACCCTTGCCCAACTGCCACCGAGAGGCTGGTCAAGCTCAACGACACGATAATGGCCGCGACACCGTAGGCATCGATAAAGGCTTTGAGTTCTTGTTGCAGTTCAGTCATGAGATGTTACATTACATCTCCTGATGCGCGTGCTGTTGGACTCTACCGGGTTCTGAGGCCGGTGGAATAAAAAGCTCCCAGGGCCGACGGCGCACTTCCTGCCAGAAAGCACCCAGTATGGCACCTATGCCGCCTAGCCGTATCCCACGTGAGCGGACGGCCACGTTCAGCGCGAATATAAAGCTCACGGTCAGGTTAACAACGCCGATGAGCAGGGCAAAGAAGACAAATTCCAGAAAGATGCCAATTCCGGGCCAGGTAACAACCGACGCATAACCGACGTTGGCGACGGAAAACGCAACGTGACGGATATCCAGCGGCAGATGAAGAAGATAACCCACATAGGCGGTCACACCCAGCATAACGCCAAAGAAGAAGTTTCCCCACAGGGCACCATAATGTTCGCCCATGTAATCGGCGAAACGGTTACGGAGTTTGGAAGGCATGATTTGCTTTAAAAGCGGATGCTGGCGAATACGTCCCGGCAGATTCAAATAGAGGGATCGATTGTCAAAAAAGCCGGCGACCAGTCCCGAAGCAAATAGCCAGACACCGGCAATGGCCGCATAAAAAAGCGCCAGGCTGGTCAGTGCGTCTTGCCCGTGCATCAGTTCGGCTGCTTTCTCTGGTTTCATCACCTCGCTGCCGGAAGAGACACTCAGGGCAATGCCGATGATGAGGGCCACCGGTAACGCTGCCGCCACATTGCCCAGGATCGCCGCAAATTGTGAACGCCCTACCTTTACAATCAGTTGGGCCAGTTCCTTCTTATTGACCGACCCGTTGCTCGCATGTTCCAACTTTTCAGCCATGTAGGCTGCGGTCATGGCCGGCTGCTTGGTTGCCACAGTAAAGTGCAGGATGTGGATAATGACAAAGCCGAGACCATAGTTGAGGCTGACCCATAAGGTCGTCCAGCCCATCGGCAGAGCCATGCCCGTGATGAAAATTTTGATGACGGCCATAATCGCAATGAAAACACCTGCGCCCAAGCCCCGACCAAACATCCCAAAATATTCATGGCGGTTTTCGGTTACGTAATGTTCGCCGGTTCTGCTGGCCTGATTGGTCATACTTTTGGCCCACAAATAGACCGTTTGGCGCAGCAGGCTGGCGATACTGTGTTCGGTACTCAGTTCCTGCACCAGTTGGCGAAATAGCGACAGAGATTTGCTCTGGGGCGTCCCTTTGTGATCGGGATCGAGGATGCTCAGCAGCGCCCGGATGCGTGCCAAAATCTGTTCCATGCGTTCTAAGAGGTAGGTGAGCCTGAGATCATTCCCTTTGATCAGCGCGAGTTGTCTAAATCGGTAAAACTGATCCTCACATTGTTGTAACATCACCCAGGCATGGGCAGCATCCGCTTGTTGGCATTCGGCAGCCGGCTGTTGGGTGGGGATGAGTCGCGAGCGACTCGCCACAAATTTGCTGATCTCGCGCTCTTGGGCGATAAAGATCGAGTCGTGGTCGGCAATCGATGGATCCAACCGCAACAACTCGCTCTCCATCTCTTCTGCGGCCAGCCGGATAGACAGCATCTCTAAGGCGTACAAAGCCTCGTCGATGAGATGACGTTCGATGGCATTGTCTGCTTCATCGGGTACAAAAATGCGATAAAGCTGCATCCAGGTCTCATCCGGCACAGCTTGGACCCAGACTGGATCGTCCCGTTTATAGAAAATTTGATCCAATAGATTTTTTGCGCTGAAAGTAACCGGCGGATTAGGCATAAGGTTATCGTATACCCGCCGCCAAAACTCGGTGGGAAAGTCTCGACGCGGCAAAATGCCGGTATCGCTGTAGAGCGGTAGAAAACGCATCTTGAGTAAGAAGGTACGCATTTTCTCGCGGATGACGTTCGCCCGTTCGGGGTTAGCCTCCATAGCCTGCGCTAAGCACTGAACCTTTTTTACAACATCTTGAGGCTGCGTCACATCATCAGGCCGCAACGACTCAAATAGATACCGAACAAATTCAAGGTCGCCATTAACCTGACAAAGTTCGTTTAAACAGTCTTCAAGATTATTCATGCATGTCCCTGTTCGTTATGTGGTAGACTTTTGGGCCTACTTTGATAAGGTGAGTAAGAATCAATAGCGTATCGCGTTTTTGGAGTGCTGTCAAGTCAATCTCAATGTTCCTAAGCAAATGACTCTTCAGGGAGATTAATGCAGGGGGAAAATTAAGAAGGAGTAGAGTTAATAGTTAGTGTCATTAGTTTTTCGCCACAACGATTCATAAAACGTAGTGCGTAGTGCGTAGTACGTAAAAAAGCGCTCAATACGCATTACGCACTACGCAATAAACAAAGGCTCAAATTATGGCGAAAACTTAGAGACACTAACGTTAATACAACTTACGCAGTTTGAGACCCTAAAGGTTTCCGGAGGCATCTATCACGCAAAATTTTGAGGTGATCGCGCTTGTGTTTTGTCCTAAAGTCGACTTATAAAACCTTTAGGGTCTGATTTTTCCAACTGCGTAACTCATAATCAGGACGCACTTGCCAACTCTTCCTGGCTGTCCGATTCCGATGGGTTCTCATCAAACATCGCCAATGCCTGCGACGCTTTCTCTGAGCCGAAATTCTTGGCATACGCTGCGACGAAGCTGGCCCCCAACAAAAACACCTGGGCGGCGTAATAGATGCCCAACAGCATGATGATCAGCGCCCCGGCCGTACCGGCCGCCGATCCAACATCGCTGAGCGTTAAGTAAAGTCTGATGCCCCAGACCCCAACCATCATGAGGATTGTTGTCACCAATGCCCCCACCCACAGATCGGACCAGGGCAGCGTTATATCGGGTATCACCCGGTACATCAAGCCGATAAGCAGCGCCACGACCAGGATGGTGCCTAACAAACTACCCCATTGCAATACGCCCAGTTCGCCATAAAAAATATAGGCATCCAGCAGCGAGATAACCAGATTAATTACGATCAACAGGAGAAAAAAGAAGCCGATCATCAACACCATGACAACCGCCGTCACTTGCGTGAGGATATTGGCCATGATGCCCTTTTTGGGGGCAGGCGGTAAACCCCAAACCGCATGCAGGGCAATCTTTAGCTCCTTAAACAGGGCCGATGCCCCATATGCTAAAAATGCCAGTCCGAATAACGAGGTGAGCGTAATTCCGGCACCATTTTGTTGGAAGATGTTCTGCACCGAGTCTTCAACCATCGCCGCCGACTCTTCGGTAAGTACCTTTTCTAAAGCCGAGTTGATTTCTTCTTGGGCGGCCTCTTGACCAACAAAAATGCCCAGAATCATGGTGGCAATTAACAGTAACGGTGCCAGCGAGAATACCGCCCGGTAGGCCAGCGCTGCCGCCGAGCGGGCCGGTATGCTCTCGTTGTAAGCGGTCACCGTGTCCATACCCAAATTTTTTAATTTGCTCAGCAAACTCATATATTCTCTCTCCTAAGGCTATAACTACACAGGCTGAAAGCAGCAATTCTCATTTTAGGGCGAAGACCTGACAGGGTTTCGATAAATTCGTTCTATTGACGACAAATTTTCGTTCAAGAGCTATCGCTATCGTAAAATTTTGGACAAAACCTGTCAGGCCTGGTCGTATTAAGACGGATGCTAACGTTTTACATCAGAAGTTAGTCCTCTGCCCAGGCCGGGGGTTTTGGGCGGTGGCCCATAAAGCGACTCAAGGGCGCGCTGCCAGGCATCGCCCTCGATGCCGACAGGTTCTTTGCTAAATCGATAATCATTTTTGCGAATGAATTCAGCCAGTTGACCTTTGAGTCGCTGCCAGATATGCCGCTGGGCGGCAAGCAAAGCCGCCAGAGATTTGTCCGACCCGACAGATTTTATTGCCTGCTGTAGATGCGGTAGACACAACCCATCAGATAGTTGATAAGTTTCCGTCAAGGCATCGTCATTGACCAGATGCGTGAGAAGCGTACTGATATAGCCGCTTTCAATCGGTTTCAAAATAAGGCAGATGGGACATTCGGTCTGGGGAGACATGGTATCAACGAGCCGGTCTGCCCGACCACCTGAGGAAAATCTCAAGGCGTGGCGTAGCTGTTGGAAGGTGCTCCCGGATGTATCGTCGTCATAATGATCGATTGTCTCCAGCAAAACATCGAACACGGCATTCATCAAAATGGTGATGCCTAAGGCTGCTCCGCCGCGCACCATCATCCAGCCGTGATGGGAGCAGTAGCCGCGCGACTGCTGAAATTCTTCTTGAAAGGCGGGGATATTGACCATTTCCCACAGCACCGAGTCGATCTGCACATTGGCGGTCTGGTCCAACAGTCGGCACACCGGACAGCCGGCCAGCGCCATTGCTTCGTGGAGTTCGTCATAGTATGGGGTTGAAGATAAGGGGTTTTTTCCTAGAGACATCGAATATTGTCACAATCCATGCTTTTGCTTTGGTCAATTGATCGTTGTCAAACACTGTGTTTGACTCGGCAATAGGCTTTTTTGTGATCACATATCTATCTTTTTGCTCTAGTATAGTCATCATGAAAATTTAACAAAAATCAGTAGACCGCAATTGAACGCTTCGACCATCTCTCTCTCTCTGTTTAGGGTGGTGCGGTCTACTGATAATAGAAAGTGTTACATCAACGGCGGATCGCTTTGACGATAGCCAATAGAATGATAGCCCCGATTAAGGCTACTATTATACTGGTCACATTGATTCCGCTCATCAGGTTGACGCCCAGAAACAACTGCGATAGGAGTCCACCGAGAAAGCCGCCAATGACCCCAATAATCATATCACCAATAAGGCCCGTACCGGTTTTCATAATGAGTGAGGCCAACCAACCAGCAATCAGACCAACAACAATGGTCGCAATGAAACCCATTTCTTATCTCCTTTAGCTTTTGACAGATAGTAAAATAATTTTTGTCTGGCGATGAAAACCTAAACTGCTCCAAAGCATCGGTCTCCACCGGTTCTACCCTACTTATGGTGACGCTCTAGCCGGCCTGGCCTTCCACCAGATCCTTCAAACTGTCCAGCGCCTTTTTAACCCGGAGGGTGTCTTTTGGATTTCCTCCGGCCAGGAATTGGGCCAGAATACCGCCTCCCATTAGCGTGTCCAGCGTGTACTCCAACCGGCACCCATGCGAGCCACCAAGCCCCAGGAAACCACGGTCCGGTCTCAACTCAAAGAGGTGGGAGTCTTTATCGTCGCCCATTTGAGTCATGACCTCCAGCCGTTCATTAGGCTCAAGGCTGACAATCGAACCGGATCCGGTTCGACCTTCATCCTGCCATTGGAAGGTGCCTCCAGGCTTAACATCGCTCACGTTAGAGACCGCTTCGATCCCCGGAAACCATAGGGGCCACTGTTGGGGGTTCGTGATAATCGCCCATACGGTTTCCACTGGAGCCTCAAATTCCACCTGACGTTCAAATTTTGGCATTGTGCTTTCTCCTTATTTGACAGACAGATACGTCTTGTCCACTTGAATAATTTTCAGGGGAGGTAATGGTTCAACCCCTGTTAGCTACCGATAGGCTAGACTTTTTTGTCACGCCGTATCCCTTCATCAGCAATTAGGCCACGAATTGCCTAATAAGCCATCGGGTTAGAGTGTAGAGCAAAGTGGCATTAATGATTGCGCCAATAATAATCAAGATCAACCCTCCAGCCGTATTGTCGAACACCGAACTCGGCAGCAAGTTGCCGAGCAAAGCGCTCCACGGTGCGGTTAAAACTACCGCAAAAATAGCGGACAGCGCATCGTCACCGGTGAAGATGGGAATGATGCTGAGGATTACGAGGACGAGATATACGATAACGAGAATGATAGGGAGTTTGTTGATTGCGTTAGATTTTAACATCGATTGTTTATTCTCCAAGCCAGCCATTGATAATGATGTCGTCACAGCCGGGCAGTGTTTCTTCCAAATGGGCCTGTAACCGCTCCGGCAAATCGGTGCGTGGATCGGTAACGTACAGGAAAGGTGCGTGGCCATCGCCGGCCATTTTCTCTCCGGTAAACGGATGAGTCGAAACTTCCTGGGCGTGTTTGGCGGCAATGGCTGCCCGCCGCTGCCACACTTTTGCCGTTCGGTTGTACTCAAGTTGAATGTCGCTGCCATAGGCTTTTACCATCTCATAAATGTGTGTTACCTTGTTTCGCTTTTGGGCCAGAGCCAATGCCAAGCGATGGCGATCCTCATCCTTTAAATCTGAGATGTTGCCGTTGTTTGCTATTGCTTTTAGATCATCCGGAGCGATCTCCGCCAGCAGATCGCGTAGATTGTTGTCGAGTAACCCATAGCCATTGACGGCGACGTGCGGGGTAGGCGCGTGGCCATTATCCGAGGGCAGGTGATGGCCGATCAGCAGCGTTAGCAGCCGGTAACAGTCGTTGCTCCAGGTGCGGCGGGCGCGAATGGCCCGGCCGATAAGCTGCTGCCAGGCGGTTACATTGCGGGTGGCCGTGGCGTCGATGAGCAAGTTAGGCGTAATCACATTCCAACCGGTGCGGGCCCAATTGGAAACGATGACAAAGTTGACCGGCACTTCGTCGGCATCCACAATGCGGGCGGTCAGGTCGTACATCAACTGTTTGCGGTGGGTGTTGCCGGGCATCGATACCACAAAGAATTTTTGGCGTGCTCCGCTGACCTGCTCCAGTTCCGCCACGCGCGCTTGCCGAAACATGCGGGCTAATATGGCGTAGTCGAAGAAGGTTTGCTCCAGGGTTTGGAGGTTGACGTTGCGCCGGTCGAGCCGGGCCAGTAGCCTCGATTCAACCGTCTCATCCAGCTTGAACCGTTTCACCCGGCGGCGTATGGGTTTAAGGACGCGGCGATTGAAGTCGCCGGGGCGGGCGGTATGGATGTTGCGCAGCGAAGGCAGGTAATCGCCAATCAGTTGATTGAAGCTGCTGTGCAACACCGTCAGCGTCTCATCGGAAAGCTCTAATCCCTGGGTCGCCAGCCCGAAAATTGCTTCGCTGGCGTTGCCGTGCATCAATTGGGTCTCGATGAAGGCAGCAATGCGGTCGGTGACCGGATCGTCTTCGTTATAGGTCAGGTACATCTCGCTGGACAAGGCGGCTAATAGGGTGAAGCGCGGGTCGCCTAACATCTCCGCAAACAGTCCGCCGACGCCCTGGTAGCCGGGTGTAGCCACACTCTTATTCCAGTGAATGCGCCGCCCGGTATCGAACACAATTTTGCCGCTCACCGGACGAACCCGACTTTCCGCCTCGATAACGGCTTTGATGGTTTCCACGCGCCCCTCGCCCATCCGCATGTACCAGTCGCTGAGGCCATCGTACAGACCGGCGATGGTTGTTGCCAGCAAATCTTTAGCCGCTTCGGTGCGGGCCGAGATAGCGGTTGTCTCCGGTAAACGGCGTAGTGATTCGGCATCGAGGGTGAGCGTAAAGCCACTGGCTTGCAGCCGGGCCAGCGTTTTGGGCAGGTAGACCAGGGTCAGTAATTCATACCGAATCGTATTGAGAGCATCTTGCAGTCGCTCAAACTGAGCCACATCGGCCCTGGTTCGGGTAACCAAATCGGCATCGCTCCAGCCACGCGCAATTTGTAGGATAGCAACCAGTCGGAGTTCGGTGATAGCCAGCACATCGGGGTTGCCTGCCTCCCACTGGGCAAAGCGTTTGTCGAGAGCGCTCTGCCAATCTTTACGACCTCGATACATACCGAGTACCTCGTGTCCAAGCGTGCGGCGTTGCTCGATGGGCAACTCGGCGAACATGCGGCGCAGGGCGATCGGGCCAAGAAGGGTGAAGTAATCGCGTAGATGCGCTTTGTAGCGGTCGAGCAGTTCGCGGATGCGCCGTTCGCGGGTAGAGTAGGCAAAGGGGACGCCAAATTCGGCAAAGGGAGCCACAAAACCGGCGGCCACCAAATCATCGAGGGGGATCGTGTAATCGAGCGACAGCCCCAGCGCCTCAAAGCGGCGGCGATAGGCCTCGGCGGTGCCGGAAAAACCGACAAGCCCATGCAGGATGCCATCGCGCAGCCAGGTCATCATCAAGCCAATCACCTGCGTCGAAACGCTGTGCATATCTTCTACGACTTTATGAATTTCATCCAGGATGACATATTTGATATTCGCGCCCTGCATAAAGATTTCGATGGAGGCGGCATCGAAACCACCTTTGCCGGTGGGCGAGCCAAATTGGGCCAGGGCCGTGTAGGTCGTCAGCACGATAGCCGGTCGTTTGCCGGTACGGATGACGTGGCGGTACAACTGCATTGGCGTACCCGCAAAGATAATTTCGGGGGTCAACTTCATCCCGATGGCTGAGTAACACAACTCGCCGGTCCACTGCTGCTGGTAATTGCTGGTCGGCACCAGCACTAAAATCGATTGGCCTCGATGCAGCGCGCGCAGCCAATCCTGGATGCAGAGCATCCCGATAAAGGTTTTGCCGCTGCCGGTGGGCGCTTCGATAACCTGGCCCTGGTAGCCGCCCTGCTGAAATACGCTGAAGGCAGCCCGCTGGTAAGGGCGCGGATAGGGGGAGTGAAGTAGATCGGCGGAGCGCCAGACGGTGGTTTCGGCAGCGGTGGTGGTTAACACGGTGCGGACGGTTTCCACAAATAGGCGGGCGGTCGTGGAATCGGTCAGGCCGGTGAACGGCTCGAATAACACCTGGAAAGCCTCCGGTTTGTCATCGACATCGGTTAGACCGACGTACCCGGCGGCGGCCAGGCGGTGGTAAAGATCGTCGCCGGTTAGGGCACGTAGGCTAAGCGCGTTCCAATCCAATTCGGCGTAGGGGCGCTGGGTGCGAGCGTAGTGGCCGTCGTTGCGGTAGATGTAGGTGGCATGAACCAACCCTTTTAGATGGTGATGAACCTCTTTTTCAGTGACCTTGGCCAGCATATCCAGGTGACTCACCCGCTCGGTGATGGCCTTGACCGAGAGCCGTTCATTGCTTTCATTCAGAGTACGCACGATCAGGTCGCGTAGAAACGTTTCTTGTTCCGCATGGGGTAATACCATTGCCAAGGGGATGTCGTCGGGGGCGGTGCGATGCATGTGAACGAGCGCCCGATGGAGGGCCATAAAGTTGTGCAAGGCGCTTTGGGCTAAGGTGTCATTCGTGCTGTGCAGGCTGGTATTGAGAATATGAAGGGTCCGGCCGTGGTAAGTTGCCAGGAGATAAAAAGCGCGGCGCTGGGCTTCGACATCGTGTTTTTCAACCGCTGCATGAAAGTGGCTAAGTTGTTGCTCAATAAGGCCTTGAGCCTGCCAGTAACCGCGATGCGCGGTGCGTGAGAGCGTGGACTTCGTCATTCGTCAGCCGCCTCCTTGTCGGTTTTAGGGATAGACTGGGATAGGCCGGAGCGAATGAGATTGACTCGGAGTCGTTCGATGAGAACCAGCGGGGAGAAGGGTTTGGTGAGATAATCATCGGCTCCGGCCTCAAATCCGGCGGCGATGTGGTGATCGTCTACCAAAATAGTGAGTAAAATCACCAGCGGGGCGTTCGGTTGATCTTTCAACCGGCGGGTTAGGGCCAGGCCATCCAGGCCGGGGAGGCGCACCCCGCTGATGACCACGTCAGGCTGTTCGGCCTGAGCCAGTTGGGCCGCATCATCGCCATTGGCCGCAGCTATCACCGCATAGCCCGCTTTTTTTAGACGAGTCTCAATTAAGTGACGCACATCGGCGCCGCTGTCTACCGTAAGAACTTTTATACCCATCATGGCTATCCTCGTTGTTTCTCTACAATTAAACAGTAACCAACCCCTCTAACGGTTATCAGCCGTCGGGGGTGGGTCGGATTATCTTCGATTTTGCGGCGCAGCCAGCTTATGTGGACATCCAACGTGCGGGTATCGTCCAGGAAGTCGGTCTGCCAGACCTTTTGCATAAGGGTGGCCCGGCTGACCACTTGATTGGGTGTACTGAGCATTACTGCCACCAGCCGGGCCTCTTTGGGCCTGAGCTTGATGGCCTGGGCGCTGCCGTTCAAATAGAGATCACGGTCTATAAGCTTAATAGATAGATGTGCGTTGTTTTTAGCATCGGAATTCGGCACAGGTCTCTCCTCTAAAAATATAACGGTCTGGAGCGTCAAGGTTTACTTTGACCCCAACGTCGATGACAAAGCAAGCTTTGTCGCTCCAAACATTATTATTGTCGCTGTCGTCTCAAGTGAGATTGTCGCACTCCTCTCCCTTGAAAATAACACGTTTGAGCGAGGAGCGAAGCATCCCTTCGGCTGCGCTCAGGACAGGCCTCAGATGCGGAGCAGCTTGGCCCACCCGTTCGCATCTGAGGATGCTCACTCCGCGGCTTGACTTTATGATTTAGGGAACCGGATGCTTCAATCCGGGTGAAATCAGCATCGGAGTGCTCACCTTCAACGGGCTGCTGCTTGAAACTCAGGCCGGTAATCCTGAGTACAGCACAATGTCACGCTGAAGACAACCGTGTCGTTTACGCGCATTGCTTCCGTCGTTTGATTATTTGTTAGCCGTTTATGAGGCTTAGATGAGATTGTTGTTTAGAGGAGTGAAGATGACAATCTCTATAAAGACTGTCATCTTCATCTAATAATGTTTGTGCTCTCCATCAACGCTCGGCCTTATTTCTAAGCTTAAGCCTCAGCTTTAGCCTATTTCGCGCACAGAGAACCGGCTATCTAATAAACCCAATAATAACCCGCAAAACAACCGCTCCCCGCACGGCCACTTTAAAGCCCCCCAGGTTAAAACCGGTTACCCCTGCCCCGCCGACAAAGCTCATGATAAAGCCGCCGATGAAGGCCCCAACGATCCCAACGATAATGTTGGTTATCACCCCCCATATCCCCGTCGAGCATAATTAAACTGAAGTCATTTTGAAATCAATATTTTTGGGGCTGTCATTCCCGCTAAGCTCGTCCTCGCGTAGGCGGGGAAGCATGCGGGAATGCCGCTCAAAAAATCCAGAAAACTTATTTAACGCTGTACTAAGAGAAATTGGATGGCTGACCGTAGCTGCGGTTGATCGGTAACGATATAAGTCCGCAAAGACTCACCCCACTCGACTCACTTCCCCTAGTGTAGAGGAAAACGGCAGCATCTGCATCTAACATTCGGCGTTAATTTGGTCGTCCGATAGGATGGTTTTTTGGCTCGTCTCTATGTCGTATACATTACTCGTACAAATGGATGAGTGGAGAAGTTTACAAGGGGAGTAGATTTTGTTGCATCGCCACACGAACAGCCTCCGTTCGATTTGTGGCCTCTAATTTACCTAAAATACTGCTGACATGGCTGCGAATGGTGTTAGGACTGAGGTGCATGTGGCTGGCGATTTGTTTATTGCTTAAGCCCTCACTCATAAGGGATAAAACATCGGTCTCGCGTTCAGTTAAACAGGGGTCAATTGGAGGTGCTTTTTTCTGGAACGTCTGTTGAACTAAAATTTCGGCAACTTCGGGGGCCAGGGTGGTACGGCCGGCGTATGCGCTTCGAATAGCTGCCGTCAATTCCTGAGGGGGAATATCTTTCATTAAGTAACTAATTGCTCCGGCTTGCAGCGCTTTCTGAACAAGATCGTTTTCCACAAAGCTGGTTAAGGCAATAATACGAATGTGAGGGTATCGACTGGAAATGATTCGGGTGGCGGCGATCCCACCCATCCCCGGCATAACCATGTCCATTAAAATGATGTCCGGTTGAAGTTCATCGCACAAGTCGATAGCTGTTTCGCCGCTGTTGGCTTCGCCAACGAGATTAATATCGTCAATGGTGGAGAAAAAGAAGTTTATTCCTCCCCGAACAACGGCATGGTCATCGACGACCATAACTCGAATAGGAGTTACATCGCGCATGGTTATATTTCCTTCCCTAAAAACAAAAATTCACACGGAAATAAACTTTTGTTTTTTACGTCCTTAACCCCTCTTAAGGAGCAGGTACGTCGATCTTGGCAAATAGGTTTGGAAGATGAAGGTTGATGGTGAACTTATACAAATGGTGAACAAATATCAAAACTGTCGATGTATAATAGTATGAGTGCGCATGAATTACAAACTTAGGTTCAGCCATTAAATAACTTCAGCACTCTAAACAGGAGATTGGAGATTAGAGATTGGGAGATTAGCCCTTACTGCCATTAAGTTAGTAGCATCCCGAGTAGGTCGAGCAAAGCGAGACCGTATCGAGGGGTGCGGGTCGGCTCCGAGCGTCGTTGTAGCCGCACCCCTCGATACGCGCTCCACTCCGTTCCGCGCTACTCGGGATGCTTTTATCGCTAACTTAATGGCAGTGAGGCTTGGTCCAGGTCAGGCTAATCTGTGTTCCCTCGCCGGGTTGGCTGTTGATGGTTAACATTGCGCCGACGGCTTTAGCCCGTTCGTGCATGATGCTCAGGCCAAGGTGGCCGGGTGGAGTTGTCTTGGGGGTAAAACCCTCGCCGTTATCGTTGATTTCAAGTTCGACACGTTTGGGCCGGCAGTGGAGATTGATGCTAACGTGATCGGCGGCGGCATGTTTGACGATGTTGTTCAAGGCTTCTTGGGTAATGCGATAAAGCGCAATCTGAAGCTCCGGCGGCAGTAGGCTATCTCCTTTGGCGCTAAACTCAAAGGCAATTTTAAACCGTCGCAGCATGGCTTCACAGAGGATATTCAGGCTGTCGGCCAGCGGCTTTTCGGTGAGCGATGCGGGGCGCAATTCTAATAGCATTGTGCGCATTTCGGCCAGAGCGCTGCGGGTTAATTGGCGCAGCTCAGACAGGCCGTATTGCCCTTTGGCAGGGTCCTGCTGCCAGGCATCAGGCAAGGCTTCGGCAATGAGGCTGGCGGAAAAAAGGGTTTGAGTAACGGCATCGTGCAGTTCGCGGGCCAAACGATGGCGCTCCTCATCGGCCGCAACCGCGCGCGCCTGTTCGTAAAGCTGTACATTTTCTAGCGTAATGGCCGCCTGCGCTGCCAGCAGTTCCAACATCTCCACATCGATCTGGGTGTAGGAGGCGAGATCATAACTCTGCACAAACAATGTTCCTACAACCCGTTCGCGCCCCGGCAGAAGCACCGCCACACCGGATAAGGTATCTTCCGGATCACCCACAATTTCAAAGACATATTCCTCTGCGGGAAACGACCTAAAGTCATCAATGCGCAGCGAATGCCCCCGGCGCAGCATATACCCGGCAAACGCGCTTGACAGTTCGTAGCGCATACTGGGCCAAAAGCCACCGCGATCGGCAATGTAAACGGTCTCGGCCTCGTTCTTGCTTTCGTCGATGAGATCGACCATAAAGACTTCAGCCGGCATCAAGCGGCTGACAGCGGCATGGATTT
>JAGRBZ010000173.1 GCA_020433805.1 Anaerolineae bacterium
AGTCGGATCAAAATTGCCGGTGATGATCAAGCAAGAGATGTCGCAGTTCAGCGCCGCTTCTTGGGCATTTTCGCGATTGCCAACCGCCACCAGATCGCCCGATTTAATATAGCGGACCATTGCCTCCGGGGCCATAGCCCCGATAATGACCTTGCCGGATACTTTTTGATCGGGATCGCCTACAATCAGGCGTCCGTTGATGGTTGTAGCGATGCTGCCCAGTTCGGTAGGCGTGTCGCTTAAGCCCTGTACTTCCAACTCTTTGAGGTAGTTACGGGCCAGTGTTCGTTCGGTAATAATACCCTGTACCCGCTTATCATCATCAATGATAGGAACCGAGCGGTACTTATGCTCCCGAATTAAACGCCCCACTTCGTGAATAGTACACGACGTCGGGGCGCAAATGACATTGGTACTCATGACATCTGCCACACGAATAAACACGTGCGACAGAAAAATGGGTTCATGCAAATTGAAGGTATCCAACACAAAGCGCGTTTCGCGGTTGATCGCGCCGAGACGAGCCGGAATATATTTACCGTCGTTTTGACTATTTTTGAGATGCGCGTAGGCAATTGCCGAGCAGATCGAGTCAGTGTCCGGGTTTTTGTGGCCAAAAATATAAGTCGAGTCCATAGTTATTCTCTGTGATTAAGGGTGAAATTAAGAGGCGAGGTGAGCATCCCCTGATGCGCACGAGGAACAACCCCGCTCCACATCTGAGGATGCTTCGCTCCTCTGAAAATAGCCCTCACCCCCAACCCCTCTTCCAAAATTGGGAGAGGGGAGTCGCGCAGCGACGGGGTGAGGGCTAAAAGGTTTTTATTCTCGTTGTCGTCTCTATTGAGACTGAAAAAACAATTTTTAAAAATGTCATTGCGAGGCGGAACGACGAAGCAATCTCCCTGTTGGGAAGTGGGGATTGCTTCGCTCCGCTCGCAATGACATGGCGTTCCCGTTCCTATAAGCAAACCACGATTACGCTGTTGCTTCTGTAGTAGATACAGCGACCGGCCTTGATGACGGCTGCGAAACCGGCTTCTTGAGCAAGAAGAGCATCGCGGCTGTAACCAGGGTGCCAATCAGAATAGCCACAATATACATCGGCAGGTTGCTAACTGCGTTGGGGATAGGCAGTACAAAGATGCCGCCGTGCGGTACGCGCAGTGTGCAGCCAAAGAGCATCGACAGCGCGCCCGTAACCGCCGAGCCAACCATGATCGATGGAATAACCCGGAACGGATCCTTGGCAGCAAAGGGGATAGCGCCTTCGGTGATAAAGGCTGCACCCAAGACCCAGGCCGCTTTCCCGGCTTCGCGTTCTTCAGCGCTGAAGCGATCTTTGAAGAGCGTACTGGCCAGCGCCAGACCCAGCGGCGGCGTCATCCCGGCAGCCATAACCGCGGCCATCGGCAAGAAGATGTCGCTGTCGAGCAGCCCGACCGAGAAAGCATAAGCCGATTTATTGACCGGCCCGCCCATATCGAAGGCCATCATCGCCCCCAAAATTAAACCGAGGATCATCGCGCTGCTTTCCTGCATCCCACTGAGCCAGGCGGTTAATGCATCCAGGGCATATTTAACCGGCGTGCCAACCACATAAATCATGAGTAGGCCGGTAACCGCCGACCCCAGCAACGGTAGAATGAGAATAGGTTTTAAGCCCTCCAGACCGCGCGGCAGCTTGAGCACGCCACTGAGCCAGGCGGTGAAGTAACCGGCAATAAAGCCCGATACAATCCCACCTAAGAAACCGGCCCCGATGCTGCTGGCCAACATCCCACCGATCATCCCCGGCGCGATACCGGGCCGGTCGGCAATCGAGTAGGCGATGAACCCCGACAAAATCGGCACCATCAAAGCAAAGGCCGACGGTGCGCCAATTTGGAACAAGGCCCAACCAAACGTATTCTCATTTTCATACACATAGATACCGCCAAAGGCAAAGGCCAGGGCGATGAGCAAACCACCGGCGACCACAAACGGCAGCATATACGACACGCCGGTCATCAAGTGCTTGTAAGGACCGGTCCGCGAGGCCGACCGCTGCTTCTTGAGGGCCTCCACTTCTCCGGCCAGGTCGGCCTTTCCGGCTGCTCCGTGCACCTTGGCCTCGGCCAGCGCCGTCTCGACCGTTTTGGCCCCGTCGTGGATAGCGGCTTTGGTTGAGGTTTCATAGATGCGTTTGCCGATGAAACGGCTTTTGTCGATTTTAGTATCGGCGGCAATCAGCAGAATATCGGCCCGCTCGATATCTTCCGGCGTCAGCGTATTCTGTGAACCGACCGAACCCTGCGTTTCTACCTTTACCTCGTGGCCCAGCGACTCGGCCCCTGATTTGACCCCTTCAGCGGCCATAAAGGTATGGGCGATGCCGGTGGGACAGGACGTAATTGCAATGATGTACTTTTTCTCGGCCGTAGCTTCAACCTTGGGGGGACCCACCGCTTCGGCGATGGGTGGGGGAGCCTCCTCTTCCGCTTCATCCAGAGCGCTCTCGATAACGCCTTGCGTGTAGCGAATAGCCTCGCTGGTGGTAGCCCCATACACGTTTTTGCCGGCAAACCGGCTCATATCAACGTGGATGTCGGAGCTAATGATAACGACATCAGCTTCATTGATGTCCTTTTCGCTGAGGACATCTCTTGCCCCCTCGGCCCCTTGGGTTTCCACCTTAATATCGTGGCCCATCGCTTTGGCCGTTTTCTTGAGGGCCTCTGCAGCCATAATGGTGTGGGCTATCCCGGTAGGGCAGCCCGTTACTGCGACAATCTTTGCCATGGTGTCCTCCTTGACTATTATGGATTAATGAGCGTTTAGCGATTAGCTGACGGCTGAACGCTTATAAAAACTATTTGATTTTGTAATCCCGCACTTCCTTGAAAATACCCTCACCCCGTTCGCTGACGCGACTCCCCTCTCCCTCAGGGAGAGGGGTTGGGGGTGAGGGTTAACGCCGTAGGAATTTCTCGCCTTCGACCTCGAAACCTGCCTTGGGCTTGTCGAATGGATGACCTACCGCGTTCGTTACTTAATCGTTACCTGCGCCTTAAACGACTCGATAGTCTCAAGCGACGGCAGTCCCGAACCCACCTGCGAAATCGCACTAATCGAAAATGCGGTCGCTAGCCGGGCGCATTCGGCCAGCGAGAGGCCTTTGATCTTACCGGCTACGGTGCCGCTGACCATCGCATCGCCGGCTCCGACCGTACTTTTAACAGTTACATTGGGCGGAATAGCCTTGACCACTTCATCCGCCTCGACAAAGAGAGCGCCTTGCTCCCCTAAAGAAACCACAACGGTCTCGATCCCCTCATCGACCAACACTTTGGCGGCCTCGATAACTTTAGCCTCGGAGTTGAGCTGACCGCCGGTCATCTCGCGCAACTCATCGATGTTGGGCTTGATTAATGTTGGATTGGCCTCAACCGCTACTTTGAGCGGTCGCCCGCTGGTATCAAGTGCCACAGAGCGCCCCTTGGCCGTAATGGCTTCGGTTAACTGCCGGTAAAGCTCAACCGGCGCGCCGGTGGGGATACTCCCGGCCAGCACAAACCAGCCGCAATCGGCGGTTAAGGCATCGACCACTTCAAACAGCTTGGCGATGTCGGTGTCTTCCGGCTCTTGCCCAGGAAAGTTAATGTCGGTCGTTACCTGATGCACTTCATCGATAATTTTGATGCCGATGCGCGTCGAGCCATCGATCCGCACAAAATGATCCTCGATCGATTTGCGGGCAAAAAGCTGTTCAAAGATGTAGCTGTTTTCCGCCCCCAAAAAGCCGGTAACAACGGTTGAAAAGCCAAAGTCAGACAGATTCGAGGCCACGTTGACCCCTTTACCGCCGGCGTTGGCCTGTTCATGGACGACCCGGTTCACTCTGCCGACTTTAAAGTTCGGTATCGAAATCGTCCGGTCGATGGCCGGGTTCAACGTTACCGTTGCTACCTTTATCGGTTCACTCACAGTTTTACTCCTTTAGTGTGGATAGTTGGTTAGTTGGTTGGTTGGATGGTTAGTTGGTAACATCGCATATGTCATTTCGTAGCCGGAGGCGGAGAAATCCCTCAGACATTTCAAACCATGAAGTATTTGTAGGGAAAAAAGAGCGTTGTTGCTTTCGATTTTTCCCTTTGAATACGTTTTTAGGCGTACTGCACCAGGGATTTCTCCGCTGCGCTGCGAAATGACATAACCCAGAGTATTAGCCTACTATCCAATTGTCAAACCATCCGACCAACCTTTTTACGGTATTGGTAAATTGCGAACTCCGGCGGCATTATGGCATTCCAACGCCTGTCGAGCCAGAGTTTGCGCTTTCTTCAACGTTACTTTTCTCAACTTGGCCTTGATGGCCGCAATGCTGGGGATGCTCATACTCAGCTCCTTCACCCCCAGGCCGACCAGAATAATGGCCCCTTTGGGATCACCGGCGACCCCGCCACAAACGCCGACCCACTTGCCGTGTTCGTTGGCCGCTTTCACCGTTTGATCGATCATGCGCAGCACCGCCGGATGCAGGCCATCGGCGCGGCGGGCCAGCATCGGGTGGACACGATCCATCGCCAGCACGTATTGGGTCAGGTCATTGGTGCCGATGGAGAAGAAATCGGCTTTTTGGGCCAGTTCGCGGGCCATGGCCACCGCCGACGGTACTTCGATCATCAGGCCCATCTCGACCGGCTCCGCGCCGACCTCTTGGCGGGCCTGCTCGGCGAAATCCTGAGCGGCGGTGAAATCTTCCAGCGTCGAGACCATCGGGAACATAATTTTGATGTGGCCGTGCTTCGAGGCCCGGTAAATGGCCCGCAGTTGGGGCATAAACAGATCGGGCCGATTCAAACACAGGCGGATGCCGCGCACGCCCAGGAAGGGGTTGGCCTCAGCCGGTAAATTCAGGTACGGCACTTCTTTGTCGCCGCCGATATCCAGCGTGCGCACGATGAGCGGCAGACCGGCCAGAGCCTTGACCATCTCTTTGTAGGCTTCAAACTGCTCTTCCTCGGTGGGCGGGTCGTCCCGCTCCAGGAAGAGGAACTCGGTGCGCATCAGGCCAACACCCTCGCCCCCGGCCTCGACCGCCTGGGCCGCTTCGACAGCCTTGCCGATGTTGGCCACCACCTCAACCCGATGGCCATCAGGCGTCAGCGCCGGTTCGTAGCGGGTGCGATATTCGACATCGCGCATCTCTTGCAGAACGCCCTGCACGTGCCGGGCCGACTCGACATCATCCTTACTGGGCTTCAGGTACAGATTGCCGCTATCGCCATCGAGAATAGCCAGTGCGCCATCCTCCTGGTGCAAGATAGCCGGCCCCGTGCCGACAATGGCCGGAATATCCAGCGAGCGGGCGATAATGGCCGTGTGCGAGGTTGGCCCACCGCTGGCGGTACAGAAGCCCAAAATGGTGGCCGGGTCTAAGGCGGCCGTGTCCGACGGGGTTAAATCCTCGGCGATGAGGATGACCGGTTCTTCGGGAATAAAGGGGGTGTCATCGACCGAACCGGCCAGCAGCTTAAGCACGCGATTGCCGACATCGCCCAAATCAACGGCCCGTCCGGCGATGACCGGATCATCAACCCGCTGCATTGCTTCGACCCGCTCCTCGATAACCTTTTGCCACGACCAACCGGCGCTGTGCCCTCTTTTGACGTAATCGATAGTTTCATCGACCAGATCATCGTCATTAAGAAATTCGGCGTGGGCACGAAAGATAAACGCTTTTCCGGCCCCGGAGCGGGCTTTGACATCTTCATACAGCTGGTCAAGCTCCACATGCGCCGCTGCGATGGCCTTGTGCAGCTTCATCTCCTCTGCAGCCGGATCTTTAGCCGTGACCTCGACCACAATTTTACGGTGAATATACTGCCGAATGGGGCCAATAGCCAATCCCGGTGAAGCCGACATACCGGGGATCGTTTGGGCCACATCAACCGGCTTCCAGCCGTGCACGTAGCTAACGTCGGGGGTTTCTTCCTCTTCATCGCCCAGGCCGCTGTCAACCGCTGCTTTCAAAGCTTGCAGCGCGGCATCGGCATCGGGGCCTTTGGCCATAATTTTGATGACCCCCTGGCCCTCGACGCCTAGATTAAGCAGCGACACCAGGCTTTTGCCGTTGCCGACCTGATCTTTATAGCCCACGTGAATATCCGACTCATACTCCTTGGCCAGCTCGACAAAGGTGGTGGCCGGTCGGGCGTGCAGACCGTGGCTGCCGATGATGGTGGCTTCGACAAAGTTGGCAAACTCGGCCAGTTTGGCTCCCGAGGCGGGGCGAGTAGCGGCCTTGCTTTTCGTGCCGGATAGACTGTCGATAATGAAGTTTTTGTCGTGGGTGTTGCGCAGTTGGCTGAGGGTGGCTTCATTGCCCAAAACGCGAGTGAGATTAGCCAGCACCTGCAGGTGTTCGTCCGATTTGGCGGCGATGCCGACCACCAGATTTACCCGTTCCCCGCTGTTCCATTCGACGCCGCCGGGCACTTGCAGCACGGCGATACCGGTTTTGAGGATCATCTCGCGATCTTTAGGCAGCCCGTGCGGGATAGCCACCCCGCTGCCCAGGTAGGTGTTGGCCACCTGCTCGCGGGCCATCATGCTTTTGATGTACCCTTCCTTTATATATTCGCTGTTGACCAGCAAACGGGCCACCTGCTCGATAGCCTGGGCTTTATTGGCAGCCTCGGCTTGCAGCTGAACGTTACTACTTTCTAGTTGCATCTTCATTACTCCTTTGTAATTAGGCTTCTATAGCAAACGTCAAACGAACGAACACAGGGCAGCGATATTTCGCTTACCATTGTTTTTAAATTGTAAACCGATTTGTCGGCATCGCAGGCCTGTCATTCCCGCATGTTTTTAGCGGGAATCACTCTTTGTAGCCCCTGATGGGTGCCCGATAAAGTCATTCGGGCATGACATGAGACATTAAAACCTGGTTTCTAAAGAACGATAGCCGTAACCTAAATTAAACTGAATAAAGAACTTTTGCTAACGGACACATCCCTAATTTGCTCTGAAAGTGCAACCAACAGGCCGCAAATTGCAATGTGACACGTTGCAAGGTCGCAGGGTTGCACATCACACGGGACTGTTTTTTGCAACTTTGCAACCTTGTGACCTTGTTATGATGGCGTTAAAATCTGGTTCATCGTCAAACCTATGTCAATTTTACCTTGTGTCCGTTAGCGAATAAAAAAATTAAAACGGAGGATATTACCGCCACAGTGCGATATCTGAACGGGAGAATTTCTATGCAATAGCGACATCTTTGTCTTTCTGCTTTGCTAATTGGTACGAGATTAGTTTTAGAGACTATTCTAAATAGCTGGGATGGTCTACAGATCGACACAGATGCGCACAGATAAGAGCAATGCGTGATTAAAATTGCTGAATATCCGTGTTTATCGGTGATAAATCTGTAAACGACGACTTGAAAAATAGCTTTTAAAAGAAGAGCTGGCGTGCCTGAAACGCAGGGTAATTCAAAACGTGGTCGAAAGAGATAGCCATGGTTTAACGTGCTGGGATGCGTTGTGATGCAAAAAAATTTATCTACCTGTAAGAATTGTACACCAACTTCAGGGTAAAGTCACCTGCTTGTTTGTGCTGTTTTATCCTGGCCAGACAGCTGGGATAGGTAACCAGGGATAAGAAGATTTAGCCTCGCCCCTGATTGTAGTGGATATTTGTTTTTAGGCAAAAATGAAGAATTTAGAATGGAGAATTTAGAATGAAGAAATCGGCTTGTAAAAGATTTCTTCATTCTTCATTCACTATTCTCCATTCTATTCTATAGCCCCAAAAGCTCTTCCATCGCCTGCCGCTTTTCCGGGGGCAGCGCGCGCCGGATGGCCGAACGGGTTAAGCGGCGGGCCTGGCTGTACCATGTGCGCAGCGCCTTTTCGGCCTCTACCGTGGCCGTTCGGGCCTGTTGCCGCTGCTTAATTTTGCGGGCCTGCACATCATCGCGTTTGGCATAGACATCCACGAGCTGAGAGGCTGCGTCAACGCGCTGTGCGTTCCAGCCGACACCGGCCAGCTGGGCCTGGTGATCTGCGTTTAATTTCGGGTATTCGGCATATACCATATGCCAATAGGCAATACGCTCGGCCGTTGTCGTCGGCTGATCGTTGCGGGCTTTAGAACCGTTAGTTTCGGGGGTTGTTTCAGCCGGGGCTTCAGCGTTACTGCCGTTAGCAGAAGACTCCTCCGGGGCGGTGCTTTTACCGTAACGGTTACCATATTGATAGGGTGCCATCGCAAAGCGGGCCAGCATGGTGTCATCCTGCCCCCATAATACGCGAACCGCTTCTTTAAAGCTGCTTACTTCCGAAGCCGCCGTATTACGGGCTTTTTTTTCGGCGCTGGTAGCAACCTTTTGTTCCTCGCGCAGTTTATCAGCCTCGGCTTTAAGCGTTAGCCAACGATCAAGCAGTGCTTCACCCTCGTTTAATTTTTCTTCATGATAACCGGTCGGGCTAATAACCGCCTGTGCTTCGGGCCGTTTGCCGCTGGTTACAAAGATTTTTACGTTTTTCTGGAGTTGGAGTTGGTTTAGTCGCATGATATCCTCTAAGATTTTGATACAAGGTGTTGTTTTGCCCCAAGCACAAGAGCTGACAGGTTTTCAAACAAGTCTTTGCCCGGCCAAATAATCCGAACGGCCCTGACTTCTCTCGGATCGGTATATCCAAAACCTGTCAGCTCTCTTGGGCCGCACCCTGAGTCGTTTTTATGTGAACTCTAGCTTACAACAAGTGTCAAAACTTTGTCTAGGCCAAAAGGTACTTAATTTTAAGGTCCAAAAGTCACTGAATTTTAGGTACTAAAGTACTTTGGATAATCCTAAATTGGGTGGGCAAGAACCCGATTAGAGCGTAAATCAGGCTAAGTACTGCGTAAATTAAGTTTTTCAAAGTTTTTGAGCGTCATTCCCGCATGCATTTAGCGGGAATCTAAACCTGGGTGCCCGATAACTACATTCGGGCATGACGGAGTGACCTACCGAAAACCTTATATTACTTAGTTTACGGTGTACTAAGGCTAAGGCTGAGGCTAAGCAGGCAAATTCAAGGTGAGCCGCCACTCTCTCAAGAAATCGCGCGTTTTCTTTGCTTTCTTCTTAGCCTTAGCCACCACATGGTGACATCGATGGGCTGAGGTGTTACTAGAAAAATTAAAGCGCACCCCCTATTGTAGAGCATGGCCCGCCCAAAAACAGCCATGGACCGTTGCAAAAGTACCATGAACCGTTGCAAAAGTGCCATGGACAAGCAAAAATTAAGCGTGTACAAAGAAAAATTAAGCATGGACCAACGCAACCACAAGATTTACTTTCACAAACACAAGATTCCCTAACGTAAACACAACGTTCCCCAAACAAAAACTATAATGTACCGGTAATAATTAAGCATGGCCCAACGCAACGGCAAGATTTCCCTTCATAACACTAACATTCCCTAACGTAACATAAACGTGCCCCGAACAAAACTTATAATGTCCACTCAACAAACTTCTACAAACGTTGCTTTTATCACCATGATCCGAATTTTTACAGCCGTGTCCGCCGGTTTTTTTATCGCGGTCAGGCATCCGATCCGGCTGCCCGCCCTTTTAAGCCGCATGATCGACCATTCATGAACCGTGAACCTGTCTTAAACTAAACTGCCCTCTACTTCGAAAGTTTTTGGCCCCCCGGTTTTATGACTCGTTTCCCGCGCTCTGCGTGGGAATGCATACAGCCTATGAATGGACGGACCCGGTATGTATTCCCACGCAGAGCGTGGGAACAAATCAATTACGCACTGCGCACTATCCCCCTTTTACCCCTCCCTCCCACCTAAAAAACGCTTTTCTTTCTTGATCTATTTATCAAATATAGGTTACTATTGTAACGAAGGGTTACAAAACAATAACAACGCCTCTTGTTTTTTTAAAGAAAACGGAGTTGCAATGACGGAGAGAACAGGATTATGTTCTTGACCTTTCAACTTGGCGACACAACAACTTGCTACTTTTAACAACTTAAGAATGAGAATTTATCAACTTACTCAATTCTATCGGGTAATTGCGCATAGGTAAGGCGTAACTACGGATTAGAGAGTCAATTACCAATTACTATTACCTAATTACCCAACAAACACCGCTCTGCCAAAAGGAACTTCGTCCATGCACGCCTCGAAACACAAGCCCATCAATCTGTACCTGATCCTGATCATTGCCGGATTCCTGCTGCTCTGGCTGTGGCCCACGCTGGTGGCGGCGATGCCGCTGACGGCCAAGTACCAGGTCGAGCAAGCCTGGCAGCGGGCCAATCAAATGGCTGGTTATGCCTATCAAACCCGGGCCATCCAAACGATTCACCCGGCGGCGCAGGTCGAAAACATTGGGCGTCGGGTTGAAACCAGCCGCATCGAGGTCGAAGGCGCCATCGACCGGCTCGCAGAGACAATGCAGCTCGATCTGTGGCCCAACGGCAAAGGCTCTCCCCAGGTCATCTCGCTCAAGATTGAAGACGGTCTGGCCTACGGTCGCTTACAAACCGAGGCCGACTGGACCGCCCTCGACACCCCCCCCACCGATCTCTTTGCCCCCGGCGGCGACCCGCTGGGCTTTCTGGTTGCGGCTCACAATGTGCGCGAAATATCCCCGGATGACGCAACCCGGCAGGCTGATCCCCTAGCCCGCACCTTCGTCGATGCCAACACCCGCCGCTATACTTTTGATTTGAACGGGCTGCAATACGCCCGCTTTATGCGCTCCCAATTAGAAGATACCCTGCGCCGCCAGGGCGAACTACCGCCCGGCCTCAGCCTCGACCTCAGCCGCCACTATGTCGACATGGTCGGCCACGGCGAAATTTGGATCAACGCCGCCGGTCTGCCCGTCCACCAAGTTATTCACCTCAAATTCCCGCCCGACCGCCAGGCGTTGGAATGGGTCGAAGCCGACATCACCACCGACTTTAGGGATTGGGCATTAGGGGCCGACGAGCAGGGATTTCTCCTGCTTGTCCGCCGCCTGTGGAACAACCCGACCACATTACTTCACAATTCACCATTCACCATTCACCATTCACAATTCGCCCCTATCGGCCTCATCCTCGGCTTTTCCCTGCTGCTCTCCGGCCTCACCCTCCTTATAGTTACCTATCGTCGCTCGCCGCTGGTCTATGGCACGCTCATCGCGGCGGTTTTGCTGTCGATGTTGGGCATGCCCTTGCTCCAGGCTAATCGCGCCCTGGCTTTCTCCGAACGGCAGCAGACCAAAGCGGCGGAATATGAGCAGCAACAGGTTGAGCAGCAGGCCCAGATCGACTTTCAGGCTGAGCTAAACGGTCAGAACTTTAATCCGACGGTTAATCCGATGGAGAAGCCCCCCTCTAACTCCCCCCAAGAGGGGGAGAACGCTATCGCCTCCCCCCCTTTGGGGGGGATTGAGGGGGGGCTACCTCTCCCCGCCTCCCAAACCCTCACCACCACCACCGTCTTCACCACCGGCTCCGACTCCGACGGCGACAGCCTGACCGACGAGGTCGAAATTCTGGAGCTGGGCACAGACCCTGATAATGTCGATACCGATGGCGACGGCATCAGCGACAGCGCCGAAGTGGCCGGCTTCAACCTCGGCGGTACCCAGTGGTATCTCAACCCGCTCAGTATGGACAGCAACGGCGACGGGCAGTCTGATTTGGCCGGTTGCCCCAATCTGGGCGATGTCGATGAAAACGGCGATCTGCAAGCGCCGGCCGGCAGCAGCTGCACCGATACCGATGGTGACGGCGTGCCCAACCCCTTCGATTTCGATAACGATGCCGACGGCGTCCCCAACAGCGTCGATCTTTCACCCAACCTCATTCAGACCCTGTCCACCACCGCGCAAGACTCGATCACCTTCAACCTGTCGTCTTACCAAACCGACACCCCGATTTTGGCCGAATTTCAAATTCGCCCGCCCGATGAGGAACATCTGTGGTATAGCAATAACTATCTCGATTGGCCCGACCAGGACACCGAGGGCCAGATTATGCGCGTCACCAACGATACGCTATCCGACAAAGGGGATATGTTACTCACCCCCATACTCGAAATCGAAATGCCCTACAGCGCCGCCAACCCCACGCGCGGCCTGCCCCTGACCGATACGGTCGCCATCGGCACCATTACGGCCACCACGCCCTTCACCACCTGGGTCGATCAACCGGCGCTCGATTTATACGGCATCTCCCTGATCCAGGATGAAGATGACGGCACGCTGCACGCCTACGTGCCGCTGGTGCTTGTCGAAGACCGAGTCGGCGATATGCCGGTGGCCTGGAGCGGGCAGATGCTCTATCGCCTCGATGGCGGCAGTTCCGGCTGGGGCCAGGCCCACAACGTGCGTCTGATGTGGCTGGTAACCGCGCTGACCGATACCTGCGCTGCCGGTGAAAACGACTACGATACCTACTGCGCCCCGGACAGCGGCCACTGGGTTAGCGAGACCAACGTGGTGCAGACCTACTACGAAGATTTCACCCTGACCGGCCTGTCGGTTAAGGAAGATTACGGTATGGAAGCGGCCATCATCGCCCAAAACGAAGCCGCCATTGCCGATTATGAGAACTATCTGTGGGTCTTGTCCCATCACCTGCAAGACACCTTTTTGGCCGCCGGCCTGGTGGGCGGCAGCCGCTTCGACATCGCCGAAATCGAACGCCGCTTTGAAACCGGCAGCGAGACCGAACGTTGGGGCATTCCCGCCGCCGCGCTGGATGTCACCACCCTGTCCTACCCCGATCAGATCTCCGGCTTTGGCGATCTGCTGAGCGAGCAAATTCCGACCGTGCTGGCTAACACCTACCCCGGCGCGGCGGTCAACCGGCAGGTCAGCCTGCTGGTGGCCCGGGAAGAAAGCTATCGCTCGGCCATTTGGGGCAGCGGATCGTCGGTTAGCGTAAGCGGTACGGCCGTCACCGTTAATCTGAGCCTGCCGGAAAAACGCACCTTCAGCAGCATCAAGTGGACGCCCTACATCTATGACGGCACAGGGTGGGACAATGCCGAGTTGAGTACCTATCTGGCCACTTTGGAAACGAACCTCGGCGCGGCTATCGACCTGTCCGAAATTGTAGACGGCGCAGCCATAAGCGATGCCGCCTTAACCCGCCAAGGGGCTATCAGTTTTCTCAAAAGCTACTACTTGACCCTGTACCAGGGCCTCACCGCGCTGACCGAAGTTGACGGCGTACCCGCCGCCACGGAGGCCGTGGTTGACGCCGATTTTGCCATGAACGGCCAATCTGCCGAAAAGATTGTGCTGGACAGTACGTTGGGGCTTATGCTGGCCTACTTTGAAAACGAGGCGGCCATGCTGCTGGATGGTCAGGCTTATGCCGATGAAGCCTTAACTATCTTCACCAACCCCGCCAACCTGCTGGAGGCGATGGGCGCGGTTGATACCGGCACCGTTCGGCTCGCTTCGGAGCAGTTGGGCGGGGCGCTGTCGGAATATATCACCAAAAAAATATACAAGATAACCAAAGATATTCACGGCACCAAAAAAAAGTACGGCACCTATGCGGGCAAAACAGCCGGAGCCGTCACCATTATGGGCATCAGTGCGGCGGCGGTCCTCTATAAAGCCGAAGCACTCAACCTTGATGACGCGATGGTTGTCGCTTACGGCTCGTTTACTGTCGCCGCCAGTTTTGATGTGGTGGCCGCCGTGGGTGCCCTGCACAAATTCAAAACGGCCAAATATCTCATCACCGAGCTTGATCTGCTGTGGGATATTAAACGGCTCTCAAAATTTAATGCCCTGTCCGGCTTCATCCTTGAATCCAGTCTGGCGGTTGGCATGACGCTTTTTACCGGCTTTAGCCAGAACCTGTTCGACTCGGAACCGGCAGCGTATGCCCTAATTGCCGAAGCCATCGCCCAGGTCGTGGTGGCGGTCGTCATGGCGGTGTTGTCCCTAACGCCGGTGGGGGCGCTGGTTTCCGCCGTGGTGGGCCTCATCGATGCGATCATCGGGTTACTGTGTGAAACCGACGTCATCGATGCCGGAGAGGAGGCAAATTCTTGGATTTGCGATGGCCTGTCCGGGGCGCTCACCAAAGCGCTGACCTATTTCTTTAACGATTACACACCTCTGGTCAATATGGAGCATGACGATCGGCTGGACATCGTCATCAATGAACCGACCCTCACCCAAAAAACCGAGGCCGCCGGTTTTGTTGAGGGCAACCAGTTGAACTTGAGCGCGGTCATCACCACCTCACTCTACACCGGCAGCCCCAACTGGATGGGCTATCTGTACGATAGTCAATGGGATGACGACAATCTGGGAAGGGCCAATTTTGTGTACCGGCTGCAAGAAAGTGAAACCGATATTTCCGTTGATCTCGATGGCACCAGTTGGAATATTCCCGCCGGTCGCTCGCCGGTTCCGGCGGTGGGTATCGCCAACGGCAAACGGTTTTATAAAGATTTTCAGGCCAGCCATACCTACACCCTGGGCAGCCCCGGCGTAAACCAGGGCATCCATGTCTACCTGTCGGAAGGGTTCAACGTAATGGCCCAAAACTGTTGGTTTGCTTTTGGGCCTAACTGCTGGCTGGAGGAGTACGATGATACTTCTCACATTGATATGAGCGAAAGCCTGGTCTTTGATATTTTCCCCAATACCATCGCCGGTTTCCGCGAGCTAACCGCCGTGGGCAACGACAGCTACCGTCTGGCCTGGCACGATGATTTCTATTCGGTGCAGGTTGATGCCGATAACGACGGCCTGCGCAGCAAAGAAAGCGGCGGCCCCGACCCCAACGACAGCCTGCCGGACTCCGATTTTGATGGGCTGGGCGATCTGTTTGAATACCAACATGGCTCCAGCCTGACCGAGGCCGACGCCGACTGCGATGGCCTAACCGACTACTGGGAAACCTTTTACAACACCAACCCCAACCAGCCCGACTCCGACAACGACGGTCTGATCGATGGCGAAGAGATGTTCCACCCCAATCGCATCTATCCCTACAAAAACAGCGCCGCCACCAACGCCAACCCGACCCCCTGTTCCGGCGGCGTCACCAGCTACACCGGCGGCTGGAGCATTGTCTACGATTACAGCGCCGCCGGCCAACCGCTCAGCACCTGGGTCAGTGCCGACCCCAACGAGGCCGACCTCGACGGCGACAACATCAACGATAGCCGCGAAAAAGTGTACGGCTACAACCCCAACGTGGCCCGCACCACCAACATCTTGTCTCTGTCCAGCGCCATCGAGAGCGACAGCGGGGCCACCCCCTACGTCGCCCCCGGCGGTCAAATCGATTACACCGCCGTCATCAGCAACGGACTGGACAACCGCTATGCCTTTGGCCTGCTGCAAGCCGAATTCCCGGTCGACACGGTGCTGAAAACCCAGGTCATCGACACCCTCGCCCCACTGGAGTCGATTACCATGACCGGCTCTATCGCCATCGGCTCCGGCTACAGCAGCGATAGCTACAGTATGACCATCCGCAGTGGCGCTATTATCGATCCCGGCACCGGTCGCCGCTTGTGGCTGCGCTTCAACGAAAGCGCCGGCAGTACCGTCTTCGCCGATTCCTCCCTCAACGACAACAACGCCACCTGCTCTGTCTGCCCGACGGCCAACGAGCAATACGCCGCCTTCAACCGCTCCGTCACCAATCAGCGCTTGAGTGTTGATACGGCCAACGGCAATTTCAAAACCACCGCCTTTAGCCTGGGCGGCTGGCTCTATCCTACCGATCTAAACAGCAGCGATCTGCTTCAAGAAACCGGTCTGTACGATGTGAGTATCGTCGGCGCAGGGGCGTATGCCTACCCCAGGGCCAGAATCTATTTGAACGGCCACACCCTGGAAGTGACCGGCGACGCGTCTCAGGATGTCGAGCAAAACGCCTTCAACCACGTGATGCTCACCTTCTACTTCGATGAGGCGACCACCACCGCCACCCTTAAACTGTATCTCAACGGTGAACTGATCGATACCGATACCTACAGCGCCGCCCTGCTGGGCACATCATCAACGATGGTGATTGGCGACAGCTTTAGCGGCTATCTGGACGACATCGAATATTACAACCGCGCCTTAAGCGACGCCGAGATCGACGCGCTGGTTAATCAGCCGGTGCTGGATATTGATTTCGGCACCCTGTCCGATCTGTCCAGCACCCAGGCCGCCCTTAGCTGTTCGGGCGATAGCTGCCCCGCCAGAGACGATCAATGGGCCAGCTTTGATCAGTTGGATTACGTATCGGTTTCTGATCCGGCTCTGAATCTAAGCGGCGGGCAGTTCAGCTTCGCCACCTGGCTCAAGCCCCAGCCCAGAAACATTCCCTTCGACCCCGCCGCCCGCAGCGCCTTTTCGCAATATCTGGTCGATACCAGCCGCGACTGGCAGGGCGTTTTTGGGGCCAACCAGACCAGCGACAGCAACCACTACCCCACCCTGTACGTCAGCGATGCCGGTCAACTGTGGATGGGTTTCCGCACCAACAACACCGATTGCACCTACAAAACCGCCACCAACACCGTTAGCGTCAACGGCTGGAACCACCTGACCGTCACCTACAACGGCTCGCGCTGGTTTGTGTACGTCAACGGCGTGTTGAAAGGCAGCAGCGGCCCCTGCGCTATCGCGCCGCCCAGCCTGTCGGCCTTTACCATTGGCCGTCCCAACGCGCAAAACTATTTTTATCTGGACAACC
>JAGRBZ010000174.1 GCA_020433805.1 Anaerolineae bacterium
CTAACGAGCACTACGGCGTAGTTGTTGGGATTAAGCTGTTTGTCGTGCTGCACCAGGTAAGCCAATCGTTCCGGGTTATAAGGAACTTCCGGGATAACCACGCGATCGACGCCAGCTAAAAAACCGGCCAACAGCGTGCTCAAACCGGAGTTAACGCGGAACGTCTCAACTACCACGACCTGCTCCCGCGATCCGGCCAATGCCCGCAGTTCGTGAATAAAAGCCACACTGCGAGCCAATCCCGTGCTGAAACCAATCGTGTAATCGGTGCCGTGGATGTTGTTGTGAATGGTTTTGGGGATGGCGATAATCGGTACGCCATCGTTGCTCAGGTGGGCAGCGTGCCGAAGCATATCGTCATCGCCCACTACAATTAAAGCTTTAAATCCCAACCGCTCTACGACATCTTTAATATGATGATTGACATCAGCCGTCTCTTGATGGGAATCGTAGCCGCTACGCATAAACTGCGGAACGAGCCGATGCGGCACCTGGGAAGGATCGATACGTGAAGCGTGCAAAAAAGAGCCGGGCGTCCGGTCAATAGCACGCACAATATTTTTGTTTAGTTCAATAAAGTTATTGGTGTAGGTAGTTGGGTCTTTATAGTTATAGTTGATTAACCCTTCCCAGCCTTTGCGGATGCCGATTGGTTCAAATCCAACGTCGATAACGCGGTAGACCAAACTTTTGAGGCACATGTTGAGGCCGGGGACATCCCCGCCACCTACTAAGATTCCTACGCGCTTACTCATTTCTCTCACACCCTCTCAAAAAAGGAGCTGAGAAATTGGAAACTGGGAGACTATGGTTTCCAATCTCTTCACACTCCGTAGCATTAGGTTATCGCCATGAAAGCATGCGTTCGTCGACACCGGCGAAATTCAGTTCGATACCGTCGAGCGCACCATTGGGGAACATCGGCCGCTGGTTTGAGCCATCGGCATTCATAACCCAGATTTCCCACTGGCCGTTGCGGTCGGTAACAAACGCTATTTGGCTGCTGTCAGGTGACCATACCGGAGCGGCGTTGTTCCAGTTGTTGTTCTGTTGACCATCGCCATGAGCACGAACCATTGTCCGGAAGCCTTCTTCGTTAATATAAACTTCGTTGCCGTCCTGATTGTGGTTGGCTACGACGGCTAACGGTGTTTTTGTTAGACGCTGCCGGTTGGTGCCGTCGATATTAATGGTGTGAATTTCCCAGTTGCCGTCCTGGTAGTAAGTGAAAGCGACTTTACTGCCATCGGGTGAGACGGCCAGGCCACCTCGATCACGGTCGTCAGAACTAACCGGCTGGCTCGTATGTGAGTCGGCGTGGTACATGCCAATGCCCTTATCGGTACGGTAAAAGAGCGTATTCGGATCGGTTGGGTGCCAACTGGGCGCGTAGTTGTAGCGCGAACCGGTCGATATATCTTCGTACTCTTCATTTTGAACATTGATCTGGGCCAGCCACCAGTAAGCATCGGGCGGGATAAAAAATTCCAGCCCCTCTTCATTGTTAAATTCCACGCCACGGGCGTTGTCTGGGATGCGAATATCTTCACCCTTGGCCGCTTTACGAGCCAGCTCTTTTAAGCTGTATTTTTTCAAATCACCTTCCAAACGTCCTCCGTCTTGGTGACTGAAAACCAATTTGGTACCATCAGCCGACCAGGTAGGTGATTTCATCTGTCGTTTGTCGCTAAACCAGGCGCGTTCATTGGTACCGTCAACATTAATAGTAAACAGTTCGTACTGCGGGTCCCATCGGGTAAAGACAATTTGGCTACCATCAGGCGAAAGCTGCGGATCTAGTCCATTGGTGACATAGGTTAACCCTGTGCCATCGGCATTGATAACATAAATTCCGCCGCCGCTTTGGGTTTGGAAAACAAGTTTACCGGCACCGTTGCCCTCAACCGATTGAATATCGGTTGTTGCGATGGCTGCGGCGGTGGTTTGGGCCCCCGTAGCACTAACAGTTAGTTCTGGTATTTCTAAGCCATCGACCTGCCAACGGCTGTTATATTTGCCTGTGCGGATGACTATCTTGCGGTTGCCGGGTTGGAGCGTGGCTTCAATTTGATAGGTTTCATTAGGTTTAAGCCAGTCGGAGCTAATAATTTGGTAGCCGGTGACATCGCCCAATTCGGCCAGGATATTGTCGGTACGCAATGTCTCGGCAGTGTAGAAGTCGAGGACACCAGACAGCTCCGGACGCGTCAGCGTGATTAGAAAGCTTTTAGCGGCAGCGCGGGCGAGAATGGTATCTAAATCTTCTTGTGCTTGTGCCGGTCGACTCGATGTCACCATCAGGGTCACAACTAGCCCTAGTACGAGCGCAATCGACAAAGTTGCATATCTTTTTATCATCATTTTTTACCTGCCTACGATTTCGAAAACAGATTAACGGTTGTTTTAAGCAGCGCGAGCCTTAAATACCAGGGCCAACTTCAATATCAACAAAGGTTGTCATTCCCCAGCGCAGGCGTGAAGTGGGTCCCTCAGTGATGTTGATGAGAACGGTGTAGGTAACATCGCCGGCCTTGGTTTGCGATTTCGGCGTAATCTTCACAACGGTACCTTCGAACGTTTCATCGGGTAGTGCATCGACACTTATGCTTACAGTAGCCCCAATCTCAACATCGACAATATCGATTTCAGTTAAGTCATCGGTTTCAATTTGCCAGGTGCTGGTATCGCCCAGAGAAACGATGTCTGATCCCGGTTCAATAATTTCACCTTCATCAACATCATTGAGACTGCTAACTTCGCCGCTAAAGGGTGATTTCAATGTCGTTTTGTCGAGTTCAACTTGAGCCGACTCGAGTCGAGCTTGGTTGACATCGATATCCGTTTCGGCAGCCTCTACATTGGCCCGAGCAGTACTGATACCGGCTTGGGCTGATTCAACTTGAGCTTCGGCTATAGCAATGTCTTCGTCGGTTGAGCCGTCTAGCAAATTATCAAGCTGCGCTTGGGCAGCGGCCACATCGGCCTGAGCCTGAGCAATTTGTTCGGCAGTAGCGCCGGCTTGTACGCGCCCCAGGCTAGCCTGCGCTTCGGTAACACGTGCTTGAGCAATGGAAATTTCTTCAGCGGTAGCGCCATTGACCAGCTTATCGTACTCAGCCTTGGCCGCTTCATATTCCAATGTAAATTTTTCCAGAGCTACCCCGGTGACAAGCACATCGTCTGGGTCGCCATAACGAACTTGGTCGTAATCATCCTGGGCTTCCCGAACGTCGGCTTCAGCCTGAAGCACTCTTGCTGCCGCGGCTTGGAGATCTTCGTCGCGGGTGTCGGCCATAACCTGATTGAGTTCGGCTTGAGCTATTTGTACCCGCGCGCCCGCTTCGGCAATTTCTTCAGGCGTAGGGCCGGCTATCATCTCAGCCAGAGCGGCCTCGACCTTAGCTAAACTTGCTTGCATTTGAGCAATTTCGGCGTCTGTAGGACCGGCTTTAACTTTTGATAGATTTGCTTCTGCTTCAGCTAAACCAGAGACAGCTTCAGCCAGACGCGCTTCGGCTTCAGTTTTTCTGGCTTTCGTTTGGGCCAGCGTTGCTTGCGCTTCTGCTAAAGCGATTTTCTGAGACGAGTCATCTAAACGAACCAAGACGTCGCCCTCTTCGACCGTTTCTCCTTCATCTACTTCAACGGCCACAACTCGACCACCAACCTCAAAGGCCAAATCTGCCTCTTTAATCGGTACTACAAATGCCTCGGCTGAAACGACTTGTGGCTGTTGGGTGGTATCGACTTCGACTACCGCCGGAGTAGGTTCAGCCGAAGATCCACAGGCCGCTAAAACACTGACTCCAAAAATTGCGACCAATGCAATTAAGAAGTATTCAATACGACTTATACGTTCCTTCATCACCCACCTGCTTTCCTTAGTTTAGTTAGGGGTTTTTCCGATTAGATGAATAGTTAGGCTTATTGTCTAGAGTTAACTTTAGTATATCAATGAAAAGGTTTAGCGTCATTACCCAAAAGTTGTATCACAAAGTTGTATCCCTAAACTTTTAATCGTTCGTGACATGTCCGTTATTTTATTAATACGAAATTAACCTTAAAAAGTTGCTTTTGCTCAAAATATTTATGAGCACACACTCATTAAACTGAGCAACAACTCATTCTAGCATAGGCAGGGGTAAATTGTCAAGGGGTTTTTAACGTCCAGTAATAAAAAAGCCTTTCCCGTGAGGAAAGGCTTTTATCCACTTGTAATTATTAACTACGCAATATTGTCGTAACTTATCGAACGGGTAACTGTGTTACCACGTCATTAACCGTGCTAATCAAATTTTGAATTTCAAAGGGTTTTTCGATAAAGCGGTCGTTACCGATAACGTGGTGCCCCTCTGCTGCATCCTGTTCGGGGTTTCTGGCCGAAATGATGATTACCGGAATTTTGGATAACTCGTCATCCGCTTTCATTTGTTGATATACTTCCCAACCGTCAATGTCTGGGAGCATAAGATCAAGCAAGAGAACATCAGGCTTCAAGCTATGTAAGAATTCTAACCCAAAATCTCCTTGCTTAACGCCTATTACACGATGCCCTCGCCTTTCGAAAATAAGTTGTATCAACCCCCTCATTTCCGGATCATCTTCAATGGATAAAATTCTTAATTGGGTGTCCACGTTGTTGTCCTTTGACTAAATAGTTTCTAACTAAATTATAACACAAAAGGCTATGGTTAACTTTAGGAATTTTGGCCTGTTGTCAGCCGAATATCAAATGCAATAAGAAAATTATTTGTTATAATTTAGGTATCGATTTTGTTTATAGTTACGGCACTTATCAAGGAGCTTTTTCTTTATGAATTTCAAAAGAATGCTGGCGAATTTGTTACAAGAAGTTATTCTTTTACGGTGGGCCTTTTCTATTGCCGTAAGATTGTTTGCGCCACGTAACAATGTTGGTGTTATGGGAGCCATTTTTAACAGCTCCGGACAAGTCTTGCTCGTTGAACATGTTTTTAGACCTCAACAGCCGTGGGGCTTACCGGGCGGCTGGGTTGAAAGAGGCGAAGACCCAGCCCAGACAATACGGCGTGAACTGCAAGAAGAGTTAAATTTAGCCATTGATGTAAGAAAATTACTTTTTTGTGAGCCTCAGGGTGGTGAGGCGCTTAGCTCTACCCCACTAAGCTTAGCTATTGTTTATTACTGCCGCCTTATTGATGAGCAATCGACCCTATCCATCGATAATGCTCATAGTGCTTATGAAATACTTTCTTACAAATGGGTTTATCCGCATCATATTGAAAAAGATTTGCCTCCACAACAGAGAAATGCTATTCGTATCGGGCAGACAGAATTTGACAAAGAAAAGAAAGTGCAGATAACTAAGCCCTAATTCTCAACAAGAATAGGGGCTTATGCTCTCTCTGAAAAAAAATACGTTCTGGAAAATTCTACTCATTTCTTTGTTAATCCTTGTGTTCACCCGCTTTATCGTTGTGGGCACAGCTAAAGTACTTTTCAACACGCAATCAAGTGATGGCGATGAGTCGGCTTATCTTGAATTGGGGCTGGCTTTGCGTGAAGACGGTGTTTTAACGGACGGTACTCGCCCACCTTTGTATCCACTGCTACTTACTCCAGTTGCCTATCGAGATTGGTCTTATTTTACCTGGGCAAAAATAATAACACTTGGTATTGGTGCGCTTACGGTTTTGGTAACTTTTGTCATCGGTCGCCAGCTTTTTAATGTTGAGACAGGCTTGTTGGCTGCCTTCTTCCTAGCCTGGAACAGAGAATTTCACTTGCGGGCCTCAACCGTTTATGCTGATACACTGTTGGTTATGTTATTCCTATTGGCCTGGTATTTTCTCATCAAAAGCTTCGAGAAAACACGTTACTGTATTCTAGCAGGCTTTTTTGTAGGTTTAGCTTATCTCACAAAAAGTTCGGTACTTTTGCTTCTGGTGGTTTGGTCTACGGTTGCCTTATGGCACTATCGACAACGAATTTTTACTCAAATCCAGTTACTGCTTGTTCCTCTGGCTTTTTTGATAACAACGTCGCCTTTACTTTTCTACAACTGGAACAATTTTGGACAGCCGTTTTACAGTTTTGCCACCACACACGTTATGTGGATGGATCGCTGGGCTGAAAGTCAAGTAGCAGACACCGCCGATTTACCTACCCTCTCCACATACCTAGAAACCCATACGCTAAATGATATTATGGCCCGGTTGGAAAGAGGTATCTCCCGACTAAATCCTGAATTAATACTTACGCTTATCCCCTCCAGAAATTTTGAGCCATCTTGGTTGGGCTATCTTGTTTTAGGGGGATTGCTTGTTGGACTGATTTGGTTTGTTGTGTTTCAGCGTAACACATTGCATCAAGCTTTTCAGGACCACCAAATCACCATGCTCATGGTCATCCTATTGTTCATCCCCTTCTATCTAATTTCGGCCTGGTATGCTCAAGTTTTAATTGAGTCACGCTTTCTTATCCCCATCCTTGGGCCGTTCTACATTGTGATAGCGGCTGGAATAGTTGCTTTAATGTCAAGCGTGTGGGACGCCGTTAAATCCTATAAATATTTGGCCTTGGGATATACGTTACTGGTGGGCCTTATTGTAGGTTGGGGGCTATGGTGGCTGATTACCACGACCCAATTGGAGTCTTGGAGTTTACACGTCAATCCCTTTTTATCGGATATTGAGGCTAACATTGCCCCCGAAGAAGTTTTGACGTGGTTAAAACAAGATCATCCTGATGCCTTAGGTCAGGCTCAGGTCGTGTTTGGACCAAGTAAATCACTTCCTCTTTGGAAATTTCCACGACATTTCCATTTCGAGCGCATTCCAAGTGACGTACGTTCGTGGTCAAATTTACAAGCTTATCTCCAAAATCGTGTACCCGACTACATTGTTATCGACTCGGATACAGCCCGGCGACGCCGTGAAGCTATGGGTGACTATATTCATTATTCCGATAACGGGGTTGAATTTGAAACCGTTCCGCCGGAGTGGATGTTGACTCACATTTTTGGCAATCGACCCCATAATTGGGTTATCTTTTCGCCACAAAAAGACCCGACCTTCTCGGTAGAAGGAAACGTCGACAACCAATTTGCGCTTATAGGTTATAACGTCGTTTCATATTTTGATGTTAAAGAGCCATTTTTACAAGTAACGCTCACCTGGCAGGTATTAGCTAATCCCCAACGCGATTACACCGTTTTTTTACATATGACTGCAGCTGATGGTTTTGTCAAAGCTCAAGGCGACAAACAGCCGTTTGAGGGTCTATGGCCCACACACCGTTGGGTAAAGGGGGATATCCTGGCAGATCGGTATACTATTTTTATCGATGAAACTGTACAGCCTGGTGACTACTTGCTCATTACTGGTATGTATGACGCTGAAACCGGTCAACGACTACCCCTTACAGAAGAAACGCGTGCTCCCTCACCCGATGCCATTCTGTTAGGGGATGTAAGAGTGGAATAGTTGAAGCTTAATTTTAGTGTTCTACAACTTCTACTCCCGGCGGAATTTTGCTGATAAGCGGAGTGGTGAATGTAAACGCACTTCCTTTGCCAAATTCACTTTCAACTAACAGCTCACCCCCATGATTCTCTATCATTCTCTTAGTAATCGATAGCCCCAGTCCCGTTCCGGGTTCGTTACGAATGTTTTGGTCGCTAGAGCGGAAAAAGTTCGTAAACAATTTATCCATATCCTCTTTGGCAATACCATATCCGGTATCTTTAACCGTAACCTGGATGCCTTGAACATCTCCATTGAGGTCGCCATTGAAGTAGGGCTGGGCGATTACGGTAATGTCGCCCCCTTCCGGCGTATATTTGTAAGCGTTGCTGACTAAATTGGTCATGATCTGTACCATACGGTTGTAATCAGCCCGAATTTGTGGTAGATCCTCATGAACATCGAGGATTAAATGTAATTTTTTAGACTTGACCTGATTCTGTACCGACTCAACAACATCTTCAATAACTTGTTTAATCTGCACGTCATCAATTTCGAGACGAATACGACCGGCCTCAATACGGCTGACATCAAGCAAGTCGCTAACGAGACGATCCATACGATCGACATTGTTGGAGATAACTTCCAAAAAGTCTTTCTGTTTATCTGATAAAGGACCACCTGCCCCCATTTGTAAAAGTTTGGCATAGCCTTTAATACTTGTCATAGGAATTTTTAACTCGTGGGAGGCGGTACTCATAAACTCTGTTTTAGATTGATTGGCGTGTTTTACCTGTTCGAAAAGTTTAGCATTTTCGATGGCAATCGCCGCGTGGCTAACGAGGATAGTAACAAAATTCAGATCTTCTTCTGTAAAGTAGTCGGTGCTGGTGCTCTCTAAATTAATGACACCGATGACCTGACCTTCTTGTTTAACCGGCACGACCAAAACAGATCGCGCTAAATATGCTGCCGGATGGCATTCTTCTACCTCAGCTACGTCGTTGGTTAAAACAGCCTGACCGGTTCGAACAACGTGGCCGATAAACCCTTGCGATAAGCGCCAGGGCTTATTTTTGTAGCGGCTTATCTCCATTGGCATCCCACGCTGAACGGGTAAATAAAGCTCCGGCTCATTGTCATTATTGTTATTGACAACTCCCATTGCCCCAATCGATAACCCCAAAGCATCCATTGCGTAGGTTAACGTTATATCGAGAACGTTTTGTAGCTCTATGGACGTTTGCAGTTGCTGGTCGAACATTTGCAGCGTTTGTAATTCTTGCATGCGTTCGGCTAAAGCGCGATCGGTGAGCGTAAACTTTTGCGCATTCTGAATAGCAATAGCCGCTTGTCCACCAAATGACATCAGTAGATTACAATCTTCTTCGGTAAAAGTAGAGCCATCCTGTTTATTGAGTACCTCAATGACGCCGATAATTTTGTTTCTAATTTGCATCGGCACGCACATAAGGTCTTTTGTCTTGAATTCAGTTTCTTCGTCAAAATCAACGTCCCAGCGAGGATCGCTAGAGACATCATTAATAATCAGCGGCTCGCCGGTCTGGGCTACATTACCAATAATACCTTTACCTATGGAAGTTTCTACGCCTACGAGTTTATCGCCTGTTGGCCCAAGAACAACTTCAAATCTAAGATTTTCACGTTGCGCGTCGGCAAGCAGTAACGAGCCTGCTTCTGCGTTGAGTAATTGGACAGCGTGTTCCATAATGCGCATCAGAACAATATCCAAATCGAGCGTTGAACCAATGGCCGTGCTTACCTCACTTAACGTGGTTAATTGACGGGCTTTTTCTTGCGCTTCTTCAAGTAACTGAGATTTTTCTAGAGCAATAGCCGATTGAGCAGCGAACAGTTCCATCAGCCAAATGTCATCCTCTCGGAAACGTAATCCGTCCGGTTTATGCATTAAACAAAGCACACCTCGAACTTTGTTGCCCCAATATAGAGGAACAGCAAGAACAGCTCCAAATGCGGCTTCAGCAAAGTTCTCTAACCGACCTGAAAAAGAGTGATAATTATCAACTACAACCGTCCTGCCTAAAGTGAGTACGCGACCGGCGACGCCTTGTGTAGATTTAATTGTATAATTCGTGTAATCTTTATCCAAGTTATAGCTAACAACCGCTTTGAGTATTTTTTCGTCCGGTTGCAACAGATATACCATTCCGCCTTCAGCGTGCAGCAGCTTTGTAGCCTGTTCCACTACAGAAACCAGCAGACTATCAGCATCAGCTTCGGCTTGAATACTGGCCGATATCGTCTGCAAAGCTTCTAATTCAGCCGCCCGTCGTTTGGTTTCTTCAAGGAACTGGGCATTTTCCAGGGCGATAGTTGTTTGGCTAGCCAGTGTCGCGAGAAAAAGCAGGTCATCGCTGGTATAAGGCTGGCCTGACCGTTTTAATCCCAGAGCAAGCCATCCCAACAAATTTTCAGAGCCAAGAAGAGGAATACAGAGGGCGATATTCATAATATTTAATCGCGCCAGTTCTTCTTTTGAAATCGATACATCCGACGATACAGCTCCCCCAGGACTCACTTGAAGAATATTGTTGGTATCAGCCAACCATTGCGCTAAATCATCGCTTAAGCCGAAGCGAATATTAACCGCTTGGGGATCATCCTCAGATGGGGAATAGCTTACCACAAACGCTCCGACTGTGAGGTTCCGCAAAAAAACGGTCGAATGCTCTGGCATCAGGGTATCTTGAGCTTGATTAACTAACAGTTCCAAAACATGGTTGGTACTAAGTGGAGCTGAAATAAGCGCCCGCCCATAGCTTTGCAGCGTTTGTCGATAGTCAAAAGGTTCCCTAAGGAATAAGCGATTGACCGCCGTCTGTATACGATTTTTGAGAGGATCCAGTGCTAACACAAGAATCACGACAAATATGGCTAATACAATTGGATCTTGAAAAAGTGAGCCTTGAAATAAAGCGCCCAGAAAACTAACAATAATAAAGTAAATAACGGTAACCATTAAGGTCAGTAATGTATACACCATTCCTCGGTTGAAAATGGTATCAATATCAAGAATTCGATACCGTAGCATGGCATATGTAATTGCTAGCGGCAAGACAATGAAGGGTATAAAAATACCGGCAAAAATAGGCCAGACAAAAGCTGTTCGCAGGCCCAAGGTATTGAAAATCAACCAAACTGTTACCGGGCCAAATGCCGCAAGAGTACTCCAAAAGAGTATCGAGGTTTGCTGACGTATCGTGGTTGAGAGAGTGAAATAACGCAAGTGAAGTTGTGTCGCTAAAAAGAGAAGAACGGACAAGCTGATAAATGCAAAATTCCACAGCCGCATGGTTTGATACAACCGCGGACCATTTGCAAAATAGAAACTGTAAAGACTAATTATGCCCAGGCTAAGTGCAAGAATGTATGGGACAAAACGAAGCCATTTTCGCGTACGGATAAGGCGCGCATCAACTGGAAAAACAAGCCCTAAATGAAGAAGCGCTGCACCACTAAAAGGCAAAGTAAAAACCCAGATGGGATTAAGAAAATGAAGGGTAAATTGATCGAAGATGCCGCCGGTTGCTATGGAGACAAAAGCACAGAAGGCAATAAAGACATTATTTGCTTGCCCCGTCCGCCGAAGACGAAAAATAATAAACCCTAAGCTAAGATAGACTAAACTTATAGCATAAGGTAGCCAAAAGTATATGAGAAAATTTTGCAGCGAAAAATCGATAAGTGATACGGTAATGTCAGTAACAGGAGGAGCAGCTTGTGCCAGATGGGGCTCAATATGAAGGGTAATACTTTCATCAATTTCTTTGTCACGAAGAAATAGATATACGTCTCTTCCTGACGTAACCGGTGTCTCACCAAGGCTCAATAAAACATCGCCTGAATGAATTCCTTGCTGAAAAGCCGGCCAGTCCGGATTATAACTATCAGCTACTGTTAAGTGAGAGTAAAGAAGCGTACCTAAAAAAGGTGCTCTAATCCATTGCAGCGCAAAAATAAGCGCCAAAATACTAAATATTGTGGCTACAATAAGTAGCGTGAGGATAAGTATTCTTGTTTGTGGGGAATTTCTGCTTCTTAAAGAGCTAAGAGCCGGTTTCATCTGTCGAAGAATTATGGCTAATCAAACGGATATCCGTTATTAATTAGGTCCTTACACTAAGGTGAATGGATTGATACGGGATCAAATTGATAGGTTAGTTAGAGTATAGAATGCTGGTGTGCAGTTTAACCTAATACTAATACTTTCAAGTTTAACACGCGGTCTATAGCAAGTCAAGGTGATTGCTGGTACTTTGGTCGCAAGGCGTTAGATATATGAGTTACGCAGTTTAAAAGGTGACAGTCACTTGGACGTTATAAATCGGCTTTTTTGGGCTAAACGGACGTGAATTTTCGGCAATGAGTGACTGTCACCTTGTTTGTTACACTTAACTGCGTAAAGCGTTAGATAAATATCAAGAAGACCCCACGGCTGTAAAACCTGCGAGGTCTTGATGTTCAAGCTCTTTTTTGCAGTTGTTGTTAACCAATTAATAGAGAAACATAGGTTTCTCTTTTACATGCCGAATTTTAGGGCGATACGCATCGACATCGTACAGTTCATCAACGTCAACGCGTTTGATTCCTTCAGACAGAATTGAGGCCGGGACACTGGTATATTTGCCGTCTTTTACGGCGACCATCTGGCCTAGTTCCTTTTTCGAAATTAAATCCATCGCCATGTTGGCAAAATTAAAGCCAACCATCAAGTCGATAGCATCCGGCTTACCCGACCGTGATAGGTAGGCAATTTGTTGATAAATAATGTCTTCGCCCGTGATTTGTTTAATTGCTTCTCCGGTAATTGCGCCAATGCCGGACATTTTTTGACTGGTCGCCGCAGGCTGCCCGTACCGCATGTTTTTTCCGCCAATCATCGTTGCGCCTTCAGAAATAGTCAGGATAGCGTAATTGCTGGGGTTTTTACGTTTGTCCTCCAACAATAGGGTTGCCAGTTTTTCAGGATCAAACGGCACTTCCGAGATGACAGCCCGATTAACATCGGCCAAATAAGCGGCGATGAGTGACGTTTCCCCTGAGTTGCGGCCAAACAGTTCAATCACCCCAATTCGTTCGTGTGAGCCAACTGAAGTACGTAAATTATGAATAATATCGATACTTCGCGTAATGGCTGTTGAAAAGCCGATACAATAATCCGTACCGTAAACATCGTTGTCCATTGTTTTTGGAACAGCTAAAACAGCTACGCCTTCGTTGTGCAAGCGGTGGGCATAGTTGAGAGTGTCATCCCCACCAATAGGGATTAAAACATCGATTTCAAGCGCTTCAACTGTTTTTAATATGTGAGCTGTACAATCTTGAGGCTTTGTAGGCTGGCTTTCAGCATTTTCGAGAAAATCCGGCATATTGTTAGGTTCAACTCGTCCCGGATTAATCCTTGATGTATGGAGAAATGTACCCCCGGTGCGATCAACAGTTCGTACAGCCTCATTATCCAAATCGACCAACCATTTTGAAAAACTGTCTGTGTCATCGGGATTATAATTGAGCAGCCCCTGCCAGCCTCGCCGAATTCCTAATATATCATGACCTTCATCTGTGGCCCGTTTTACAACAGCTTTGATACACGAATTTAAACCCGGCACATCACCCCCACCGGTTAATATTCCGATTTTCACGGCCTGTATCCTCCTAAGTATTGTTCAAAAAAAATAGGCCTGGCTAGGCCCATTTTTCTCTGTAGTCGTCTGGATAACTGTCTGACGCGCTGCACGGTATAATCTGTGTGTTTATACCTTAGGCCTCGACAAAAATTTAACGGCGCAAAAGTGTTTTGGAGTTAAACAGCGTGATCATCTACGGTTTAAGACTCCAAAAGCTCAAAACTTAACATACTATCGTTAAATTGAGGCAGAGTATAAGCTATTCGTCTGAATCTGTCAATAACTTTGCAAACGTCCTTCTTATTCCACCCGTATAGCCTTGGCACCTAGAATTTGAACGAGTTTTTGCTCTAAATGGGCCGTATAATGTGTCGATTGATTAGGGAACGCAATCCGAATTTTACGATTACCATTTGGGATGTAAATAATAAAATCATCGCTGCCGTTTTTTTCGGTTAGGAGATTGTACACTGTTTTGAGGCGATGTTTGTCGCTGGTCAGGTTACCGGTTCGAGGCAGCGTAATATGCAGCCGATGCGAAGTAGGGGAGGATTGATGGAGAATACCTTCTTGAGGAGGCTCCGGTACAGTCGAAGCGGGTTCGGGAGAGTGGTTGGAATAAGAACCATTGTTACCATTATGACCGTTACTCTTATGCGCGTGGCCGTTTGTCTGACCATTAGAATGCCCCTTACCTTCTATTTCGTAGTGTTGCTCCGCACGTTCTGCAATATAAGCGGGCGGCTCTTCATTAAATAGCGGCATCGGAGGCTCTGGCGGCGGTGTAGGTTCGGCCTCCTCTGCTGCGCGATACGTGATCAACTCTGTTGTAATGGTATCGGCCAAAATTTTGGGCGAACGTCCATCGGCGGCATCGACCTTGCCCTTGACTACAATGAGGTTACCCGCCTTCAAGAGAGGCTTAAACTCTTCATACGTACGCGGAAAAACAACCACCTCGCGGGTCATTTGCACATCTTCAATCTCAACAAAGGCCATCGGTTTACCTTTTTTAGTCTGATGCGGCCGCACGAAGTTGATCAAGCCAGCCACCATAATCGGCTGCTTGTGCATTGTCTCGTCGATTTCACCCAGCAGCGTGGTGTTAGCGGCTTGGATATCTTTCATATATTTTTGGATGGGATGCTCCGACAGGTACGTACCCGCCAACTCTTTCTCCCAGCCGAGGAGATCGCGCTGCGGAATTATTTCGAGATCATCGGGTTCGGGGTAAAGAATTGAGCCAAGCTGTGGTGCATCGAAGCCGCCCAGATCAAACATGCTCATCTGCCCCACCGAACTGGCTTTGTGGGTAAAACTGGACAGGTTGATCATCCGGTCGATAATCGCTAACAAATGGTGACGTGGCGCAAAATCATCCAGCGCCCCGACCTTAATCAACCCTTCCAACGCGCGGCGACCAACGCGCCGTAAATCGACTCGGCTACAAAAATCGTCGATGTCTTTGAAGTGGCCTTCCGCTTCCCGGGCATCGACAATGTCTTGCAGTGGCCCTTCGCCAACATTTTTTACCGCGCTCATGCAGAAACGAATAACCTGTTTCTCATCCTCGCGTTCCTCAATGCGAAAATTACTTACTTCGCTCGAGTTGACGTTGGGCGGCAATACTTCGATATTCATGGCCCGACACTCGCCGACCAGCATGCCGATTTTCTCAGTATTGCCCCGTTCAACCGTGAGCAATGCGGCCATATATTCCGTGGGGAAGTGCGCTTTAAGGTAGGCAGTCTGGCACGTCACCAGAGCATAGTCGGCAGCGTGGGCCTTGTTGAAGCCATAGCGGGCGAAGAATTCGATATCGCCGTAGATAGCTTCAGCCGTTTCTTTCGGGATGCCGTTTTGAACTGCGCCCTCTACAAATTTAGAGCGGTGGGCATCAATCTCCGCTTTTTTCTTCTTCCCAACCGCCTTACGAATACGGTCTGCATCGCCGGGAGCATAGCCGGCCAACTCCGATGCGATACGGATGATCTGCTCCTGGTAAACAATAATGCCATATGTTTCGGCCAGGATCGATTCCAGCCGGGGGTGTTTGAACTCGACCGGCTCTTTACCGTGCATCCGGGCAATGTAGGTGGGAATATATTCCATTGGGCCGGGCCGAAAGAGCGAAATAGCCGCCACAATATGCTCGAACATAGTCGGCTTCATTTCGGTAAGAACACGCCGCATACCGCTACCTTCCACCTGGAAGACACCGGTTACTTCGCCGGAGGCCAGCAACTCAAACGCTTTTTCGGGCGGAGGATAGTGGGGCAGATCAGCAAATGCTTCCGGTTGGTCGACGGGTAAATTGCTGAGGTTGAAATCTAATCCGTGTCGCTTTTTGATCAGTTCGGCGGCTTTGCGCATAACGGTCAACGTCGACAATCCTAAGAAATCGACCTTGAGCAGCCCGATAGACTCGCAGATGGGGAACTCAAACTGGGTCACCGATTTAGTAATAACCGACCCTTGTGCCCGCATGACCGGCACATACTGGGTCAAGGGTTGATCGGTGACGATAACGGCAGCAGCGTGTACTGATGAATGGCGGGCCACCCCTTCCAAATTGCGGGCCGAGTCGACCAGTTCTCGCACCTGATCGTCGGTTTCGTAGCGCTCTTTTAACTCCGGCGCGTAAAATTCGTGTTCGGGATCAAGACTGTTGTCAATCGTAACCGGTTTGCCGGGGATAGCGGCGATATACTTCGCCAGAACATCGACATCAGACAGAGGGATATCCATCGCCCGGCCCACGTCACGAATAGCGGCCCGCGCTTTCATCCGTCCAAAGGAGACAATTTGGGCCACGCGTTCGTCGCCGTAGCGTTCCAAGGTGTAGCGGATCATCTCTTCACGTTGGTCATCAGGATAATCCAAATCGAAGTCGGGCATCGAGATGCGACCGGGGTTGAGGAAGCGTTCGAAAATGAGGTTGTGGCGTAGCGGGTCAATAAGCGTAATTCCAAGCGCGTAAGCCACAATCGAACCGGCCCCGGAACCACGCACGTTCCACCAGATGTTTTGCGCCCGGGCGTAACGACACAGATCCCACACCAGCAAGAAATAGATAGCAAAACCCATATCGTTGATGATTTTGAGTTCGTGCTCCTTACGGGCCTGCACTTCGGGTGCGGTGGCGCGGTCGCCGTAAAGTTCGACCAGACCTTTCTCGGTCAGGTAACGCATAAAACCGGGGTAATCTTTATTCTCCTGAAAATGGGCCGGCATAACCTCAACCGGTTGTTCCGGCAGATCGGGGAGGTGGAAGCTCTCATCCTCAAGATCGACCTCGCACATCTCGGCAATTTTGATGGTATTGGTGAAGGCACTGTCGGGCAGATCGGCCAAGGGTTGGAAGGTGGCCCTCATTTCTTCCACACTCTTCAAATAGTAGTGATTGTCCGACATGCGCATCCGCTGTTTTTGGTTGACCAGCGAACTGGTTTGCACACAGAGCAGGGTG
>JAGRBZ010000175.1 GCA_020433805.1 Anaerolineae bacterium
CCGCTTTGTGCTCATCTCAACCGACAAGGCAGTCAACCCCACCAGCATTATGGGTGCCACCAAACGGCTGGCCGAACTGCTGGTTATCAGCACCGCCCAGCGTACGGGTCGGGCCTATATGGCCGTGCGTTTTGGCAATGTCTTGGGCAGTCGCGGCAGCGTTATCCCCATCTTTCAGCGCCAAATTGCGGCCGGGGGTCCGTTAACCATTACCCATCCCAGCATGCGCCGCTACTTTATGACCATCCCCGAAGCGGTGCAGTTGGTGCTGCAAAGCTCAGTTCTGGGCAAGGGTGGCGATATCTTTGTACTCGATATGGGTCAACAGGTCCGCATTTTGGACCTGGCGGTTGATCTCATCAAGCTGTCCGGACTGGAGCCGGAACAGGATATCAAAATCATCTACAGCGGTATTCGGCCCGGCGAAAAGCTGGCCGAAGAGCTGTTTTTAGATAACGAAGCCTATGGCCGCACCAGCCATCCCAAAATATTCACAACCGCGTACGAAGGCCATGTTCATATGGAAAGCCTGTGCCAAACCATTTCCCATCTGGTCGATCTGGCCCGCAAGGTGCAAACCTTATCGGACCGGGAGCAGTCGAAACTGCTGCTCAGCCGCATTTGCAACGCCATCGATCAGCACCAGCCCGGCACCAACCGCCAAAAGGTCAATGGTCGAACGGAAGATGCAGCCTTCGATACCAGTTATCCGCGTCCGCTCTCGGCCAAAATTTAGAAGCCTGCTCAGAAAAACGCCGTAGGCCGAGGGGCATGGGGGTAGCTCCCTTTTGAGGTTTTTGCTCCTCCCCCTAGCAGGCTGCGGCCTGAGCTTGTCGAAGGGAGAGCCGAAACCGATCACGAGGGCGAGTTCCCCCCTTGGGGGTTAGGGAGGCTACTTCGACACATACCTTGAACCCATTAAAACAGCTCATTAGGATCGACCCACACGTTTAAACAATTTGAGGTAATTCATGACGGTATCAAAACCCTTTCTGCACTTTCAAGGGCCGCTTAACCACGGCACCGCCTTTGAAAGCCAGAGCTTACCCAACCCATCGAAAAGCCAACCGAATGCTCCCGCGACACACCCGTTTATCATAGCGGTTTGTAATCATAAAGGGGGCGTCGCCAAAACAACCACCTGCTTATCTCTGGGAGCCTGTCTGGCAGAAATGGGTTTTAGCGTTCTTATGATCGACCTGGATCCGCAGGCGCATCTCACGCTATCGCTCGGCTTAAACCCGGAAACGTTACACCGTACCGGCAGCGATGCCTTTTTGGCCAACAATTCGCTCATTAGCGTTAGCCGCGAAACCGATATTTTAGGGTTAGACATTGTGCCGGCCAGCCCACAGTTAGCCCTGGTTGACAAAATCATGTACGGCCGCGACGCCTATGAATATCACCTAAAACGCCGTCTCAACGCTTTGGATGCCAATTTGTATGATTATGTTTTAATCGACTGCGCCCCGGCCTTTGGTACGCTAACCCTCAATGCTTTAACCGCAGCCGAGCTGCTCATTATCCCGGTTCAGTGTGAATATTACGCGGCCAAGTCGTTGCGATCAATTCTTAACCTGACAAAGCTGATTCGCAGAAAGACAAACGCCGACTTGAACTACCAAATTGTTATGACCATGTACGACCGGCGCAATCGAATTTGTCGCATTATTCGTGATCAGATGGAAAGTTCAATAAGCCATCTGCTCTTTAATACCGTTATAGAAGTGGACACCAAACTGCGCGAAAGTCCGGCCTATGCCCAACCTATCACCCGCTATGCTCCGGAGACTCGTGGAGCCCAACAGTATCGCGCCCTAGCGAAGGAGTTGTTGCATTTTGGAAAATAAAGACCTAAAAGATCAGCTTGAGGATCTGTTTTCTGATCTAAAAGAATCCCCACCGGCCAGAGTTGCCAAATCAGAAGCAAAGCCACAGCCCCGCCGACGGCCTCCGGTTCGACTGGGCGAAGAGCCGGTCTTTACGACAGAACAAATAGCCCCCAATCTATCCGACCAGGCTAAACCGGAGACACTGCCGGCCGTCGTCGTATCGGAACCGCCCACCGTTAGCCCTAAGAAAGAAAAAAGCATTCACTGGGGCTATTTAGGGATGGGGGCTATCGCCACGTTAGGCCTTCTGCTGGTTTGGGTTGGACTACCCTTCATTTCGTCGGCCTTCAGCAGCCCGGAGCCAACCGCAACCTCGGCTGCGGCGGCTATACCACTTAGCCCCACGCCGACCGCTACCGCCAGCGCTACCCCAACCCAACGGGCCACAACCCCCGCTCCGGCCTTGTCTATTGCCGAAGCAACCGCCACTCCCACCCCTTTGGCCGGGGGCGGCGTGCTCTTGTTAACGCCGGCGGCGGCCGATACGGGCTGGTTGGTCAATGAGGAAAACGCGAATCCGTTTGATACGTTACCGGCCAACCATTTTGGCGACTCCTTTCTCTACAGCGGTGTCTTAGAAGGCAAGGTCTACCTGGGTGCATTCCAGATTGATTTGCGCAGCATTCCGCGCGGCACCAAGGTTAATGCGGCCAGTATAAAGCTGGTTGGCCTGCGGGCCGACCAGTTGGATCAAACCCAAAGCGCCGAGTGGCAGCTTCACGTTCTGGCACCTGAAATTGACGATCGGTGGAGCGAGCACGGCTACCGGCAAATCGCCAACAGTGCGGTTGTCTACACCTTTACGCCGACATTGCATACCGAAAATCTGGCCGAAAAGAGCGATTACCACTTTGAGTTTGATCAAGAAGCGCTGGCCCTGTTAGAGCAGCGTATTCTGGAAGGCGACAACAACTTTGGCCGCAAAATCTCTTTTCGTTTAGAGGGACCGAACAGCGGCAGTGACAACCTGTTTGCCTGGGATAGCGGCTTTGGGCCGGCCAGCAAGGGCAATGGCCCGGAATTCTTTATCAGCGTCGGGCCGCCCCCTGAGGCAACACCCAAGCCCTATTATGTGGTTATCACCAGCACGCCTACGCCGGAAAATGTGGTTACGGCGGCCGCCATATCGGTCGATATGACGGCTCAGGCCCAACAAAATGGCACCGCCACGCCGCTGCCGGTCAATTGGATTACACCTTTTGCGGTTACAGCCACGCCTCCACCCGCCAATGCATCCACCGCCGAAGCCTCACATACCTTTGCTACAGCGGTGGCGCTGACCACCGGTGAACCACCGGCGCTGGTGCTGGCTACGCCAACGCCGACTTATGTTATTGTAACCAGCACGCCCACGGCTGAAACCATCGAAACGGCCATGGCGCAGGCGCTCGCCATTACGGGCGAGGCGGCGCGCTTTGGCCCCGCTACCCCGCTGCCCGAAAACTGGGTAACGCCGGCGGTTGTCACCATCACGCCCACGCCGGAAAATGATGCCACGGTCCAATATCATCGGGCCGTAGCCCTCACCACCGGTACGCCCACCCCGATGCCGGCGAATGTTCAAACCGCAACAGCCACACCGATTATGGTGGCTACCGACATTCTCGCCGTTCAAACAGCAACGGCCACGCCCTCGCCCACGCCACAGTCTATTCCGTCGGCCCTGTTGGGTAAGGTCATCTTCCTCTCAGATCGCGAGGGCGCTACCGAAGAAGAACGGGCCAGAGCCGATCGGCTCGGCGTGGAGCCGGAAGTTATCCCGGTGCCTTACGTATTCGATCCGGAAACGGGAGAATTCTCGCGGCTAACCGATATCTGGCCTTACGATGTGGTTACCAAACGCGAAGGCTGGTCGCCCAATGAAACGTACGAGACCTACGTTAAACAACTGCTGTGGACCAATACCGACAATAAGCCAACCGAAGTGTTTGCCGTGCACTATTACGATTATGAGTACAACGTTGAGCGGGCGGTAACCAACTTCGGCTCCGGCATTGCCTACGATCCGGTCTGGTCGCCGGTGAGCAATGAGATAGCTCTGGTAGCCACGGAAAGCGGCAACGATGAGATCTGGCGCATCAACCACGACGGAAATGATCCGGTACAGCTCACCAAAAACAGTTGGGAGTGGGATAAACACCCCACCTGGTCGCCCGATGGGCAACAGATTGTCTTCTACTCTAACCGAACCGGCAACAACCAGATTTGGATCATGAACAAAGACGGCAGCAACCAACGCTTACTCATGGCATCGAACCCGTATAACGACTTTGACCCGGTCTGGGTTAAAACCCTTGACCCGGCCCCACCGTTACAGCGACAACCCGACTGGCGTTTTATAAAGCCGGAAGGCGAACCGCCACAACGCTAAGGATTGAAAAACAAATAACTTCGGCATGTCATTTCGAACAAGAATAGCGAGAAATCCCTACGGAGTCGCTTTGCCAACAGCCGTCACAGGGATTTCTCCGCCTTCGGCTACGAAATGACATGTCTTAAAATGCGGGTGTTATTTCTTTCTCATTCCTAAGAAAGCGTAACGACATTTGACTACCCTATTTCTAATGGAGACTGACAATGAACGAAGGTATGGATTTACGCCAATATTTGGCCCTGGGCAAGAAATGGTGGTGGCTGCTCATCATTTGCCTGGCTGTAGGGGGCGTTATTGGCTTTATAAGCACGCCCGAAGTGGAACCCACCTACCAGGCCACCACCACGCTCGTGGTCGGTGCACCTATTCAAACCGCTAATTTTGATACAGCCGATTTGCGCAACAGTCTGCAGGTGGCCAAAACCTATGCCAACATGGCCCAGCGCCAACCGATTTTGCAAGGTGTTATCGACACCTTGAACCTTGACTACAGTTGGCAAGATTTAGCCAATTCGATTACCGTCGTAAGCGTCCCGGATACGCAACTGCTGGAGATTTCGGCAACGTCCACTTCAGCCCAAGAGGCCAAAGCCATTGCCAATGAAATAGCCAACCAGCTCATTGCGCTCAGCCCGTCTGCTCTTCAGGAACAGGAAAATGCCGAGAGCCACCAATTTGTGCAACAGCGGCTGGCCGATCTCCAGGGCAAAATCGAAGCCGGGCAGGAACGCTTAAATGCGCTCGAAACGACCATGCAGGGGTCGCTTTCGGCCGATGAACTGCAAGAACTCCAAACGGAAATTACCAACCTGGAAAGTTTAGTGGCCGATTGGGAAAATAACTACACGCAACTCTTTATCTTTCTTGAAACCGATAAAGCGCCCAATAACCTAACCCTATTTGAGTCGGCTCAAGTAAATGCCCAATCGACCGCAGCCTCTCCCACCCGAAATGCCATGCTGGGGGGCGTCGTCGGTTTACTGTTGGCGATGGGCCTTATCTTTCTGGTTGAGTATATGGACGATACCATTAAATCAACAACCGATTTAACCCATACTTTAGAGCTCACGTCGCTGGGCCGGGTCGATAAGATCGACGGCAAGTCACCTTATGAGCGCTTGCTGATCGATCAAAACCCTTTCTCCCCTATTTCCGAAGAATATCGCATCATCCGCAGCAACCTTCAGTTTATGTCCATCGACCACCCGCTAAAATCAATTTTAATTACCAGTGCATCACCGGCGGAAGGCAAAAGCATCACGGCGGCCAACCTGGGTATTGTTATGGCCCAGGCCGGCTTTAAAACTGTGATCGTTGATACCGATTTGAGGCGCCCTTTTCAGCACACGCTGTTTCAAATTGATACCGCCGCCGGTCTCACCGACCTGCTCAGCTCTGCGGCCACCAATATCGATCCCTATCTTAATGCTACCCCCGTCCATAATCTGTATGTGATGACCAGCGGCACCATCCCGCCCAATCCGTCCGAACTGCTTGGCTCACAGCGCATGGCCGATTTTGTTGACGCCTTACGCGATATGGCCGACATCGTCATTTACGACAGCCCGCCCGTCTTGGCCGTAGCCGATGCCCTGGTCTTAGCCAACCAGGTCGATGGCGTAGCCCTGGTGGTTCAAGCCAAGAAGACCCGCCTCGAAGCGGCGCAACATGCCTTAACAACGCTTTACCAGGGGGGAGCTAATATTATCGGCGGTATTTTGAACCGTAGTAACGAGAAAAGCGCCGGCTATTATGAGTATTATCATCATAATTCGGCGAACGGTCACGGCCCCTCACAGCCGCCAATCCCAACAGAGCCGCAACGTCACCACCACAAATCTCCGTTTTAACCGCACTTTGGTTTAGTCTATGAAGATCATCAACCTCAATCATAACAAACCCGTTGTCACGCAGGCACGCGGCACGCCCAGGCTGTTGAACCTGCTTGGTCACGTTCTTATTTATCTGGGGCTGGTGGCCCTCGGTTTCTTGCTGATTTTAAGCGTTACGAAAAGCTATCGCATCTACAGCGCCGCGCAAACGATAAATGCTGAAATTGATCATTTGCAAGCCCTGACAACCACCGACATAAGCCATGTATCAGAAGCGGAATGGCTTCAAATCAGGACCAGCCTGGGGCGAATGGCCGAACAGTTTGAAGCGTTACACCGGGAGACCGAACCACTCTATCCCCTGCTTATGCGATTGGGATGGGTACCGGTTTACGGTGGCGATCTGCAGGCAGCTCCCTATCTGATCACAACAGGAACCTATACGAGCCACGCTCTCGTTATTCTGGTTGAGGCCTTTGGCGATTTACCCAGAAGAACAACAGAACCCGACTGGCTATTCGAATTTGTGGTTCATCTGGACAATACTCAGCCCCGGCTGGCTACGGCGCTTGCTTTCCTTTATCAAAGTCGGGCCAATATCGAGGCCATCCGGGTCGACACCCTCTCACCGGCGCTGGCCGGACGCGTGCAGATGGGGCAGACACTTCTACCGTCTCTCACGTCGGGTCTCGAGTTCGCTACGGTGCTGCCGACGCTGTTGGGCAGCGAAACGCCCCAAACCTATCTTATCCTGGCACCCAATGCCGATGAGCTGCGTCCTAGCGGCGGTTTTGTAACCGCGGCCGGCCATATCACCTTTGACCGAGGGCACATTGTCGATTTCCGGATGCAAAACAGCGCCGACATCGACCACGTTACCGAGGATTATCCCTACACACCCGACCCGCTTTACGACTATATGAAAGCCGGCTACTGGGTTCTGCGTGATGCCACCTGGTCGCCCGATTATCCGTCAACGGCCGAGTTGGCTATCGATTTGTATGCACTGGGGCAAGGGGTACGGGCCGATGGAGTCGTTAGCCTGGATCAATACGGTTTGGCGCAGTTGCTGCGGGCCTTTAAACCGCTCAGCGTAGATGGCGAGCAGGTGACCAGCGCTAATGTCATCGACTTGATCCGCTGGCACTGGTCGCCGGAGTCCTGGAACGGGTACGAAGGGTCGTGGTCCGCCCAACGCAAATCGTTTATCGTCGCGCTGGGTGAGGCTATGCGGCAAACCATCGAGCAGCAACCCTCCGCCATCAGGCTGCCGCTCTTCATGGAGTCGGTGCAGCAGGCGCTGGCCGAAAAGCGCTTACTACTCTATTTCAACGATCCGGAGCTACAGGCATATATAACCAAAAAAAATTGGTCCGGCTCTATCAAGCCCGGCCAGGGCGACTACCTGATGATAGCTGATGCCAACGTTGGCTTTAACAAGGCCAGCGCCCTGGTGCAGCGGGGCTTAACCTACGATGTAACGTTGGCCCCCGACGGCAGCGCTAAGGCCACGGCCCATGTGACCTATCGGCACCAGGGCCAGGTCGGTACCGGGCCATGCCAGCTTAACGAATCATTTAACCCGGTTTACGAAGACAATATGCAGGGCTGCTACTGGAACTATATGCGGCTGGTAACGCCGGCGGCAGCCCAACTGGTCAGCGGACCGGCCACTATCGTTGAGGCCCGGTATACATTACGGCGTCAGGCGACCACCGGCCAGATCGATGTCGAGCCGCTTTTGGATAAACAAAGCTGGGGCCAGCTTTCGTTGGTGACTCCCGATGAGACCGTCACGCTTGATTTTGACTATGATCTTCCGGCCGGCACCGCGCGAAAAATCGATGAGGCGCGGTGGAAGTACAGGCTCTATCTGCAAAAACAGCCGGGAACATCAACTACAGATACGCAGGTGACGGTAACTTTACCCACCGGCGCACGATTGACGCAGAGCCATCCCCTTGCCGTCCACGAGCAAGATAGCGCCATAACTTTTTCTACCGATTTAAAAACCGATTGGCCCCTGGAAATTTATTACACCCTTGCGCAAAAGGAGTGAGATGATGAACAAACTATTTTATGGCAAACTCACAATTCACTTTGTAATTTTTGTTGGACTTATTCTCTTTACGGCCGGCCTCTTTTGGGAGAGTAGCCAAACCCCTACCTGGGCGGCCCAGGTCGATCCCGGACCACCCGGTACTGCCCCTACACGCCCGCCCGATAATGATGACGACCAGGATGATGATGACGATGATGATGATGGAGGCCGTCCGGGTGGCGGTCGGCCAGGCGGTGGCCCGCCCGGTGGCGGCCCTCCAGACGGTGGTCCGCCCGGACGTAACCGGGCTGATCTCAGCCTTAAGAAGTGGGTTGATGATCCGCTGCCGGCAGTTGGTCAAGTTATTACCTACTCCATCGTTATCAGCAACAGCGGGCCGGCCGATGCCTACGATGTGCAGGTGCTAGACCGCCTGCCGCTAGGTGTTGTTTATAGCGACTCGGTGGCCACACGCGGCAGCTACAGCGTGACAACCGGGTTATGGGATATCGAGCTTATCACGGTAACAGAGTGGCTTACCCTTGATGTGATCTCTGTTGTCACCGGAACCGGCCGCATCACCAACACCACCGAAATTACGGTCGCCTCGCCCTTCGACCCCGACTCGGTACCGGCCAACACGGTTACCTTTGAGGATGACTGGAATTACGTGGTCATTACGCCGACCCAATCTATCGATATAGAAGAAACCAATAATAACGGTCAGAGCGAAGAGGAAGAGGGGGAAGCAGTAGAAGAAAGTAATGCCGCCTTTATCGATCCGTCGCAACAGGTTGAAGCAGAACAACCTGACCCGGCTACCGGACCGGAAGGAGACAATTCTTCGTTGCCTTCCCTCGAGATCCCGACAGACGCCGCCGAGAGGGCGATACCGGCTACTATCGCAGAGGAGGTTGAAACCATTCCTTACATTTGGCCCCTGTTGCTAGCGGGGGGCGTATTGTTGATTGCAGTCGGGGTGTGGTTGGCCAGACGGTAAGTAGAGAACGTGTGCAGTTGATGTAGCAAAGAAAAAATCACGTGTAGGCGGCAGCCTGCTTGTACCTAAAAGCGTACAAACAGACTGCCGCTTTTTTTTTGTTTGCATACTCAGGGTGACTGCCGTTAAGTTCGTAGCATCCCAACGTCATACAGTTAAGCATCCCGAGTAGCGCGGAACGAAGTGGAGCGCGTATCGAGATACTGTGATAAAAGTCAAGGGTTAATTCAATCAATTTCGCGTTGAGAAAAGCGCACTAAAACCCATATTTCCACTTCTAAAATTAAAAACCCTGGGTTCTTAGACCGAAGTCTCGTAGTAGTACTAAGTACAGCGTAAATAAAGTAACATTGTAGGCATGGGGGTTATACCAGCGGTGAACGGGCTACGCGCCAAATTGCTTGGGATCAATTTGCTCAGCTTGCGTGATTTGTGTATTATGATACCATAATTGCGAAAGCAACGGCGTTTGGTATACGAAGTTGCTGAGTTGATCTCGGCGATTGTTCTGTGCTCTACCTCCGGCAGCATCTTTTTGAGCTTACCCGGCTCCCGACGGATGACATCGGTCTGTAGAGGCACAGCAAGGCTCAACGGGGCTTAAAGAAAATAATAACATACTCATGTTTGAAGATGTAATAACCTCCGGCTAAAGCGCGATAGCGCCAGAGATTAGCATCTTTCCCTTTTCCCTTCTCATTTCCCTCAATGTTCTTCACAATGATGGCTTTGGTTTTAAAGCCTACTCTGTTCATCCGCTCCATACACCAAAATCCCAATGGAATTAACTCGCCCTTGGCGTATTTATCGCCAATAATCAGCGCGGCAAAGCGACCGGGGGCCAGCAGATCGTAACCGTTTTTAGCCACTGCTTGAAAGCCATCAAGAAAGGCTTCTGTCGTGGTTGCATTGGAGAGATCATCGGTGTTGTCCGAAAATCGGATAATATCGGCATAAGGTGGGTGCAAGATCAAGAGTTGAGCCAGCTCGGCCTGCATCAGGCGCAGGGTATGCTGTACGCTTTCAACAACAGCGGGTTCCGCACTGTTGCCCTGCAGCAAATGGATACGATTGTCGAGCTGCCGGGAGTCAATTTTAGAACGCACATAGGCCACCAACTCCGGTTTAAGTTCAACGCCAATGCAGCGCCGGTCTAAGCGCACTGCCTCAATGGCGCTGGTGCCGGAACCAAGAAAAAGGTCGAGAACAATCTCATCCTTTTTGCTGTAGCGCGTAAAGAGTTGCGTGGCCAGTTGAGGAATGTAATTGCCGTGGTAATCAAGCCGGTGACCGTCACCGCTGGCCCGGTTGTTGTACAGCCAGAGCGAATCGGTTTTTATCTCGTCGTAATCACGCCAGCGGTTGAGATCGATATCGCTCCAGGGCTTTTGTTTTTGGGGTTTGGGGTCATCACTCATACCCCCCATTATAATACAAGGTGAGATGTCACCCAATTTGGGCAAGATAGAGCGGACCTAAAAGCAGGTAAATAGATAGAAGTTTGTTTTTTTCTATGGACTCAAAGGAATTTCACATTAATTATATCTAAAAATTAATACGAGCTATGAAAAAAGTTACAGACATATGTAATAAGTTAGCGTAAACTGTGTATATTATAGTGAAGGATTAGAAATAATTACGAGTATTATATCTAGTTCTGGATATTATAGAATGAACTTATTATGAGGAATCATGTCGCTTAAACTATTAATTATTGATGATGATCCATCTATCACCGACATGTTAGACTTGGTTTTGCCGACAAAGGGGTTTGAAGTATTTTCAATTAATACCGGGGCAGAGGGCGTACAGGCTACGCACACAATTGACCCCGACGTCGTTGTGTTAGACTTGATGATGCCGGGCATAGATGGCTGGAATGTGTGTCAAGAAATCCGGTCGTTTAGTCAGGTACCGATTTTAATTCTTTCAGCGGTTATTGAGTCTCGCAGCATTGCCAAGGCTATGGAACAGGGCGCTAATGATTATTTAACAAAGCCTGTGCCATTAAACACATTGGTTACCCGTATAAAAGAGTTGGCCGGCTAGGCACTGTACGCTACCAAGCCAAAAAGACGACACATTACAACATCCACGCGATTTATCTATTTATGCCAGGGCAGTGATACCACAAATCTACTGCCCTGTCCTACTTTGCTCTCTACAGAAATTGTGCCTTGATGAAGTTTAACCAACCGTAACACCAGAGCCAAACCAAGCCCGGTTCCTTCTTGCTGGCGGCTCAGCTTCCCGTCAAGCTGCTCGAAAGGGTTAAAGAGATGTTGCAAATCCTCATCCGCAATACCGATGCCGGTGTCCCACACGATAATATCAACACACCCTTCCGCTTCGCGCCCCACGACCTCAAGCCCTATGTGCCCATCAAGAGGCGTAAATTTAACGGCATTGGATAAAAGATTGACTAATACTTGTTTCAGGCGACGCTCATCTGCCGTAATTGACGTTACACTTAAATCAAAATGCGTTTTCAACCGCTGCCGCTTTTTTTGAATCTCCTGCCGTACAAATTGCAGACTTGTTTCACAAATAAATTGAATATCAACCGGCATCAGGCTCAGCTCTAGTTTACCCGCCTCAATTTTAGAAAGATCAAGAATATCGTTAATCAGATCGAGTAAGTGGTAACCACTGTCTTGAATAAGGCCTAAATATATTTTCTGTTGCTCAGTAATTGCTCCAAAAGTTCCATCGATCAAGATTTCGGTTGACCCTAAAACAGCATTGAGAGGCGTTCGTAACTCATGGCTCATATTGGCTAAAAATTCATCTTTCAGGCGAGAGGCACGCGACAGCTCCCTGTTAACCAGTTCAAGTTCTTGCGTGCGCTCTTTAACCCGTTCGGCCAACGACTCCCGTTCGGCCTTAAGGGCTTCCTCCGCCCGCCTACGGGCCGTAACATCGATGCCGATACCCCAACTAGCCCAACCAGGAATAGGGAACTCATCAGAAATGTTAGACCAACTGACCGTTTTCACCGTACTATCTTTGCATGTAATATCAAATTCCCAATCACGGTAGCCGCTTTCATGGCCGCGCCATTTATCTACCATGTCTTGACCGTTATCGTAATGGGCCATTAGCAAATCGGCTAGATTTAGATTACCAAGAACCTCCATTGTTGAATAGCCGGTTACCCGCTCACATTCGCGATTCCACACAATCAATCGCCCTAAACTATCAAAGGCTGTCATCAAGACCGGCATATTTTCTATTACGCTGCGCAGTCGTTTTTCATTGGCTCGTAGGGCAACCTCTACCTGTTTGCGACCGGTAATATCTCTAAAAACTAACACGCCACCGCTTAGCTCCCCTGCTTCGTCCAATAAGGGGCGCGATGTAGCACTAATGAAAACTCCCTGTGATTTATATTTGTTTTTTACAAGGTATTCCTTCTGGTCGATGCGATAACCTCGTACGGCGGCTACCAGAGGCATTTCGCTGCCGGCGACAACCGTTAAGCTGGTATCGTAATAGAAGCCATAATGTTTTGCCCAATCTTCAATAGGGGCGTCTATCGGCCCCATCCCCAAAATCTCTTCCGCCGTTGGATTAAACACAATAATTTTTCCGGCAGTATCGGTAACTACAACCCCATCACCAATGGCGTTGAGAATGGAATAAAGCAGATGCATTTGGTTAGCAAAACCATGAGCCAAGGCTCGCAGTTGATTTTCCGATTGGGCTTGCTCGGTTATATCGGTCGAGGTACCCACAATGCGATAAACGTTACCCTCTTCATCTTTTATAGGGGTAGCATTTGTCCATATCCAGCGCGTTACGCCATCAGGTCGAATAATACGATATTTATGATTAATCCCAACACGGATCTGATTCCGGATATCGCCGGCTGACCTGGTTAGATACCGGTCATTAGGATGAATAATGTCATCAAAAAACAAGGGGTCAGGATAGGCTTTTTCAACCGGCAAACCAAAAATGTCTTCATAGTCGGGACTAACATATATCATTTGCCCATTGATATCCCGCATCCAAAAAACTTGGTACGGCAAATATTCTGCCAGTTGGCGAAATTTCTCTTCGCTTTCACGCAGCAGCCGCTCTTTACGTTTCCGTTCGGTTACATCCCTTATCATGGACTGAATAGCCCGTTCGCCTTTAAAGTGTATTGCGGTGCCGAATGTTTCTACATCAATAATCTGCCCTTCTAAGTCTATCATTTTTAGTTCGGATGCCACTGCGTGATTTGTATTGGCTAAAAATTCAGTGCGCCAACTTTCAACATCGGGTTTATAATCGGTATGGATAAATTCAGATATATCCCGACCGATCAGTTCCAGCGGATGGTCAGCCCCCAGTAATTTTGCTCCGGTCGGGTTGATATAAGCTATTTCTCGACCATTGGTGTAGACGCCAATACCATCCGGAGAGAGTTCAACCAATTGCCGATATCGCTCTTCGCTTTCCACCAGATCGCTCTGTATTTTTTTATTACGCGTTACGTCGCGCACAATAATGAGAACTTCCTCGGACCCGCAGGCAACAAAACGGCCCTCCAGATGGCGAATTTTATCATCAATTGGATAGTCAAATTCATCGGACACCAGCCTAGTAGTTGAATGTGCTCGGCTTATATTATGCCGAACTGCGTCAGCAAGTTCCGGGGGCAATACCTCATCCAAATCTTTGCCGATCCAGGTTTGCAGTATCGGTAGAAACGGAGTGGAGGGGCCATGAATATCGAGGCAGACACCGTTTAGATCAACACGAAAAAGAAAATCGGGCATTGCTGCCAAAATAGATTGTTGTTGTTCCTGTGTTTTATGGAGATCAACTTTGTACTGCTTACGCTCGATAGCGTAACGGATGGCCCGCAATAAGGTTTGACTATCAATGGTGCCTTTAACGAGGTAATCTTCCGCACCTTGGCGAAGTGCTTTGGCGGCAGTTGAATCATCGTCAAAACCGGTCAGTACTATAATGGGGCTGAGCGGGTTATTGCAATAAACCTGCTGAAGGGTATCGAGGCCGGTACTATCCGGCAGGTTGAGATCTAAGAGAATAACATCAACCGTTTGAGTCTGGAGTTCAGCCAGTGCTTTAGCAAGCGTATCAACCCATGTAAGGTTAACGGAGGTAGATGTTGCATCAAGAAGCATCTGCCGAAATAGGGCAGCGTCGCCAGGGTTATCTTCAATTAAAAGGACAGTTGTAAATGAGTTATTATCCACACGAAACAACGATTTCTAAAAGGTCGTTATCGAATGTTATCTTGTAAAAAAAGCCTAATACGGGATAGTAAAGTGAAATGTCGAACCTTGTCCCGATTGAGACTCTACCCAAATGGTTCCACCGTGGCGCTCAACAATTTTCTTGCAAATGGCTAAACCAATACCAGTGCCGGGATATTCACCGCGACTATGAAGCCGCTGAAAAATCATAAATATACGGTCTTGCTGGTCGGCAGGTATACCAATTCCGTTATCTTGAACTGTAAATTCCCAGACGGTTTTCTGCTGCTTAGCAGAAATGTGAATAACAGGTGAAGAGTCGCTTTGAAACTTAATAGCATTGACAATGAGATTTTGAAGAAGCTGGCCTAGTTGGGTGCTATCACCGTTCAGCGTAGGCAAAATATCTCGCGTAATTGTGGCCTCATTATCCTCAATCGCTACTTGAAGATTAATTAAAACCTGCTCAAGCAATTGATTGCAGTCAATCTGCGCTAGTTTTTGCTCTTTGCGCCCAATGCGAGACAAAGCCAGTAAATCGTGAATAAGCCGCTGCATACGCTTGGCACCGTCAACGGCATAGTAGATGAATTCATCGGCATCAGAATCGAGTTGGCCTTTGTAGCGGCGTTCTATTAGCTGAACATATCCGGCAATCATGCGCAAAGGCTCTTGCAAATCGTGAGAGGCGACATAGGCAAACTGTTCTAGTTCGGCATTAGAGCGTTTAAGTTCTTCAGCACTGGCTCTAAGGGCGGCTTCAACCTCTTTGATCTGGGTAATATCAACGTGGGCACAAAGGACTCCCGTAACCTGATTCATTACGTCGTAAGCCGGCTCGATGGTAAGATCATAGTAGCGCGGCTTGTTATTAATTGTGACGTTGACTTCCTGCCGGATCATCTGCCCACTCTCGAGAGCCTGATTTTTTAGATCGCTGAGCAATTGCGCATCGGCTTCAGAAAATAAAAATGCGTCTGTTTTACCAATAATCTCACCTGTTGAAAAAGAACGCTGTGAACTATGAATCCAGATATAACGTAAATTTCGATCTTGTTCCGAAACAAAAACCGGCGAGTTTAAGAGCGCAACACGAAAGCGTTCTTCACTTTTTCTAAGAGCCTGTTCAGCTTGTTTACGCCAGGTGATATCCGTCATAACCATACGACACAAAGGATGCTCATCACCCGTTTGAGCCACTACACTTTCAGCTAAAAAATAGGTCTTAGAACCGGCCAAATTTTTGAGAGAGAGTTCACAACTTTGCCGCGATTGCGTTTCAAACACCACATCCAGATGATGGAAGAAGATCGGGCGGGCTTCGGGGGATAGATGCGGCAGCATGGGCTTATTAATAAGCCGGCCTTTTTCTCGGCCCAACATCTCGGCACCAACCAAATTGAGGTCAATAATTACGCCATGTTGGTCGAGGGTAAAATAGCCAACCGGGGCAAAATTATACAAATCAAAATATTTTTTTTGTGTCGCCGTTAGTTCTTGTTGGGTTCGTAATAACTCTTCATTTTGTAGTTCCAGTTCAATTTGGTGAACACGTAATTCATGTAAGATCTTTGGTAGATCTTTGTCTTTAACTAAGTCTTCTAAGGCGTAATCTGCTCGTAGTAGGGCTTCGGCTTTATGCCGAATGGATTGGGACATTATTTACTCCAGGTCTAGAATTAGAGACAATAATCATGACTCTTTTTGGGAATGGTCGACGCCTAATACAAAAAAGTACTTAAATTTATTTTTATCTTCAAAAATCGGCCAACTGTACCAATCGGCCAGTAACTGTTCTCCATTTTTCTTAAGGATATGGTTGGTTACAATAATCTTTGTATTTTCCTCTAATCCGTTTTCCATCGTCTGGCGCACCGTTTCAATTTCATCTTCCGGCACAAACGTGGAGAAAAAGTCATGACCAATGATTTCCTTGGTACGATAACCTAATATATCCAGCATGTGTTGATTTACGTTTAATATTTTTCCGTTGGCGTCAAAGGATACAAAGTAATGAGGCATCGATTGCAACAACCGTTGGCTTAAATTTGCTTCATACTGGGCAGTAGCTTCTGCTTTTTTATAAGGCGTAATATCGGTGGCTGCGCTAATGACGCCAATAATTATATCGTTATCGTCGCGCAGTGGTTCGGAGGTAAAATCATAATAATATTTTTCACCATCAACATGCAAGGC
>JAGRBZ010000176.1 GCA_020433805.1 Anaerolineae bacterium
ATTTCTTTTTTTTTTTTTTTACCCTGTCTGGCTCGCATTTCGGGCGTTAATGGGATAGCATCGTCATTGGGGGCCAGGCGAGAGCCGAAGCGTTTGGCATAAACTTGCGTAAATTCGGCCCCAAAGAGAAAAATTTGAACGGAATAATAAACCCACAGCAACAGCACCAACAGCGAACCGGCGGCTCCATAGGTGGAGGCGAAACTTTGGTTGCCGATGTAATAACTTAAGGCCGACTTCCCTATGGCAAATAACAAAGAGGTGACGGCAGCCCCCATCCAAACATCACCCCACTCGATTTCAACATCGGGCAGTAATCTAAATATCATCGCGAACAGCAGCGTAATAACTCCAAACGATACGGCAAAGTTCAATAGTTTTCCTACGGCCAAGTAATCGGGTACCCAGCCAAGAAGCTGATTGTTGAGCGCCGACAGGGCGATGCTGACGGATAAAGAAACCATCAATAAAAAGCCAATGCCTAAAACAACGGTTAGGGAGGTAAAACGGGTTTGAACAATTTGCATAACGCCCTTATCTGGTCGCGGGGCAACCCCCCAAATGGTGTTAAGCGAATCTTGTAGTTGGGCGAATACCCCTGTGGCTCCGAATATGAGCGTAGCCACACCAATAATGGTGGCAATAATGCTTGAGGTCGGTTGGCTGTTATTTTGGATAATACCTTGGATAAGCTCTGCATTTTGGCCACCCACCAGCGCCTCGGTTTGCTCAACCATATATTGACTGGCCGTCTGTTGGTCGAAGAAAAAACTAATAAGGCTTACGATAATAATGACCAGTGGGGCTAGTGAAAAGACGGTGTAATAAGCCAAAGCAGCGGCTAACCGGGAAGCTTTATCCTCTTGCCATTCAGAAAAGGTTTGTTTTAGTAGCTCGAATAACGTTTTCATAGGGGATTCTCTCTCCTTTCAATAAAGGTCAGTAAAGGCTTATGATGAGGCTTCGGCCTCAAGCCCTTTTACTTGAATGCTGTCATTCAAGATGTCTTGTATGTAAACGATTTTGACCATCACGATAATAACCGCCAGAACCGGTGTCGCCAGTGCGATGCCCAAAATACCGGCTATTGCTCCAAAAAAGAGCTGGAACAGAATCATCAGCGCCGAAGGCGAGAAATCGCTCTTTCTTGAACTATCGGGGTGATGATATAACTTTCGATGGTCTGTAATACGAGGTAAAACCCTAATACGTAAACCGCCAACATCGGGCTTTGGGTAAAGGCAATCAGCATCGGCGGTACAATAGCCAGCGATGCGCCAATAATCGGAATAAACGTTAGTAGACCGGTCAATATACCGAGTGTCAAAGCCATCGGCACATCCAAAAGCCACAGTCCAATGACCGTCAATACGGCGATGAGCGCCATCGAAAGAAAACGGGCTATCAACCACCAGCGCAGCGTGTACTCAAGTGCCGTCAGAATTTCTCGCGAGCGCGAGCGCGCTTTCTGCGGAATGAGTTTGATAAAGCCATCGATATACATCTGCGGCTGAAAGGCGAAAAAGAGACCTGTAAAAAGGATAACAATCACACTGCTTATCATCCCCATCGTTGTTGAAAAAATACCGGCGATGCGCGATGACACATTTCCCATTTGCCCGGACAGGAGTTGGGTCGGTTCGGGAATTTCTTGGGCCTGTATGAAGCTACCGACACCATATTCGTTGAGGAAATTGCGTACGTCTTGGATCGATTCGGGCACCGTCTGGCTTAGCTCATCGAGTTGGTTGCCGATGCTGGGAACGAGATAGACGATACCCAAAACGATTATCGCGATTAAAAGCAGCAGCGTAACGCCGATTGACCAGCCATCGCTTAAAGGTGTGTGGTCTCGCACAATGTTGCTCAAGCTACGGAGGAAAATGGCAAACAAAATGCCACTAAAAGCCAACAGCAGCATATCAAACCCGTAATAGAGAAAAGCAAGTAGCAAAACGGCTGCAACCAGGATACCAATGGTAATTAAAACGCGCTGGATGAAGCCGGTTAGGTTATTATTTGTGCCGGTATGATTGGTTTTTATGAAGTCTGAAGGAAATAAATTGTTCATAATTACGTGTTATGGCGCTGGGTCCGCAAGATGGGATTGAGTACGAATGGATAAAAAAAATTAACCACGAATTGCACGAATTTTCACCAATTTTATTTTTTTATTCGTGTTCATTTGTGTAATTCGTGGTTGAAACAGTTTCCCCATCGCATGGACCCAATGCCCGTGTTATAAAGCCTATTTCTTTGTTACCCTTACTCTAAACTGCTTGAATGCGGCGATATCGCGCCAGAATAAAGTTGTATATACCGTGTGCTACCAGCCCTAGAGCCACAAGTGCCAAGAGCCAAGGGCCATAAGGTTGTTGTGCCAACGTTTGCAATGCTCCACCTACGCCCCGTGCTTCATTCGGATCGAACTGCATTGCAGCTTGTACAAAGAAGCTGCCGATCATCATAAAAACGATACCCTGAGCTGCCAGACCCATCCGGCCAAAACGAACGGTCCACGTGCGTTCGGTAGAGTTCATCTCGCTCAAGTCTAGGCTTTGCGTAAACTTTGTGCTATAGCCTTTGTAGATGCGATAGAGACCAACACCAATAACAATTACCCCACCGATACCGACCAGCCAGCGACCGAATGGTTCACTCATTACCGTTGCCGTCCAGTCAGAAATGCTCGACTCACCGCCACCACTGCTACTGGCACCCATGATAGCCATGCTAGCTGCAATAAAAGACAATCCCATATGGAGAATACCGTTACAAGCATAACCGATTCGCTTCGCGATGCCCTTCATATCCGATCCCGCGTCATCGGCATCCATTCCGGCTCTGGCAAATTGCCAAATGGAGTAACCTACGAGACCGAGCGCAATAATTGCTAATAAAATCTGTCCAAACGGTTCGCCGGCAATCGTTTCAAATGCGCCGGTGGTACCGCTGGTTTTGCCACCCTGACCAAACGCATATTGAACGGCCAGAACACCGACGATGGCATAAACGACACCCTTAGCTGCAAAGCCAAGGCGGGCCAGCCATTCTACCCAGGGGCTGGCAACCATAATTGCCCCTCTGGCTTGATTACTTACTGATACACTCATTTTTAGCTCCTTCCTCGTGAATTCGTTATCGATGCAGCCGTCATAAAGTGGTCATCCCCATATAAGTGTGATAGTCAGGATTAAAACATTGGGTGAGATCATAATAAACAAAGGAGAGCAGCAGATTTAATGCTGCTCTCCCAAAAAGTCCTACATATTTTTAATGAAGTTATCAACTTCGCGTCGGGCTTCATCCTTGGTGTAGCCATAGCGTTCCTGGAGACGGCCTTCTAGCTTTTCGCGTTCACCTTCGATGACGTCCATATCGTCATTTGTGAGTTTACCCCACTGCTTTTGGACTTCGCCCTTCATTTGTTTCCATTTACCTTGAATGATATCTTCGTTCATAGTATTAACCTCCACGTTAATTTGTTACTTTGATTTCGATTTGCTTTCCTGGAACTTCTTTGAGATAGAAACTATTTATCTGTGTGAGGAGTTGCAAACCGTTTTGTTTATCTGAATATAGGATATCAAATTTACCTGAATTTCTGTACACTAACTTGAGCGAACTTTAACTTCAAGCGGGGTTATTTCTCTATAGCTCAGATGGTATAGAAAAAAGAGAGGAGATAATTCATGTAGACCAGAGGGGGATATAAATCGAGTAGATCTGCTGTCGCTGTTGTAAATAAAAAAGCAATCCCCCCACTTGTGGCGAGGAGATTGCTTCGATGTCTTTGTATAGCACAAATTAGCAATTTGTGCCTTTTCTTTGCTCCCTAAAAAGAGAGGTAACGGTTTTGTTGTGTAACGGATTCCCGGAGCTTGTTGAGATGCGTTTAATTGCCACTATCTTCTTCCTCGTCACCTTCAATATCAACGGCCTCCAGGCTGCCATCGTCATCTCCAATCGACTCGATTAAGCCGTTAATCAATCGGCCCTGCTCGACCTCCGAAAGTTCGGCTACAGGATGAATCAGTAAATAGTAGGGCAGCGGCATAACATTTTTTGAAATCGTTTCGATCATCCGCTCCGTTGTGGCTTGCTCACGCTCGGTATTATCCCATTCAGAATAGTTGAGAACTTCTCGACCTTTCTCAACGTCATGCTGAACCATTGCCGAAATCGGGTAGACATGGCTGTACCAGGGCCAGATCGTTTCGTTGCTGTGACAATCGTAACAGGCCCGTTCGGCCAATTCACGAACTTCTGGGCTGCTCCACTCCGGTTCGCCGGTAACGGGTGGGTTAGTATGGTTTCTGCCGTACGGGATAAATTGGATAGCAATAAATCCACCTATCAAAACGGCCATTATCGTGAAAAATATCTGTTTGCTTTTTTTTAACACGGAGTGAGACTCCTTAAATGGTTGGATAGTAGTGGGTTCGCTAGTCTGATAGTTTGGTGTTAGATGGTTTAGATTATATCAACCAACCATCCAACCAACCAACTAGCCAACTAATATACATACGGTTCCAAAAACAAGGCCGGTATTCCGGTGTAGAGAACCAGAGTTGAGATAACATTGTCGATAGTTCAGCCTAAATCGGGTTGGTAGGTGTAAATTCGGCGCGGCATGCCCATGACCAAATTGGGGGATATAGCTGCCAAAGAGGAGGTATCTTTTTATAGCCCATGTGGGCTGGAGTAGCGTAGTTACATTAGTGAGGGATTTGATCGGCTACGTCTACTAAGGCAGATTTTTGACCAAGCTCGGCTTGAGGAATTACGGTAAGGCTACCTTCGGTTTCTAATACCACCGAGGCAACATCTTCAACACTGGCGATGCCTTGGCTTCGAATAGCGGAGCGCACTTCTTCTGGTGTAAGACGCTGGTGTTTTATAGCTTCGTGTAGATACCGGCCTTGGTAGACCAGCAGCGTTGGTTCTGACTTAACTAAATTGCTGACGGCGCTAAATCGAGCGGACAGCCAGGCAATGATATATTGTAAGCCAATCAAGACAGACAGGGCGGTTATGCCATCAGCTAAGGTAACATCTTTTGAGAGAAGGATAGTGGATAAAATGGAACCAAGCGCTACCGTAACCACAAGATCGAACGCATTCATTTTTGAGAGGGTACGTTTGCCGGTAACCCGCAACAAAATTATCAAGGCACCATAGGCCATAATTCCAATGAGGATAATTCGTAGTAATTTGTCCCAACTATCAAAAAACATATTTTTATGCGCTTTCTTCACGAATAATAAGATGCTCGTGGTCTTTATGAGGATGCATAATAATGATATAGCAACCATTTTAGTGTTTTCGCGTTGTGAACCGCGTAGCCATAGCCATCGTTGTTAAAGTAAACGTAAATATCTTTCCCCATCAAGCGCCACTTGTTGATGCGGTCGCGCCACCAGCGGAGGCTATCGTCCGGGTAAGAGCCGGCGTAAAGATAATGTTGATCAGGGCCGTGCATACGGACGTAAACAAAAGGCGCTGTTGCGCGCAAGATACGTGGAGCGTCACGGTCTATCTTGAGCAGGCGTGTAGCTTGGTACTTCTTCAGGTGAAGAAGTTTCTTTTTTGCTTTGCCGTCGCGCAATTTCGGTGCCGGTTACCACAATTGCCAACCAACCAATACCGGCTATATAGCCGCCGACAACATCACTAAAATAATGAACGCCCAAGTACATTCGGCTAAATCCGATAAACAGAATAAACCAGGCGGTTATACATATCAGAACAACGCGCTTCCAGGCCGTGTCGGCAAAAAGAACGTTGAGAATATAGGCTAGCATACCGTAGATAATCACAGACCCCATTGCGTGACCACTGGGGAAACTGTAAAACGTTTCAACCAAAAGCGGATTTTCAAATGTCGGTCTGGAACGCTGATAGGCCAACTTAAGAACGGCATTTAGGAGCGAACTGCCTAAAATAGCAACCGCCCAACTGACAAGCAGTATCTTGTGTTTACGAAGCAACAGCCATAGCCCTACGCCAAGGCCGATGACGATGGTAGCGATGCGCCCTCCAAAATCGGTAATAACGCGAAAAAGCGTAGACTGGAAGTCGTTGGCGTTTTCATGGAGTGCTGTAGCTAAGTCTTGGTCGAAGTGGACTACCCCTTCCGACTCAACAACCTGGTCGGCCAAGCCGCCGAAGGTTGTAAAAGCGAGGTAGGTGATGATAAACCCTATCAATAAATGCAAAATCAAATAGCCTTGCGAAGACAAACGCCGGCCTAAAAACTTCCAAAGGCTGGGGTTGATTTTCCAAAGATTTGAGACTGCTTTTGTGTCGGAGACGTTTTTCCAAAGCGCATAGCAGGCATGCCACAGCCGCCGATGATGTCTTTCGAAAAGCTGCCAAAAAAAGATAATTGCGCCAAGTGCCACAAGGGTTACCAACGTAATGAACAAGAGAGCATTATGGCCGATTAATTCGGCTATCGTCATCGCGGTTACTTCGTTTGCCATCATTATTCGTTGTTATCAAGCTTGGGGAGCCACAAGGTTAAGGCTCCTTCTAAGATTTCTATCGATACGATATTATCATCATTGGCATCATAAACAAATGGACCTGCCCCCTCAGCCGGATTTCTATCAGCCGGTCGCTCGGTTTGTTTAGGCCGTACTTCGCCATCGATGTGGAAAGGAAAGCCCGTCCACTGAATCTCAACCTTTTTGGCTTTAGAGCACACAACACTTTCGTATTCGTGTAGATTCTCCATGAACAGCCCGGTGGCATAATTGAGCAGCGTTTCATCTTCGTTTTCTTTAACCTGAACGATGTTAAAATATCCATCAGTCGGATCAGCATCCGGGGCAAATTGAAGACGCGGCCCAATAGCCTTGGTGTTGAGGACTTCAACCAACAGATGGCTGTCGATAAATTTTCTGCCATCGATAGAGATGAGAGGATAGTAGCTTTTCTGCTCCGTAAAGTTTTCAATGGCCGCTTGAATTGAGCGAAGTACACTTTTGCCCTTGTTGGGGTCATACGAGGCCAGGATGTCGGCAAACATGCCGAAACCGGCTCCCTCCAGAAAATAATCGGCACCCCACGGACCACGAACGTAACCGACATCGTATTTATGCTCAACTGGCTCTTTTAATCCTTCGAGGATTTCTTTAGGATCGCAGTAGATGTCGAGGGTTTTGCTGATATTATTGGCTGTGCCCAGAGGAATAATAGCAAGGGGCAGATCTTTATCAATTAAGCGCGTGGCGACCGCTCGTACCGTTCCGTCACCACCGGCTACAATGACCAGGCCTTCTTCTGTGTTAGCCAAAATAGGGTCTAAATCTTCTTGGCTGCTGGTCGATTTATAGACAGGTTCATAGCCCATATCATGCAATGCTTCTTTTATTTCATCAGGTGAAATTTGATTGATGTTACGCGCGTTGGAGTTGTATATTAACGTTGCTTGCATAGCCCCATCTCTTCATAATGATAATAGAATATAAAAACAACCGGCACCCGGATTATTCTCAGGTGCCGGTCTAAGATTTCGGTTTATTTAGCTAGCGTCATTGAATTCAGCAGCGGCTTGTTCAAAACCTTGTTCCAGTTCATCCAAGGCTTGGCTAATGCCGGTGCTCATAGCTTGCCATGCGTCCTCGCTAGAGGCTTCCAGTTCTTCTTGCTGTTGTTCTAAGTTAGCAAGTTGTTGATTGAGTTCGTTAACTTGCTCATTCAGTTCGGCTTGAGCAGCGTCATCAAGTTGATCAGCTTGCTCTTGCAGTTCATCTACGCGGGCGCGGTATTCGTAGATAGTAGAGTCAAGTTCGCGTTCAAGTTCAGCACGTTCTTGGGCTACTTCAGCAGCCGCTTCGTTGGCTTCTTGTTCTAGCTCTTCTTGTGCTAAACCGGCTTGTACAGCGGCTTGATGATAGTTCTCTTCAAGTTCGGCCATGCCGGCGTTGTAACTATTAACCATATCTTGCCAGTTTTCGGCCGTAATCGCTTCAACTTGCTCAAACTGCTGATCGATTTCGTCCCATTCACGGTTGAGTTCTGCAACTTCTTCATTAAATTCGGCTTGGGCTGCATCATCAAGTTGGTCAGCTTGGGCTTCCAATTCGTTGATACGAGCGCGATATTCGTACATGCTGGCTTCTACATCTTGTTGAAACTCAGCGGCAGCTTGCTCGCTGTATTCTTGCATGTCTTCAATGTTTTCTTGCACGTCTTGAGCCGCTTCACTGGCTTCCTGTTGTACTTCTTCAGCAGCTTGGTCGGCTTCAGCAGCGGCTTCACTGGCTTCTTGTTGTACTTCTTCGGCAGCCTGGTCAGCTTCTTCAGCTACTTCAGCCCCAGCGGCGGTAAAGAATGCGCCAACTTTGGCTAAACCAGCTTGAAGATCGTCAACGGTTTCAGCATAGTTTACTTTGAACTCTTCCCATTCTTCAGCAGTTTCGACCTGAAGTTGGTCGAGTTGTTCATCGGCTTGAGCCGCTTGTTCGCGTAACTCGGCCATTGCTTCGTTAAATTCGGCGCGTGCTTCGTCACCGAGTTCTTCGGCTTGAACTTCAAACTCATCCATTTGTTGGTTGAATTCTTCCATCTGTTGCGCGGCATCGGCGCGTGCTTCTTCAACCTCGGCTTCAGCGTAGTTGCCAACAGCTTCGCCCGCTTCGTTAACCTCTTGCTCAACCTGCTGCTCAGCGATTTCTTCATTTCGCTCTTCTACAGCAGTATCGTCGTCAGCGCCACAGGCAGATGTCAGTGCTATAGCACCCACCAAAACGGACGTACTTAAAAATTTTCTTAACTTCATTGCTTCCTCCTAAAAAGAATAACATTTTTTACAAATTTGTTGTGGTCTATTACAGATTATCGGATTAGAACATATTTCTGTAGACCGATATGAGTTATTTCAGCAGGTTATCAGAACTATTTTTCCGGCAGAACTACTCACCCGGTTGAATAGGGGGTATAGTTCTATGGATAGCTCGATTGATAATTAACTTTCCGTTTGAGGATAATTTTCAGATGAGCCAAAATGTCCTTTTACCTTCCGAAAGATGAGATATGTAGCCATTACAATTTTTTCTCCAAGTTGCATTCACCCTTAGCTATGTTATACTCAGCGTCTACATTTACGAGTTGAACAAAAAGGAAGAACTGTGAAAGCGATAACCGTGCACCAAACCGGTGGCCCCGAAGTGATGACCTACGAGGATGTTCCTACCCCTGAGCCAGGTAAAGGCCAAGTATTGGTAAAACTTGCCGCAGCCGGAGTCAACTTTATCGATGTCTATCATCGAACCGGTTTGTATCCAAAACCTCTGCCTTTTTCCCCAGGGGTGGAAGGGGCCGGAATTGTTGAGGCCGTAGGAGATGGTGTCGACAGCGTTAAGGTCGGCGATCACGTCGCTTATACCGGTGCCCCCAACTCTTACGCTGAGTACGTGGTGGTTCCTGCCGGACAGTTGGTTCCCGTCCACGATGGCGTTAACCTAACCACGGCCGCAGCCATTATGCTCCAAGGGATGACGGCCCACTATCTGCTTAAAAGCACTTATCCTCTCAAAGCCGGCGAGACGACGTTGATTCACGCCGCTGCTGGGGGTGTCGGCCTACTGCTGGTGCAGATTGCCAAAAAGATTGGGGCAACCGTCATTGGTACGGTCTCTACCGCAGAGAAAGAGGCCCTGGCTCGAAAAGCCGGTGCCGATCATATTATCCGTTACACGGAAGCCGATTTTGAAGAAGAGACCATGCGGTTAACCAACGATGAAGGGGTCGATGTGGTCTATGACTCGGTTGGCAAAACTACATTTGAGAAGAGTCTTAACGTTCTGAAAATGCGCGGGATGCTGGCTCTGTTTGGCCAATCGAGCGGTAAAGTACCGCCGGTCGATTTGGGCATCCTCAATTCCAAAGGTTCGCTCTACGTCACACGGCCCTCTTTGTTTCATTATATTGCTAAGCGCCATGAACTACTGTGGCGCTCGGGTGAACTCTTCGATTGGCTGGCTGCCGATGAACTCGATGTGCGCATTGATCGTGAACTACCGTTAGCTGAAGCAGCCGAAGCGCACCGCTTGTTGGAAGGGCGTCATACGGCGGGCAAATTACTCCTTATTCCTTAATCGATAGAGCGAGACTTTATGTCAGAAAAAATTACCCCTCCCGATCTGGAGCGTTACTTAAAAAATTTATATGACGATGGCGACTTTATCCGGCACGAGATGGAAGCATTAGCCAAACAACGCGGCTTTCCGATTGTCGGCCCGCTGAGTGGCCGCCATTTGTTTCAACTTGCCAAAATGATCGGGGCAAAGCGCGTCTTCGAGTTAGGTTCAGGCTATGGTTATTCTGCCTTGTTCTTTAGCCGCGCGGTCGGTGAGGCCGGAGAAGTGCACTGTACCGAACTTGATCAGGCCAATATCAATCTGGCTAAGGATTTTTTGAGCCGGGCCGGAGTCTGGTCGCAGGTTACCTACCACAAGCTGGAAGCGACCGAAGCGCTGCGCCGTGTCGGCGGAATCTGGGACATTATCTATAACGATATCAATAAGGATATGTATCCGGCGGTTATTGAGTTAGCCTACCGACATCTTCGACCCGGCGGGCTATTTATCACCGATAACGTTCTGTGGAGTGGTCGCGTGTTTGAAGGGCAGCGCGACGATTCGATGTCGACGCAGGCTATTCTTGAATTTACGGATCAGCTTTTTAACCATCCCGGCTTTGATAGCTCTATTTTCCCTGTTCGCGACGGTCTGGCCGTGGCATTGCGACTGTGATCGTTGTTTGTATTATTGAGGCCTAACGTTTGTCCATCGAACGCACCCTAACGCAAATCGATACCTATGTTTGGCGCATCGTCGCCAATAATCCCTCGCCGATGACCGGGCCGGGCACCAACACCTATTTGGTTGGCCGCGAGCGCGTGGTCATTATCGATCCCGGCCCACAGTTGGCCGATCATCTGGATGGCATTCTGGCCGCGCTGGAAACGCTTAATGTTATTCCCCAGGCTATTGTGCTAACCCACCCGCACCCCGACCACGAAGGGGGCGTTGACTGGCTGCTGAATAAGTTGTCTATTCCACTCTTAAAATTCGAGCAGCCTTTCCGGCACGAAAGTCCGCTGGAGCTTGATTGCGGCACGCTGCAAATTCACCACACGCCGGGCCACATCCACGACCATATTTCGCTGTGGTGGCCCGAACATCGCATGCTGTTTGCCGGTGACTTGGTAGCCGGCCAGGGAACCATCGTGGTCATTCCTCCTGACGGCGATATGGCCGACTATCTGGCCTCGCTGCGGGCGATGAAAGGGCTGGCTCCGGCCAAAATTTTACCCGGTCACGGCCCGGTCATCGCAATGCCCGAGGAACTGCTGCAAAATTATATTGACCATCGACTGGCCCGCGAGCAGCAAGTTCTCTACTGGCTCGATCAGGGCCGAAGCGGAGCCAGGGCCATCGCCGAAGCCATTTATGCTGACCAACCCCCTCAGGTGCTGCCAATTGCAACCTTGCAGGTCGAGGCCCATCTCACCAAGCTCCGCAACGAGGGCCGGTTGGACGCAGACCCTCCTGACTCGTAATCGGCAACCAACTGTTATTGCTTACAAGGATTTTTAGAAGGACGGAGAATCGATGTCGAACAAATTACGCGCACTCATCTTGTTTATGGCCGTTGGCCTCATAACATCGTGCAGCAGCCCCGCGGCTGAGAGCGGCGTGGTCAGCCAGGCTGCCGGACTGACGCCTACTGTGACCGAGGTTGCACCTACAGAAGCCCCCACGGTTGCGGCTTCCGACAAGTTAACAACCGGCCCTACCGTGGCGCTGCCAACTGCGGTCACCGATAACACTCCGGTACCCAAACCGACAGCAACCGCAACACAGGTAAAGACTGGCTCACCAACCCCAACCAAAACGAAAACAGTTAGCCCCACAGCTACGCCCCAGACCTATGTTATCGAGCAGTTCGATACCTTGATCGACGTTGCGCTACAGTATGACATCACCGTCGAAGAACTGATGGAAGCTAACGATCTGACCGAGGATGATTTCCTGCAAATCGGCCAAGAGTTGATTATTCCGACTTCGGATCAGACTGTAACCGAAGCGGTGGAAGAAGAGGAAGAGGCAGATGAAACCTCAGCCTCGGCAGAAGAGGATAACGATACAGCAGACGTTACCACTACGAATGACGATGATGTAGCAGATGTTGAAGATGATACACCTTCTCAGTCTGAAGCTGTGGCTGAAGCTGTTCCGGTTCCCCCAACACCGACACCGGTTGTTGTTCCAGGCGTGTCGTTTGCACCTGCCCCGGAGCTAGGATCAAACATCAATCCGTTAACCGGCTTGCCGGTGGATGATCCGGCCAAGCTCACGGTTCGCCCTCTGCTGGTTCGCATAGGGAACGATCCTGGCGCACGAAGGGCTCAAAAGGGACTTAATAACGCCGATATGGTTTATGAAGAGATTGCCGAGTGGTGGGTAACCCGACTTACCGCTATTTTCTATGGCGATTTGCCGGAGGTGGCAGGCCCCATCCGGTCGGTGCGGTTGGTCAATGTTCAGCTTGTACCGCAGTACGATGGCGCGTTGCTTCATTCCGGCGGTTCCGATGCGGTTCGCTGGGAAGTCTCGCAGTCGGCCATCGGCGCTAACCTGGATGAATTCTTCCATCCCACGCCCTATTTCTATCACGAAAATGAAAATTGGGAGACACGTCTGTCGGCGGAGTTGGGAGCGGCCCGCGATTATTTAACAGCCAATGGTCTGGAAAAATCGGTTTCACTGCCACCCTTCTTCTTTAGTAAAACGATTGATGGCGAACCCGGCGAAGATGTTTATATCCCCTATCCCGGCAGTAGCTTTACCGAATGGCATTACGATGCCGCATCCGGTAAATATCTGCGCTGGATTAACGGGGTGCCGATGCGCGATATTTACACCGGCCAGGTTAAGGCCAGCAATGTCATCGTCTACTTTGCCGATCATCAACGCACCGACATTGTTGAAGACTCCACGGGGGCTACCTCGGTGCGGGTTACGATGAATGGGGCCGGTCGCGCCTGGTTTTTCCGCGACGGCAAGCTCAACCAGGGCTATTGGCAAACCGACGGCACGCGCCCGCCTTACTTCACAACGGAAGATGGTGAGCCTTATCCGCTTAAACCGGGCAATACCTGGGTTCAGATTGTGCCCACGACCTACACCATCGGTCTTAATAGCGCCGATGAAGCCAGTCGGTAAAAAAGCGATCAGCCTTTAGCGGTCAGCTGTCAGCATTCAGCCGTCAGCTTAAAACTAAAGATACGCTTTGGGTTATCACACTGGGCTTTGCTTCTCAAAATTTACAAGCAGGAGCGAAAAGCTAACCTCTGACAGCTACACAAAAAAAAGGAGCCCGATTCGCACCGGACTCCTTCTTTCTTTCATGAAAGGTTTTTTCATGAAAAGGGAAAAGCTCGCGCTGCCACTACGCGAGCTTTCCTTAGGAGAGAGGGGGTAACATCCAATCTGTTTCGGATTGAGATGTTGACTGTATGTTACATGAGTTACATTAAAACAATATGAACCCATGCTTAAGACCAGGTTAAAAAGAAATCGACCTTATTTTCGGATGGCGCGTTCCTGCAACCGTTGTCGGACATCTTTAAAATCGGGGTTGTCGGCAAAAAGTTTCTGGAACTCTTGGTTTGCCCGGCGATGCTTGCCCTGCGCCTGATAAGCCAGCGCTCGCCAATACGCCGCTTCTTGGAGCAGTAACGGATTGCGATCTTTGGTTCGACGCAGCGCTTTTGTATACACTGAAATAGCTGCCTCGTGCATCTCTTTTTCTTGCATTGCGCGTCCGTAAAAAATTAAGATTTCCAAGGTCACGTTATCTTCCGATTCCGTATTTTTGGCGATCTCAATAATCCCGTCCCAAATATCGCGACTGGTATATAATTCGCATAGAGACAAAATCAGAACGGGGTCCGAATTGAGTTCGATAATTTCTTCAAGGAGGGCTATGGCTTCTCTAACGCGCCGTTGGGACTGGTAGAGTTCAACAAGCAATAAGGTCGCGGCCAGCCCATCGACAGGAACATCGACGCTTACTTTGGGGGTGATAGCGATGGTGATGGTGACATCAGCTAAATACTCAACCATCAACTCTGTTGGAAATTCTCCGTCCGACTGAATAACGTTTTCCAACAATTGAATCGGTTCGTACGATTTATCATCTTTCTCAGCCAGAATAGCCGCGGCCAAAATAGCAGCGCCCGGTTCGTCGGGGGCGGCGTCTAAAAAGTATTGCAGCGCTTCATCCACATTATCTCGATCATAACTTTCGACACCCTTCGCCAACGCTTTTTCGTGAAAAGGTGCAAAGAATCCAGGCGAGGGTATTTCAGGTTGGTTAGCGGTTGATTTTGCAGTTACTTGTTGAGGTTCTTTGTTTTTTGATCCAAGCATGTCGGAAATGTCGGAAAAATCGAGCAGGGTGTGGTCTCCAATTTTCTTCCGATAACTTAAACCGGTACCGGGCAACCCCAGATTAATAAACGACCCTCTTGGCCCGGCACTCAGCCGCAAACCGGGAAATCCGGCACTAACCCCAACACCACTTTTACTAATATTAAGCCGCAGAAATTTACCGAGACGAATATAGCGCTGTAATCGAAATCCCATAGTGTTAAATCCTTTTTGTGAACTTTTGTTCTATTATTGTAGCATAGATGAGGCAATACGTCTATGCTTGCAAATGAGTCGTTTTATGGAATAATCAATTTAATCAAGTTAACAGGCGATTGAAAAATCATGAAGATGGAGGAATTGACTCTATGCGTCGACCTGGATTGTGGGTAGCAAACGGGCAGCCGGATGATCCGGCCCAAATGCTCAGTTGGAAGCCGGGCGCGATTACGTGCTTGTATGACCATTTGGAAGCAAATACGGTTTTCGATTACAAAGCCAAAAATCCAGAGGCAGTCATCAATGTTCGGTTTCAGCATCCTAAGGATTGGTATCAGGATATTGAAGGATCGGCTCGGACATTGGGGGCAGCAGTTGCCGCGACCTGGTCGAAATTGGAGCCGCTCGATCCGTACGTCTATTTTGCCAGCCGGCTTAACACCCACTACGAAAATGGCGATCCCAACCCGGCTAACCAGCGTCATTACACAACCCGCGAATTTTATCAAAAGTATGGACGCTGGCTGAGAATTACGGTCGACGTTATTAAAGATAAAGTGCCGGATATGAAGCTGGTTTCGCCGCCTTTGGCGTTTGGTCTTAACGAAGACGGTAACCCGGATCATCAGGGCAATCCCATGCGCGGTTGGGCCGGTTACGATTTTTTGCACGAGACGATCCGCGACTATTGCGACGGGCGGTTGGCCTTTCAAGCGTATTGGGGTACGCCGGCTGTTGGCTCTATACCTGACTGGCTTTACGAGCCAAGTCTGTCGTCATGGTATGCCTTTCGCTGGCAGCGTGTGCTTGAACTGTTTGAAAATCGCTACAAACTTGAAGCGCAGGTAGTTATCGATGAAGCGGGTAGCTTTGCCCCGGATGACCCTGATTTTACCGATCAACTCATCTACTATGCCCGTCAATGTCTAAGTGACGAACGGATTTTGAGCATAAGCTATGCCTTGTGGTCTAATCCGGCCAATGATCCCCTCTACCATCATAATGCGTGGGTGGAAAATATTCCTCATTTGTCGTATCATCTCGAACGCTTGGCTGAGATGCCCGATGTGTTTATTATCGATCCATTAGAAGATGCTTCTGTTGATCTCTCGGGTATAACCGATTTTACGATCGATGAGACCGCAACGAGCGAGGCCGATCTCACGAGTTTAGAAGGTCTTATGGATGAGGCATTTGAGCGTTCTGTTTCAGAAACCGACGAAGCTGAGCGTGACCCATCCGAAGTGTCTGAACGACCTATTCGCGTACTCTTTAAAGATGGACATGTTGAGATTATGCCGTTGGAAGAGTATCTGCGGGCTGTTGTTCCGGCTGAAATGCCGGCGTTGTGGCCGTTCGAAGCGCTTAAGGCGCAAGCAGTGGCCTCGCGTAGTTACGCGCAGTATGCCATTGATCATCCCAAATTCCCTACCGCCGATATTTGCACAACGATTATGTGTCAGCATTATGATCCTCAAAAAATTCATGAACGTGCCGACAAAGCAATTCGAGAAACAGAGGGTATTGTCGTTTTACATCGAGGGAGAACCGCCAACGCCGTTTTCTCAGCCAACTGTGGAGGACACACCAGAAACAACGAGGATGCGTGGAAAGGTTCCCCTGAAACCTATCTGCGTGGTGTACCTTGTCCGGTAACCGATGAAAGAAATGGGCATGGCATAGGGCTTTGCCAATACGGTGCGCGAGCGCTTGCGAGAGAAGGACGTACCTACGAGGAAATCTTGAAATTTTATTATCAAGGTGTAACGGTCGGCCCGACTCCAACGCTTTAAGCTGGCAGCAATTCTCACTTTAAAGATAGATTGGTCCAGTTTCCTTATCAACGTTGTATTAAAACCCAAGTAGACGGCCTAT
>JAGRBZ010000177.1:0-10712 GCA_020433805.1 Anaerolineae bacterium
AGCCGAAGCCACCAATCGGGCGGTAACGCTGGCCGGTATCGCCCAGGCCCCGCTGTACGTAGTCCACATGACCTGCGAAGAGTCGATTGAACCGCTGGCTTTAGGTCGCGCCAAAGGCTTCCCGGTGATGGGTGAAACCTGCACCCAATATATGTTTGTCTTTGAGAAAGATTTGGCCCGGCCCAACTACGAGGGGGCCAAGTTCATCTGCTCGCCGCCGGTGCGCCAGCCGAAAGACGCGCCCATATTGTGGCAAGCGCTGGCCGATAACACCCTGCAAGCGGTCTCGACCGACCACTGCCCCTTCTGGTTTGAGGGCGGCGTGCAGGGGCGTATCCCCGGCAAAGAGTTGGGCAAGCCCAGCTTCGACAAAATCCCCAACGGCATGCCCGGTATCGAAGACCGTATGCCGGTGATGTGGCATAACGGCGTCAACGCCGGTCGCTACAGCGCCAACCGCTTTGTGGAGATCACCGCCACCAATCCGGCCAAAATCTTCGGCCTTTATCCGCGCAAAGGCACCATCGCTATCGGCTCCGACGCCGACATCGTGCTCTGGGACCCGGAGAAGGAACATACCATCTCGGCTGAAACACATCACATGAACACCGATTACAATGTTTACGAAGGCATGGAAGTAAAAGGCTGGCCTACCCGCGTGCTGCTGCGCGGCAAAAGCATTGTTGTGGGCGAGAATTGGCTCGGTGAAAAAGGCAGCGGTCAGTTCTTGCGCCGTCGGCCCAACGGAGAAATTCTGTAAAGCTCAATGGCTATCAGCAAAAAGCAAACGCAGCGAAAAGAAAGATTGTATGCAACATTCTTTTTTCTGACGTTATTTTTGCTGATAGCTTTTTTGTTTATCCCCACCTTAAATATTCCCCTAACTTCGGATGATTATATCTGGGTGGCAGAAAGTGCCGCATTCAATAATTTTTCAGACTTTGTTCGTGACCAATATGCGCTGAAAGCGGTCGATTTTAGATATCGACCCTTGATGCCGACAACAGTGTGGCTCTGCTATCAAGTAACCGGACCTGAACCCTTTTGTTTTCATTGGGTTGGTTTTATTCTTCACTTTTTCAACATTCTTCTCGTTGGGCAACTGGCTTACCTGGTGTGTAGAAACAAATTGAGCGCGTGGGCCAGTATGCTCTTCTTTGCGGTATATTTTGCCCATGTAGAGACGGTTGTTTGGACTTCAGATTTGGGCAATCTGCTGGCTACATTTTTCATGTTGATAACGGTCAGATGTTTTCTGGCTTTTGGGTTTTATTACAACATCTATTTATGGGTGCTGAGTCTGCTCACATTTGGTTTAGCCATGATCTCGAAAGAATCGGCGCTGGCTTTAGGTCCCATCTTAGGGGCATGGGCTATCATTTTAGCCTGGCAGCAGCGCCAATCAGGGCCGAGTCGCGCCGTTACGGTTGCTGCCGGTTTTAGTTACCTGCTGGTAGAGGTCTTGTATGTCTTCCTTATCAATAGAACCGGCCTCAATTTTGCCTTTTCAGGAACGGGTAATTACGCATTTCATTTTAACTTGATTAGTTTACGAAACATGGTGAACTATCCACTCAATTTTATCCGCCCGTTTGACCCAGCCCGATTGGAGTTTTTCTACCAACGTGTCTATGACACGATTCAACTGTATCCCTCTTTCTCCAGCGAGCAGCTAAGGGCCATTTTGGTCATACCTGATTTTACCTGGATTGTCGGCGGAACTGTGCTACTTTGGGGATTAGCCTTATGGCTTCTTTGGCGCAGGCAAGCTGATTATACATTTGCGTTGAGTTGGCTTGTTCTGGGAATATTACCCGTGATATTCATTGGGGGATTTGGTGAAAGACACCTCTATATTGCTTCGGTGGGGCTAAGTCTTCTTATAGGATTTCTCTGCTTTGGCGGTTCTAACACGACTAACAAGGGTATTAAAGTTAAACATGTTGTGCCTACTTTGATATTTGTTTCTGTACTGGCTTTTAACATTTATTGGGCGAAAACCAGGGTAAAGAATTGGCAAGTAGCGGGAAATACAACTAAGAAAATCATTTCATCGATCGTAACCCACTATCCAAGCTTTCCGGATGACGCCAAGATTTGGGTTATTAATCTACCCGATAATTACCAGGGTGCCTATATCTTTAGGCTCGGCTTAGCGGCCGCGCTCCAATTGGAAACCGATAGTTTAGACAGCCCGTTAACAGCCATTAATATCCCACATATCGATCATCTTCCTAAACCCTTAACCGCCACCCAATACGCTTTTTCGTATGAAGAGGGGCAGTTGATCGATTTAACGCCGGTTTATCGGGCGAATTAACGCTATTGGCATTGTACAATGCACGGTAGGGATTGATTTATTCCTAATCCCGGTGTAGTATCAGCAGCATAATTTTGACAAGCAACTCCCTTGAAAATAGCAGTTAGCGGTTAGCCGATAGCCGGTAGCAAAAGATTTTCATTGCCGGTGTCGTCTCATGTGAGACTGTCGGACTCCCTGGTTAAAGAAAAACAACTGCCGATTTCATCTCGGCAGAGCGATTATTTAGGTTACCCATGACTCCAAGTCGCACGATTGCAAGCCAATCGACAACCGTAGCCCTGATTCTCAATGATGTTGTCGGCAAAAAAATGGCCGGCACCGGTATCCGATACTGGGCGTTTGCCCGGGAACTCAGTAAATTTGTGTCGGTGAAGCTCATTGTCCCTCCTTTTGTACCGATGGAAGAAGCTGCGCCCGATATTATGGACGATGTCCAGGCTTCGCTGTGTGTTTGCTCGCACATCGATGCATTTCGCCAAGTGCTAGAGGATTGTGACGTTATCGTCACCTCCGGACTGGTGTTGTTCTATCACCCTTTTGTGGCGACATTACCAAAACCGCTGGTATTAGATTTATATGCTCCGTTTCTGTTGGAAAGTTTGCAGCGTCAGTCTGAAAATGACCACCTTAAACAGATAACGGCTTACGATAATACCCTCAACGCGATGCGGATGCAGCTTAAAAGCGGTGATTTTTTCATCTGTGCCGGAGAAAAACAGCGTGATTATTGGCTCGGCATGCTGTCGGGCTTGGGCCGAATTAACCCTTACACCTATCATCAAGATGCCGGTTTGCGCCGTTTGATTGATGTCGTTCCCTACGGTTTACCTAATGAGGCAGCCCGTCATACAAAACCGGTCTTAAAGGGAGTTTATAAAACCATAGCTGAAGATGATCCGGTTATTATCTGGACCGGCGGCATTTGGAATTGGTTTGATGCCCAGACGCTGGTTAAAGCGATGCCGCTTATTCAGGCCCGGCACCCCAAGGCCAAACTCTTTTTTATGGGTATCAAACGCCCCAATAAAAACGTCAGCCGCATGGAGGCCGTCGATCAAACTATCGCCATCAGCCGGGAGCTTGGGCTTTATGATAAAAGTGTATTTTTCAACGATTGGGTTCCCTATGATGAGCGTCAAAATTACCTTTTAGAAGCAGATGTAGGGGTTAGTCTTCATCTCGATCATATCGAAACGCGATTTTCGTTTAGAACACGCTTGCTGGATCATCTGTGGGCCGGGTTGCCGACCGTTTCGACTACAGGCGATGTTATGAGCGAAGCGTTAGCCGCACATAATCTTGCTACCCTGGTTGAACCACAAGATGTGGAGGGCGTTGCCAACGCGGTTATTGCTATTCTTGATAACCCCAGGCTGCGGGCTGAGCAAGCGGAGCGCTTTAAACAAGTAGCGGCCCAGTATCAGTGGAGCCACATCATTCAACCGCTCGTAAAATTCTGCACAGATCCTTATTTTGCCCCGGACAAAGCCCACCTTACCCAAGAGCTGATGACCAACGAACAACAACCTGAAGGGATGCGCCTCCTCGGCAAAAGCTGGCGAGCGCTACGGTTAGGCGGCATATCCGGCTTGATGGAACAGGGTGTCGAGTATGTCCGGTGGAAGGTCGACAAGTATCAAAAGCTATAAACGTGACCTGTAAAAATACGAATGTTTCAGGACAATCACAAAATTCTGGCCCTGCTCATTAGCTTAGTTGTTATTAGGGGGCTACTTTATATGTCGATAGTTCCCCCGTGGCTGGCTCCGGACGAACCGGCCCATTTCGAAGCTATCCGGCTCATGGGGCAAGAGGGTCTATTACCAACCGAAGATGTCTATCGCACTACGCCGATGCACCCCGATATGCATCACAGCTTTCAGGCGTTCCAGATTTGGCAGCTTTCGCGCCTGGCCCCACCCCATGCTCCTTTTGATCCCGACCAGCCCGTTAGCGACCGCTTTATCGAATATTATCCACCCACAAGCACAGGTAGTTTAATTATTGCCGGGAACTATCCATTGGTGTACCACCGGCTTATGGCCCCCTTGTCAGCCCTAATCGAGAACTTTCCCCTTATTCAACAAGTGTATTTAATGCGCTTGGTGTCATTGCTGTTTATAACCCTGACCGTTATCGTTGGCTGGTTTTTCGGATTAACACTTTTTCCAGCCCGTATGCAGTACGCTCTTGGCCTCACGGCTTTTCTTATTTTTCTGCCTATGCATCTTCACGTTGATACGGCCATCAACAGCGATGTGTTGGTCGTTCTTCTTGTCTCTTTATACTTTCTGGGGTTGGCAAAGATTTTCTGTGCGGGGCCATCTATCATCTGGCTCGCCGTAACGGCTTTCGCTCTGGGTATGGCTGTTATTACCAAACCCACCTCTCTCTTTATTCTGCCCACAACCTTTGTGGCGCTCATCATCTATGGGGCACGTCGGCTGTATTGGAAACCGCGTCTGCTCGCTGTTGTGTTGATCATGATTGCCGCATCGACTTTCATCGGCAGTATCTTGATTTTTCAATTGGGTGATGGCGGACGTGCTATCTCAACGCTTGACGTATCTATCGAGCAGCCACTTGTGGTGGGGAATTATTTTAGTCCAACGGCAATTGCTGTTTATATACACACCGTCCGTTGGGGTTTTTTATCATTTTGGGGGTTATTTGGCTGGGCTAATATCCCCGTCGCCATGACCGGAATCCGGGTATTATGGTTGGTGTGTTTTGCTATCGGGCTGGGTGTTGTGCTCTTTGTGGGCCGTCATCTTCTTCAACTTGGTCAAAAGCAGGCTACATTAACTGCACATCAACGCGATATTTTGCTCATCCTTCTGTTCAGTTTGATCTTTGCCATCATAAGTGTTTATACGCCCATCATCGCCACCCAGTCGATTCGCTGGGGGCCGCCGTCGCGATACTTCTTTCCGGCCTTGCTGCCTTTTTCCCTCTACTTTTTTCTGGGTTACCAGCAGCTCATCCCGACCCGGTTTACTCAATGGACGCTGCCGCTCTGGCTAACGGCTCTTTTTCTTTTCGATGCGTTTGCCTTAGGCTTTGTTTTGATTCCCTATATTTATGGTTGATGCATTGTGAACCGGATCTGGCTGTTTCTTTTAATCGTAATTTTGCTCATCACAGGGTATCTTGCTTATCACTTTTATGGAAATCAATCGTCCGGCTTGCATGGTACCTACTACTCTTCCCGTTATTCGACGGCTGCTTACACCCTCACCGGCAATGCTCAAATTTCTCAAGAATTTAAGGCCCACTATCCCGGTCTTGATCGCGTTGATTTGTTTTTCCAACATCAATCCGATGATCAGGATGGGTCACTCATTTTTCAGCTCAAAAATTCCTGTACATCAGAGCAATCAATTGCCCAAGTTGTTGTTGATTATGCGGAAATTGTTGATACCCAACCCCAACCGTTTCGCTTTCCGCCCCTCAACGACTCGGCCAATCACCTTTACTGTTTCATTGTCCTGAACCAATCGCCTGATCCGGAAGTTTCGATAAGCATCTATGGCAGCAATTATATCGATACGTATCCCGACGGACAGGCCGACTATAAGGTCAATACGCTAACCTTGGATGAGGCATCCATAGAGGCCGAAACTTTTCAACACCGTACCTGGCTACCGCTCATCCAGCGAGCACCAGGCGCACTCGAAACATTCGACGTCGGCTTTAATGTGTATTACCACGGCCCGGTCGACACAACGCTCGCCGCGTTATTAAGCCGGTTAGCGGCTAACAAACCGTTTCCCTTTGATCGGGCCGGTTTTTATATTTTTCTACTTGTGCTTTATTTGGTGATTTTCGGGCTATTGGTTAGAGCAGCATCCCGATTACGTCAGGGGCCAAAGTTATAGGGAAGTCAACAGAGACATGAAATTTTCTACGTTCCCCGCAGCATCAGCACCGTACCGATTGTCTTCAGCAAGATAACCATATCTAAATGAATCGATTGATGCTTGATATAGTAGAGATCGTAGCGCAGCTTCTCCAGGGCATCGACAGCGGAACGGCCGTAATCGTAGTTAACCTGGGCCCAGCCGGTGAGGCCGGGTTTAACCGTGAGACGGGTGCGATAAAAGGGGATTTCCTGCTCGAGTTCCTGTACAAATTCGGGCCGTTCGGGCCGAGGGCCGATGAGGCTCATTTCGCCGCGCAGGACGTTATAGAGTTGCGGCACTTCATCAAGGCGCGTTTGGCGCAAAAGGCGTCCTACTCTGGTAACGCGCGAATCATTCGAGTCGGCCCATTGCGCAACGCCATCCTTTTCGGCATCAACAACCATCGACCGTAATTTGAACAACTCGAAAACGTAGCCACCGCGTCCCACCCGCTTCTGCTTATAAAGAACTGGCCCGCGTGAGTCGATCATAATAAAAAACATCGCCACCAGAACGATGGGAGAAGAAAGAAGTAACCCTATTGCGGCAATACAAATATCCATAAGCCGTTTGGCAATACGATAGGCCAAAGTCTGGCTGCGGTTGCTGAGCGGTAGAGCAACAAACCAGTTATCTCCAATATGTTCAACGGGAACACGATCGGTGAGCCACTCGTACAGTTCAGACATCGTTGAAATTCGGACGTTGCTCTCGTAACACGTCATTAAGCTCGACAAAATATGGCCGGGGACATCACGGGTAATAGCCAGCACCACATCCGTCACGCCATTGGTTTGGACCAGTCCCGGCAGTGAGTCAACCGGGCCAAGCACCGGCACACCTTCGATAGTGGTTTGCTGTTTCGCCAAATCGTCATCGACAAAACCAACCAGATTAAACTGAGGCGGGGCAAAATCGTTGAGCGTTTTGGCAATGGCTTTACCGGCCCACCCGGCCCCAACAACGATAGCTTTCTGTTGAAAGACCGTCATTTTAAAGACCCAGCTATAAATAAGCCGCCAACCGACCAGTAAAAAGGGTGAAATGAGCGCAAAAAAACCAATGAAGTGGCGCGGCAGCGACCAGGGCGGCAGGAGCGCGTAAATGAGAAGATAAACAGCAAATATTTGCAGAACCGTTTTCGAAACGGCGACAAAGCTGGCAACGGGATCAGACGCGACCTTGGGCTGGTAAGCATTGTTGGCGGTTGCCAGCACGAAGTAGATCGCTGTAATCATAACAAGCCAGCCGCTATAGGAGAGGATGAGGTTAAGGGAAAAATCCCAATTCGAGCGCTGTGCTCCAAACCAGAGGCCTATGAGCAAAGCTAACACGACCATGATACCATCTACAGTCAGCAGGACGTTTTTGTGATCAGCCGGCTGCATTGCAAATGATCGAGATTTTGTTCGGGCGACATTCGCTTTAAAGACCAGTTTTTCTTCCACAGTTCAACTCAGACATCAACTTTAAAGAGACATCGATCTTAGTACTACAACCAGACTTCGGTCTGAGAAACCAGGTTTTTACCAGTAGAAGTGGAAATATATTCTTGAGTGAGCCTTTTTCGGCACGAAATTGATCGAATTAACCGAAAAACCTGGTTTCTTTCCGGGTTTTATATCAAAATCTCGTAGTGGCATTAGGTATTTACATTTTACGAGAACGCCAGGTTGGAACAACGGTCAAGAGCAGGCCATACCAAAAGCCCAGCCCCCAGGCAATATGGAGCGTAGCAAAGATCATTGGGAGGACGGGCAAGATACGCCAACCACCACGCCTGGCTGCTATTGTACTGGCAACACAATTTGCGAGCAAGTAACTGCCGGTTATCCCCATAAAAAGCCACCGGAAAGAACGCCACAGTAGGCTCATGACCCCACTGACAATCACCGTTCCCACAAACAGTGGGGGGATTACTTGCCGCCAGCGCAGCGACACGGGATGTTTTCGCAGCATCCTGACTTTCCAGTAACCATATTGAAAATATTGACGCCAAAGTGCTCCTAAAGATTGGCGCGGCACATAAGATGATTTGAGCGTAGGGCTGAGTAAAATTTTTCCACCGGCTTGGCGCAGACGATAGTTAAACTCATAATCTTCATTAATTTTGAGCTGCTCATCAAACAGGCCAACCCGATCAAAAATAGTGCGCCGAAACGCCCCCATATAGACGGTATCAACCATCTGTTCACGCTCTGAATAGTGGAATTTTGAACCGGCAATGCCAAACTTTGACGTTGTTGCCAAAGCAACGCCTTGGCCTACATAGGTCTGTCCAACCGGACGCATAGGGCCACCGACGTTATCAAATTCGCCGCTCGCCAGAAGACGAACGCAATTTCTAACGTAATCAGCCTCAATGAGGGTGTGGCCGTCCACCCGAATAATAATATCACCGCTAGCCGCTTGAATACCGATATTTAAAGCTGCCGACTGAATCCGTCGAGGGTTATGGAGCAGGCCACTTTTAGGATCATCATTCAGAAGTTCTTGCGCAATTTGTCGGGTCTCATCACTGGAGCCGCCATCGACCACCAAAATTTGCATGCAATCGCGAGGGTAATCTTGCGCTATAACAGCGCCTAAACTTTTACGGATAAAAGCAGCTTCGTTAAGCACAGGCATGATGACGGTAACAACCGGCCAGGAGTCGCGCATATTAATACCAAAGCCGACCATAATGAAACTTCAAATAACGCACCGTCTCTGCGCTAAGCGGAGTCCGTTTGGTACTTTTGAGGACAGCCAAACCAGCTTTAAGACCTCCCCAATATTCCTTACCAGCCGTTAGTTTTAACGCCTCACGGCCATAAATGCTCAACCAAAACGCTAAATAAACCGGAATATACCGCCACGGTAAATATTTGTACGACAGAAAAAAGCGGTTGCGAATGTGGTAGTACAATTCCGGTTGGCGATAACCATCTTTTTGGCGTACTACAGAGGCTTGAGGGTAATGATAAACTGTTACATCAGGCCAGTAAATAAGCTTAAATTTGTGTTCAACGGCGCGATACGAAAGGTCCAACTCCTCTTCGCCGAACATGAGATCAGCGCGATAGCCGCCGCATGTTTCAAAAACGGCACGATGGACAGCGTGGCAGGTGCCCAAAAAATAAGAAACTGCCTGCTTCTCGTTGACGATGCCCGGCTGTTTGCGTCGTGCATAGCGGCTGAACGGAACCAGCAATTTTGCGCGCCCCTGCTGATGATCGATGACTTTTGCGGCTAAAATGCCCAAGTGGGGCTGTTGTTCGAAGGCTTTGACGATTTCGTCCAAACAATCGTCGTGGGCAAAGTAGGCATCGTCATCGATAACACAGAAAATGGTGCCGCCGGCCTGTTCCATCAAAAAATTTCGCCCCCCGGCTACACCTAATGGCGTCTCAGAGCGAAAACAACGCAGCCGTTCATCCTGAAATCGAGCCGTGATTTCTTCGGCCAGGCAATAGCGGCTTGAGTTGTCATCCAAGATTAATACTTCAAACGTCGGGTAACGCTGCTTGAGCACGCTTTCTAAACAACGGAGTAGCACATCAAGTCGGTCGCGGGAACCAATGAGAACAGATACTTTCATCAAACATCAACTTAAGGGTGAACGGGTTGGTTGATACAATTTGAGCAAGCACAACGCGGCTTCGCGCAACTGAATCAGGGCAATTTGCCAATGACCCGCTGTCAAAAATCGCGACGCCGTTTTGGCCGCATATAAGGCGGAGTAGCCTAACGCCTTGCGGTAAAGACGACCAGCACTCGCGGACGGAAAATAATGGCGACAGATATCAATACAAAGGCGTCGCTCTTGAATATTCGCACCGGTTCGAAAAAGCTTGGATGTATCTGACTGGGCGTGAACGCGGTAAGCAGCCAGAGGATCAGCTTCGAACCAAATGGGATAGCGCGCAGCAATTCTAACCCACATCTCCCAATCAGCGGAATGAAACAACCTGGCATTGTAACCGCCAAGGGTCTCATACACGTGCCGTCGAACCACAATGGCCGGCGGTTGAATACGATTGGTTACAGCCAAGACAGACAGGGCATCCGGCATCACCCCCGATTGCTCTTGATGACAGCGCGTAATCAGCTGCCTGTCTCCTTGCTCGTTAATATACTCCTGGCGACAAAATGCCGCGCCGATTGCTTCATCCGCAAGCAAAGGTTGACCTAAACGATGATAGAAGCCCGGTTTAACCAGATCATCACCGTGTAAGATATGGATAAGGTGCCCCCGCGATCGCTGCACGCATGTATTGAAGTTGGCAATCGCGCCTTCATTGTTTGATTTTCTAAAAAATTGCACCCGACCTCGGCCGATTTCCTGAACAACTGCTTCAGGGTCGTCTTTTGTAGAGCAATCATCTACTACCTCGATCTGCATAACCTCAGGACCGGGGTCTTGAGCCAGGATACTTTCTAAGGTGAACCGTAAATAATTGGCACAGTTATAGGTGGGAACCATAACCGACCACAAGGGGCGCTCG
>JAGRBZ010000177.1:10722-16539 GCA_020433805.1 Anaerolineae bacterium
ATCCGTTTTGAAAGGGGGAATGATAGGTACATTATCAGTCAATGGCATAGGATCTCTCTTTTATTTAAATGCCCCGCCAACCATAAAGCCGTCACGGATAGAATCGGCGATTCCCTGAAATATCCAGCGCCCATAGCGACCAACCTGGAAGATTCCATGTTCTTCTAGCCGTCGCAGGGCGTTTGTCTTCCAAGAAGAGTCAGGCCAGGCCCACGTATAGGCGACATCAATCCAGGTAGGATCAACCACTTCCGGCTGCGAGATGAACTGCCACTGTTGAAGTTCGGCCACGACGGCATCGGCGTAAATCTGAATTTCTTGGGTTGACGGTTTTTGGCCGCCGACGTAGGCGCGTTCCACATAAATACTGACGCGATCACCCGCTGATTGGCTTGATTGCGGCAGAAATGAGGCATCGACATTGCTGTAAAAGCCTACGCGATGAAAGCCCGATTTAGCATCGGGATTATAAAGCCAATGGTCAGGGGGGCATTTCGGCCCTTTAATCGCGCCGATGTTCAATACAAGGACACTGGTGTAAGGATCGGGTTCGGTATCGATAGCCAGTTCGGTCATTTCTAGCATCTTGTTAAGGGGAAGCGTAGAAATAAGATGCTCAAATGATTGGGCTGTGCCATCGGCAAAGCTAACTTGGCGACGCTGCGGATCGATATGCACCACCTGTTTGCCGTAATGCACGTTACAGCGTAGAGCCATCTGCTTGGCTAGGGTATTAAGACCATCTTGTGGATAAACAAAGGTAACGTTGTAGCCAACCGGCGCAGCCTGGTTGAACGTACCATTCAGAACCTGAGAGATATTGATCGGTGACTTGTACGCATCTTGCGGCGCAATGCGGTTATGGAGGCCAGCCGTATAGAGTCGATGGAATGGCTCAAAAAATTTTTCGGTCAGGGTGGGGCCAAAGCTCTGAAGCTGCCACTCGGACATGGTTGTAGGTATATTTTTCGGAGCGATGACAATCTCATGTAAGACTTGGGCAGCCACATCAGATCCCATATAGCGCAGGTGATTTTGCAGCGGGTAAGGGACATACCTGTCATCATCGGCAAAGTAGACGGACGAATGTCGCTTGTAGGATTTGATAGGGGCGATAGATTTGATGAAGTGCAGGATCGCCGGATCGCCGCCAAATATCCAGTGTCCCCCGCCGATTTCGAAGCGATAGACTTCGCCATCATCAGGGCAATCGGCTAAACGCTCTTGCGCGTTAGGGCGCACATAGTAAGATGAGCAGATGCCGCCGGGTGAATCGGCTACTTCGTAAATCGGTAAATTAGAGGTTAACCCGGCAGCCAGACCGGTCATACCGGCACCGAGGATAAAGGCTTGTGTGGTCATAATATTTCTTTACCTGTTCGTTTCCACCACCAACTTCGCAACTTTAATAAGCCACCAGCCCGGCGAAATTCTATCATTTTGAAGGCTAGTCTAAACACTATTTTGATCCACCAGCTCGATAAAGCAATTGAGCCTTCCCACCAGGCATAACCGGCTCTAAACTCTCTAGCTTCTCTTAAGTGCAAAACTCGTCCCAAATAATAAACAACATCCATATATGTGAGAGGACGAACAAGGGGGTGGCAACGTGTTTCGTTCTGATCTTCGCCAATAGTGACCCATTTGAAGATTTCGGCTTCGCTTGATGTGGGTCTAAGCAGGAATTCATTCAAGGTCGGTAATGTAATTTGTTTAAGCCCTTCATATTGGTTAATTAAGCTCGTTTTAGAAAACTCCACAGCAAAGGTCTGTATTACGTGATGTAAAGTAGACACAAACCTATCTCTTTGAGCATTAGGAGGTATATCGGCTAGAATAGGCTCCATACTATGTTTTTTTTGCTGATAGCCAATTGTTGAACCATGATCTGCCATTGTGAAAAGCTGTTCGAACACGCCCATGTAGCGAAAGAGCACCACATTCGGCAGATACCAGGGCGGGCCGTCTATTGTGGGTTCAAGTAAATAGGCTTTGTATCGTCCTGAGTCTAGCATCGACACTCTTTTTTTAGAAACACCAAAGTAGTAACCAGAAATTGCTTTAGACATAGATAGAGACCGCAGTAATAGACTTATGGCTCGTTGAGACTTCAAGGTCCAGCCGACATCCACTAAAGCCGCTTTACCCGGATCTAAAATTCCTTCTTGTTCAAGATAGGATAAAATAGAAGCTCTAGCCTCGGCCGCACGTTGCAAAATTAGATTTGCGACCGTTGGATGCTCGATAACTCGCCAGAATTTTTCTACACCAAGATCATTGAGTTGACTATCCCAATCGGTCAAATGATGTTGGATGAGCATATTAGAAATCTCTTCAGGTGTCAAACACAGCTTCTTCAGTAAATGGCGAGGCGCTCTTGAATGAAGCATCAACCAATCAAGAGAGGCGCGGTTTACGTGCTGAACCGTCGGGAGAAACCAGGCTTGTCTAGAGCCGTACAGGTAGTGGCACTCAGGAGCAGGCATATGTTGCGCCAAAATTTGAGCGATCTTCAACAAGATTTGCCCGTCGCGGGACACAAAATAGAGGCGATCAACGCCTTGTTGCCTCGCATCGTGGAGAACCCACGCGACAAAGCTGACTAACAAGGGCGCTATAACATTGGAAATTACATGAATTAAGTCGTCATCGCCTGTACCAGCAGCTAATTGAAGGCGAACCGATCGGGATATCCCGACCAATTGTGATGTCTGCGTAACTTTAGGATCACGATGAGACATCATAAGTCTCTCATACCGATTTAGCCGAGATTGTTGAAAATAGGATGTTTTAATACCTAATCGGCTAGGAACAATAACGTCACTGTAAGGATTATCCCCTGTATGCCAAAGCTGCTTTACAGAGATATTTTCGTGCTCTACTACATAATTGAACAGATTGCCTGAGTGCTTTGTGAGTCCAATTTCACCGGAAACGTAGATAGGATCCGCAGGTTTAGCTATTCCTCGCGCAACAAGCATAATTTTTATAATGGGTGATGGCAGATACATGTCGGAGATAAAAATAATACGGTGGCGAAGGTGGCGTAATTGATCAATTCGATTTTTTATAACCCGCACAGGACGGACGCTGTTGATTTCAAGAGCAATTTCGGCAGCCATAACCTTTTGCGGATCAATACCGCAATGCGGTACTGTATCAAAACTTTCGTAAATTTTTGATAGAGAAATATCTTCCTTTTTAGAGGATTGGCGAGCAATTTGCTCTGCATAAATACGTTGTTGGACAAATTCTGAAATTTGCTCAGATGAGGCCGCAGCGGGTAACAAATTTCGAGCCAAAGCAAAAAACAGATCTTCAGGCCGGGGAAAGATGCGTACTAAACAGGTATCAAAAACATCAAAAGCATAGACCATAGAACTCATCTACGAGATTTCTCCACAACCGTTTCATAAAATTCAAGATGATGTTGCAGAAAAATTTCGTGGGAGTATACCATTTCCGCACGTCGGCGAGCATTGCGCCCCCATTCAGCAGTGTGGTTACTGCTGAAGGCTAATTGGAGTCCATCTACTAATGCGGGAATGTTGGCAGGGGGCGCTAGATAACCGGTGTGATTATGTTGAACCATCTCCGGAACACCGCCGGTAGCAAAACCCACGGTGGGCGTACCGCAGGCCATTGTTTCTAATACAACTAACGGCAAATTATCGGCCAGGGAAGTAAACAAAAAAACATCGCTTGCAGCCATATAGTGAGCCTTTAAACGATCGTCGTTAATGTACCCCGTAAAGGTTACGTCCATGTCGGCAAATGCATTTTGTGATTGAGTATCCATATGGCCCAACACCACAATAGCCGGATTAAGATAGGCTATCTGACTGATGGCTTTAATTGCAAAGTGAATTCCTTTTCGGACCTCGCCAATGTAAGCTGCGATAACTAAAATAAGGGGACGGTCGGCCGGTAAGCCCAATTGTTTTCTGAGGCTTAGCCGATCAGTAGGGCAAAATAGAGTCGTATCGACACCATTAGGAATTATCTTGGGCAAATTCTGGTATAAACCGGATTTCACGGCCGTATGGGCCATCCACTGGGAGGGGGCAATTGGCATTACCGTTCTTGAGTTAGCTATGGTGCGCTTAATATCTTGCATAAATCCGGTAAAATCGATGTTCGAATCGATAGGCCAGATACCGAGTTGCGGACAACGACCACAACGTGTTTGGTATTGATGGCAACCCATTGGGTAGAGGCAACCGCCGGTAAACGGTGAACAATCGTGAAAAGTCCACACGACAGGCATGTGACGAGCCAAATATTTGACGGTGAATGGTGAAATAGCTGATGAGAGATCATGGAAATGGAGAAGATCATAGTGTTGAATATTTTGGAGTTGTAGCAAAAAAAATTCCCAAGGAATCAACTCAGGAAAACCAAGTCGTTTTACATAGTAATGAAATCGCCGAAATATAGGGCTTACGGCAAAGTTACCGTATAGGCTACGAGCCGTAACATTATCTGAGCGCTTTTGAGACAGGTAGTGATGCGCCGTATGACCATTGGTGTTAAGTAACTCGGCTAATTCCTCAGCTACACGGCTAGCCCCGCCGCCAGAGGCATCAGCCTTACTGAGGATAGCGATTTTCATAATGCATTAGCCTGGGCTAACCGCTGTAGCCACAAATGGTGTAAAAAACGGGACAACTTTAATAAAAAGCCAGGGGTTATACTCCGTACTAATAATGCCCAAAATTTTCTTTCGAGTAAAACGCGCCAATTGTGGGTTACTGCCTCCCACAAATACGACAACCCGCGTTGGCGATCCAAATTTTGTAATCGCAGAAAAGTCGTTGCGGTATACAGTCTAAATGCGGCAATTGAAATATCAGCATTATAGTCGGGTAGTTTAGGCCAATAGCGCTGCAAGACCTCTAACTCTTCGGATTCCCATTGGGCGGCATCAGCTACGGTCTTAGATTGGTAGTGCAACCGAAATTGAGCCACTGGTATATGGAGATAATGTACATCAAATTTCTGCAAAGCTCGACACATCCAATCCCAATCAAAGACATAATGCAAATTCTCGTCAAATAAGCCAATCTGCGTAAATACTTTCCGAGGAAAATAGACGCCGGGCTGCTGCCAATGCATATCATAACGCCAGGGTTCTAAAATGGTTTTAAATGACACATTTTTCTGTCGATCTAATTTTTGCAGGCCAAGGTATTCACGATAATTGATAATGTCACCTAATAGGATCGATTCAGGATGTTTAGAAAATGACCGGCCAAATTGTCTCAGCGCACCAGGTAACAACATATCGTCGCTATTAATCCATCCAAGCAAATCTCCCGTAGCACGAGCAAATCCTTTATTAATAGCATGGGCCTGACCACGATCTCGTTCGCTGACCCAGTAGGACAGCCACGGCTCATATTTACGAATAATTTCGACACTGCCATCAGAGCTACCGCCATCAATAATACTATATTCCAAATTAGGATAGCCCTGTAAAAGTACAGAGCGGATAGTTTCTTCCAAATATTGGGCCTGATTATAAGAGGGTGTAACTATAGAAATCTGAGGCCAGCGTTGATTGGGAACATCGGTTTTAGGAAGGCTCGATACTTTCTCAGTCCAAGGCCAGCTGGTACGATCTGGCGGCGGAGGCGGAAGATCAGCTAATGAGGAATAATTCATCGTTGTGATAAACCTGTCCCTAAACCAACCGCCTTATTTTGGCCGGACAGTAAGGGACCTTGATTTTTTGTAGGTATAGAACTTACGCAGTTCGAGACCCTAAAGGTTTCCGAAGTCATCCATTAAGCAAAATTTTGACGCAATGGCGCTTGT
>JAGRBZ010000178.1 GCA_020433805.1 Anaerolineae bacterium
TTTGGAGTTTGGCTGTACGGTGCTACTCATTGATCACCACAGGAAACCGGCCGGTGATATTGCTAACTTAATTGACGACGTTTCAGGCGCAACCGGTAAAACGGGCGTAGCTGACACGATCATAGGTCTCTACCGTAAGAGAATGGAAACCGTTGCCACGCTGAAGGCGACCGGCCGCGACCAAGACGAAAAGGAACTGGCTGTGAAGTTCGATAAGGAGTTCTGCTCCTGGCAGTATTTGGGTGAAGCCGATGAAGTGGCCAAAACGGAAGGGCGTCAAGAAATTTTAGACGGCTTAGATGACTTTGGAGGGGAAACGACTGTAACCAAACTGGCTGACTATCTTGGTAAATCAAAAAGCTATATCCATAAGGTGTTGTGCAAACTCGAAACAGAAGGGATTGTATCCCAACCTCGGAGTCGAGGCCCATACAAACGAGTTCACCATTCACCAGGTGAACAAGGTGAACAAGGTGAACAAGGTGAACAAAGTGAAAACAACGACTCGTTGGGTTTTAACAACCTTACCCACTCAGAAAATGGATACCAAAATGGGCGTTTGCAGCCCTATTTCGACGATTTTGACCCACCAAGCGAGGACACTGGATATTTGAACTACTCCAGTCACTATGATGACTGATTGTTCACTGTTCACCTTGTTCACCTGTTCACCTCGTTTTTATAGCCAAGACAAGCAGGTTAATCGATGATGGAAATAGTTTTATTCAATTACCAACAACTGGATAGCGAAACACGGATCGTAGTCCAGCAAGAAGATAAGGAATTTGACCGCAATATAGGTGAAGCTAATCAGAGCTTTGTTCATGCCTGCAAGAACCTGCAACGTATCCATGATGCTTTAAGATATAAGCGCCCTGGGTTTGATGATTATTGCCAGAGTAAGCCGGGGCTTTCACGAGCGACGGCTTATAAAATGCTGAATGTAGCCAAAATGTGTCTAGATTCTGGACACATTTCAATCGAGAGCAAGGAGGCTCTCTATCTTCTTGCTGCCCCCTCCACGCCCGAACCGGCCCGACAAGAAGCCGTCGGCCGCGCTGAAGCTGGCGAGCGTATCACGCACCAGGCGGCCAAAGAGATCGTGAACGGGCATAAAGTCGAACAAGAAAACGGGCTTGATGCTCTACGCCAGCGAACAACAGAACGCCAAGAACAATGGTGGTCACGCGATGAGCCAGAGCAGTCGGAATCAAACGGCCGGCAGATGAAACCCAAATCAAACCAGATTGGCGATATTTACACACCAAAAGGGTATGACGCCTGTCAAACGCCGCCGGAAGCCCTAGATCCACTTTTGCCCTATATCGATCCTGATTGGACGGTTTGGGAGCCGGCCGCCGGCGAGGGCTATCTTGAGGGAGCTTTGTACGATAGCGGATTTTCAGTTATTCCCGGCGACCTGCTGCGCGGTGAAAACTTCTTTGACTACGAGCCACCCACCTTCGATTGCCTTATCACCAATCCGCCATACAGCATCAAGTATGACTGGCTTAAGCGGTGTTATGGGTTGGGTAAACCGTTCGCCTTATTGCTCCCGGTCGAAACCCTGGGCGCAGAATCGGGCGCAGCGCTATTTCGAGAGTATGGTCTTGAGATAATTTTTATAACACCGCGCATTAATTTCAAAATGCCTACTACTGGGTGGGAAGGTAGCTCGGCGCAGTTCCCAACCGCCTGGTTTACCTGGCAATTTAACATTGGTCAAGGTATGACTTGGATTAAGCAATGAAACCATCCTCCGCCAAAGCCAAAGCGCGCCGGCTACAGAACGCGGTCGCGGCGCTCATCCGTCGGCGTTTCGGCCTCGCGGCGCGCGACGTCCGGCCGGCGTCGATGGGCGCGCACGGTGCCGACGTGCAGTTGTCGGCCGACGCGGCGGCGCGCTTCCCGTTCGCGGTGGAATGCAAGAACACGGAGCGGTTGAACGTGTGGGAGGCCCTGGCCCAGGCTGAAGCCAACGCCGACGGGTTGACGCCCCTTTTGGTATTCAAACGAAATCGGAGCAAGACTTATGTAACATTGGAATTTGAGCAGTTTTTAGAGCTGCTGGAGCAAAAAGTAAGTGAAAAGTAAGTGAAAAGTAAGTAGTGTTTTTATTTCCCGGGAAATAATCAAACCTTAGCAAAAGGAGTCGTTTTTATGAGCTTTGAACAAATCCAATCAAAAGCAGACCGTGCATTAGAGCGCTTTGAGAGCGCAAAGGTGAAACTATACCGAGACGATAAGCCGGTATTTGCTCCGGATGTCCACGAGGAAAAAATGAAAGAAATCATGGACCCATTGACCACCGCTATTGACGAGGCCAGCGCCGCGCTCGAGGCCGAAATCGATTCGGCAAAAGCAGAGCTGGCCGTTATCAATCACGGAGATCCGGCCGCCATTTTATCAGATAGTGAGCTGGCCACCGCCAACAAACGGGCCGCGTTTGTAAAAGAGGACTGCGCCGATCTGTCGGCTGCCGAGCTGGCCGGCCGGCTGGCCGCCGCCGCTGCCAGCAATGATCGGGTTACTCAGTGGTTACACTGGCGCTATGGAACCCGCCGGGCTGATGAGTTGCAGGAGCAGCTAAGAACCACCAGTACCCGAGGTAAGCAGGCTCAGATAGCCAGCGAATTGGGAGAGATTACTAAACAATTAACCGCTTTAAAGGCAGACCTCTTTCCGAATCAAGATAGCGCCCGGGCCGGCATTACCGAGCGAATTACGGCCGCTCAAAAAATGCAGCATGAGTTAGCGAAACGTTTGCGAATTGCCGATGGGACAGACGCGAGGGACTTGGCCATATTAAAAAGGCGGGTTCACAACCTGTTTTAATAAGTTGAATTATATGAACAATATTTCCCGGGAAATACTATGAACCACTCAGACTGGAATCGACCCACCACCGCCGGCGAAGTCCATCGCCGCGCCGGCGGCCGGCGAGCCTACAACGCCCGCCGCCGGTTGGCTTCATTCTTTCGCCGACGCGCTGTCTTTGCGGCTTATGATGCTGGGGCGACTGTCGCGGAGCTGGCAGCTGCTCATGGTGTAACGGTCCGGACGATTTACCGCGATTTGCAACGCCGCCGGGTGGTGACTCGCTTATTGGTATAGTTTTTCTAGGTTAACCCGATGTAGGCCAGCCGGTATGACAGTATGTGTGACATTTTTACCGCTGTTCCTATGGTTCAACCATTCCGGCCATTCCGGCCATTCCGCCCCCCTAGAAAGGGGTGTAAAACGGCAGAAATAGCCAGCCGATTCCCCCAGAATGGCCGGAATGGGTAGAATAGATGAGAGGTGAATCGATGCCCCACGAAAAATCTGGTCCGAAAAACTTAGAGCCGATGCCTTTACCCCAGGCTCTGGCTTTGGCCAACTGTCTTATTGATTTTGAGATTGAACACCCCCAAATCAAACCAGGACCGGCCGGTTGGCTTGAAGATCTCCGCCGCGCCCGGGTAACGCTGGAGGAACTATTCAACCAAGTAGGGCCGGCCCCACTCCCCCGAGATAATACCGTTTATGGCAAAGTACGTCGCAAAAACAAAAAGAAGCCCTGGACTATTTCCCAGGAAATAATTACTCATAAGGGATGAAATCAGGAAGAGACAAGGGCAACAGTGGTTTAACCTGCTGTTGCCCTTGTCCCAATTTAATAGTTCGTAATGACAGTCGGTTAGCCCTTCCGGCCTCCCCCAAAAGCTGCCCTCGCTACGGCCTCAGCCTCTAACACCGCTTCATTTTCCTGGGCGATCTCCAAAATCTGCATAGCGAAATCGTTAGCAGCGCGGTTCAGTTTCGCCAGCCGGTAAGGGCTGGTGGCTTGCCAGGTGGTCAAGATAGTAATGATTCCGTCCATACTGCCAACCAGTTCATCGACTTCATCTAAGGTGAAATCAGGGGCAGGTTGGGGAGCGTTGTCTTTCCCGTTCATGATGCACCTCTGAATCGATCTATAACCTGCCCTGGAACTCCAAACGCCTCCATTAACCTAACACTCTCCTGTTGTTGTCGCGCGTGAAAGTTTGGCTCAATCGGCTCGCTAATCAATATGGCGGCTATACGTGATACGCCAATCACGTCATCTTCGGTGAGTTCGTCAGCCAGGGTGTGAAGTATTGCTCTGGCATTGGCGACCTCCTGCCGCTGCCCGCGTTCGTCAATTGCTTTCTGTTCGTCGTCTAGGTCAGGTTCAAACCAATGGAAGGGGTAGGCTGCTACACTCGCCATAAAGCGGCGAAACTTGTGGCCTTTACCGCGGTCAGTGGAGAACATCTTTCGCCACATGCCTTTGGTGAAGTAATCATTAGGTTTGAAAGTTTTTTGCCCGTCTTGGGGGTTGTTGGGTAAAATTTGGTTAGTCATAATCATAGCTCCTGTATGGTTGTGATTAGGCCCGGGGCGCTGTTGGCAGACAGCAAACCGGGCCGGTTTTAATTTTTGACTTCTTCTTTACAGTAATTCCCGGCGCTATCGCGTTGGGAACAGTACCACCCATTAAACTTACTGCGCTTCATCGGCACCCGATGCACCGGGCAGACCGGCGTCCCATCGGCTGCCGGCGCGTTCGCGTCGCTGCCGACGTTCGACGCGGTCGCGCTGGTCCAGCCGGCACCCAGCAGTTCATCTTCCAGCCGGTTGATTTTCTTCAGCAGTCCGGAGGCCGATAGATCCCGCAGGGTGACCATCCATTCAATACCGGCCGGGCTGGTCATCTTCGCTGTGGCGGAGGCCGGGGCCTCGGGTAACATCGTGGGTTCATTTTTCATCGTTTGCTCCTTGGTGCTCTGGGTCCGGTCATGGTGGCCGGCCCCTGGTTGGTTATCTGCCGTAATTGTGCTGAAACTGCCAGCGGGTATCGCGCTTCCGGTTCATCGGGTCCGCTCGAAGATACCACGGCTTTTTCGTCGGTTCATCATCATAGCCCAGCATATCTTCGATGCTTCCACGTTCGTCTACGCTGGCCGGTAACGCTGTGGCCCGGTCCGGCTCATCTGCGCGGCTCATTTGGGCCGATTCGCGGTTCATAAGCTGCTGGACAATCATCACCGCACAGATGTGCTTGCACGGCCGGCGATCGCTGGCCTCTGACCGGCTCTGGTAGTCGTGGCAATCACACGACCACACCAGGTTATGTGTGACCAGGTAATGGGGCCAACCGGTGACCGGTGACCGGTTACCCTCGCTGGCTTCGACCTGGGCCCGGGCCAGACCGTGATCGAACGTCGATTCGGTGACCTTGCCTAGGGTGACTAGCCGAGCCGCTCGAATGAGCCGGCCTTCATCGACGTCGCCGGCGAGCAGCTCACGAGCGACGGCGTAAACGTCGGGCCGGTCGTGGTCGATGGCTGCCCATTGGGCCTTGACCTTATTTTCTGGCCCATGGGGGAAGCGGGCGACCTCGCAGCCGTTGCGGACGATATACTGCCGGGCCGAACGGTCAAAAAAGACCTTGCACAATACTGGTGATGGTGCTATAGTTTCCATAGAACATCCTTTCTTGGGTGTTGGCAAAAAGCGGTTTCCTGTTCTTGGCGGAGCGGAACCGCTTTTTTGTTTGCTTGATGTATCTATTGTATCATTTTATGATACATCTGTCAAGTATATAAGTATAATATTATCTTAAATATTGACATATGTATCTATATTTGATATACTAATTCTAGTCATAAAAGTTGTCGATTGTATCGAATTAGTATATAGTCCTGGAGGTATGCCAACGATGATAGTCACTCTCAAACAATACCTTAGTAAATTGGAGGCGGAGGAAAGCGTTCGGCCCGAAGACCAGCGCCGCGATATTCCTTCAATTACCACTCTAGCTAAAGAAGTGGGGATTAGTCGAGTCCAATTACAGCGCCTTGTTTCAAATGAGACTGAGGGCATTAAGTTTGAGTTGGGCGGAAATATCATCAAGTCAATGCGCCAACGAGGGTTTGATATGAATATCACGGACCTGTTGGAGTATTACGAATGAGAATTCTATTAGGTTATGGTCGCAAGTCCGTCGCAGACAGCGCCGATGTGCTCAGCCTCCAGCGCCAGCGGGCCGCTGTCGAACGAATCGCCACCGACCAGGGCCTGGAGCTCGAATGGCATCAAGACCATGACCTTTCCGGCTTCTATGAAGACAATCGGCCCGAGTGGCAAAAGGTGTTGGCCCGGCTGGCCGATCCAGACGTCGCCGGCATTGCCGCCGAAACGTTGGACCGGATTTACCGCAACAATGCCGATTTTCAACGGTTCAAAGCCCAGCTCGATTCGCTGGGTAAAGTCCTCCTTATCGGCAATTTGGCCGGCGTCGATGGCACCACGGCCATGGGGAAGTTTGTGCTTGACCTGCAGGCCAGCCTTGCAGAACTTGAATATAGGACCACATCAGAACGCTATCGCCGGACCTTTCGACACCTCAAGCAAAATAAGGGGCGGCATATCGGCGCGATTCCGTTCGGCTGCGACCGTGACCCATATACCAAGAATCTAATCCCAACCGTGCGATACTACTACATCAACCCCGATTCCGGCTGGACCAGCGCCGGGCCGCTGCCTGATGAGCTGACCGGCAAAATCGAGGCACCAAGCCCGCCGGATGGTTTTGAGACTCGTTTTTATCACGACGCTTTGAGGGAGCTATTCACTCTCTATTCTCACGGCGATATGTCGCTAATGGACACGAACCAACAGCTAAACGAATCCGGCTGGCGTTTTTGGAATCGAAAGCGTACTTGCCCGCAGCCGTTCAACCGGGTAACCGTTGACAGTGTTATCCGTCGCGCGTACGTTTACGCCGGCGAAATCGAGCCGGGGCAGCCCGGCGCGCACGATCCTATTTTGCCGGTTGAGCTATGCCAGGCCGTTCAGCGGGCGAAAGCCAAGCGAAAGATGGTACGCAGCAATGGACGCGGAAATAAAAGCCACCGGGAGTATTTGCTGAGTGGGGTTATCTTCTGCGGTCGATGTGGAAAAAAGATGTGTGGCCAGTCGCAACCACGCCACGCGCCGGGGAAGCGATATTACTACCGCCATATGTATCAGAAGCAAGGCTGTCCGGAGCGCGACATATTGGCCGGAGGCATCGAAGCACAGGTTATCGAGGAGCTAGCTAAAATCGACCGTGAGGGATTAGTCCGAAATTTGATTGATGATATCCAGGCTCTATTTAGGCAAGGCGCTTCGATGGGTGACCAGAGTTACCTTGAGGAGTTGGACGGCAAAAAGAGCGAAGTTGAGCGACTGATTGACCTGTATCAAACGGGTGTTATTACCAAAGAGCAGCTCATAGCCCGCAAAGCGCCGCTCGATTCTGAAATCGAAAAGTTAAAAAATCAAGTAGAGGTAACCTCGTTTGGCACCATGTCCGATGTTGAGGCCGTCGTCAACGAGGTAGTCGGCTCGCTGGGGAAACTCCACGAAGCGAGTCCGGATTTACAAAAAGTTATTCTCCTATCACTCCTTGAGCGTGTGGAAGTTGAAGGCGGACACATTACCGGAATCAAACCTCTCCCCTGGGCTAAGCCCTTCTTTAGATTCTGGTTAATGTCCACCAGTCAGCCAAGCAGTTGACGATGATAGCGCAAATAGGTAGAATAGCGGTATCAAATATTCCCCAAAAATAGGATGTAAGGTTATAACATATGGAATTGAGAATAACGCCTTGGGTAAACGAAGAACCTGCGACCGAGGATGTTTTGCTTGAGCAGATTGAAGATGAAGAGTTGCGTATCTACCGCTGGACAAGTTTGCCCGATGATAATTTTTCCGGGCATACCCACGGTTTCCACAAATTGCTTTTTGTGGTTGAAGGTAGCATTAAGTTCGATTTTCCAACCCGTCACAAAAGTTTCACCTTAAATGCGGGTGACCGGCTGGAACTCCCTGCCGGTATTCGGCACAGCGCTATTGTTGGCCCTGAGGGCGTTCGTTGTTTAGAAGCGCACATTTATTGATATTTCTCTTCTGTTAGCTGTTACCGCGTCTACAGATGACACAGTTGGGGTAAGAAACGCCTAAGCTTAATGTTTTGTTGCCCAAATTGTAACATCTGTAGACCTTTCCCAATTTGAAATATAATACCCGTTTAAGATTACTCAGGACTACACCCAGATGACTCGTAACGGTTCCTCCTCATATCACCTTAGAATTCAAGATTATCCGACCGATGAACGGCCTCGCGAACGGCTGAAAAATTATGGTGCCGCCGCGCTTTCAAATGCGGAACTGCTCGCTATTTTGCTGCGAGTTGGTTCCCCCGGTGAAAATGTTGTGGCGTTGAGCATGCGTTTGCTGAGAGATTTTGAGGGCTTAAATGGGCTGGCCGAAGCCAATTTTAACGAGTTGCTGAAGGTGAGAGGCATCAGTCTGGCGAAGGCTGCTCAACTCAAGGCCGCTTTAGAGTTAGGTCGGCGACTACTCTTATCCTCGCCCAATGCAAGACCACAAATTACATCGCCCACCGATGCCGCTAATTTTCTTATGTTAGAAATGGGTAGCCTGCCTCAAGAAAATCTGCGTACGATTTTACTCGATACGAAAAATAGAATTTTAGACAGCCCGACCGTGTATGTCGGCAACGTCAATTCCTCTATCATTCGGGTGGCCGAAGTGTTTCGCAGCGCCATTCGCGAAAATGCTACCTCCATTATTGTGGCTCACAACCACCCTTCCGGCGACCCCACCCCTTCCCCGGAAGATGTGCATGTTACCCGCTCTCTGGTCGATGCCGGGATGCTGCTTGGCATTGAAGTACTTGATCACCTGGTTATTGGGCATCAGAGATTTGTTAGCTTGAAAGAGCGCGGTTTGGGGTTTGACTGAATCTCAAACTATTTTGCAAATCAAAAGGGGGGTGTTATACTTTTCCTTCGTGTACTGTTAAATTTGCTTTACGTATGCTAATCATCAGGACTTTTTATGACTTCTGTAAAAAACGGCAACAATCCCGGTGGTAACGGGGCGCAAAATCCTATCGCCTGGCGAATTGCGCAAATGCAAGAACGAGTCCGCTCGGCCAAGGAACAAGACCTATATCTCTATCTCCAACCGGCTGAAGAGGTTGACGGCGCTCATGTAGTCATCGACGGCCGTCGCATGTTGCAGTTCGCCTCATATGCCTACCTCGATCTTTTAGGTCATCCCAAAATTCAAGCCGCGGCCCAAGCCGCTATCGATGAGTTCGGTACGGGCACGCATGGCGTCCGTGTCTTAGCCGGAACTACCAAACTGCACGTTGAATTAGAACATACGATTGCTAAGTTCAAGCAAGCGGAAGATGCGATGGCTCTTTCCAGTGGCTATGTTGCCAATTTGGGTACGATTGCCGCTTTATTGGGGCGCAACGACGTTGTGATTTCCGACAAGCTGAATCATGCCAGTATCGTTGACGGCTGTTTGTTGGCACGCGCTAAGTTTGTGCGGTTTGATCACAACGATATGGAATCCCTGGAACGGGCACTGTCTGAAGCCCCCAAACGGTCCGGTAAACTGGTCGTGGTCGATGCTGTTTTTAGCATGGATGGCGATGTTATCAACCTGCCGGAAGTTATCCGCCTTTGTCGCAAACATGATGCTTTGCTGATGGTTGACGAGGCCCATTCGCTTGGCGTCTTAGGTGAAACCGGCCACGGTATTTTGCAACATTTTGGTATCGAAGATCAAGACAGCATCGACATCAAAATGGGCACTTTAAGCAAGACCATTCCGGCCATCGGCGGTTATATCGCCGGTAAAAGCGAGCTTATCACCTATCTCAAACATAGTACCCGCGCCTTTGTATTTTCGGCAGCATTACCGCCTCCCGTTGCGGCGGCGGCAAAAGCCTCCTTCGAAGTAATCGAAGATGAGCCGGAACGTGTAAATACTTTGCAGAGCAATGTAAACTATTTTATCAAAGGTTTGCAAGAGCGTGGTTTTAATACCTTAAACTCAGAAACACCCATTGTGCCCATCATTGCCGGCGACGATGAACGGGCCTGGATGATGGCCAAACTGTCGCAAGATCAGGATATTTTTGTGCTGCCGATTGTTTCGCCGGCGGTGCCGGTTGGCACCAGTCGGATCCGGGCCAACGTTACAGCCGGACATAGCCTGGAGGAGATTGAGCACGCGATGAATGTGTTTGAGCAGGCCGGTAAAGCTGTTGGGGTTTTACCCTCCTAAATTTGACTGGTTTTGCCTGCAACACAACGTGAGCATTTTCTATAAGGCCGTTTTACGAAACGGCCTTTGTGTTACTATTCGAGGTTGTCCCACTTGCCAACCAGCGTCAAAGTCATCTTAAACACGTATGGCGGACTTCTAAAGCGCCAGGAAAAAATCGATCTTGTCGAGCGAGCTTTACAAGCGGCAGAGCTTGATTACCAGTTGTCGCTGACTCAACACGTCGGTCATGCCCTGGAATTGGCCCGACAAGCCGCCTTAGAGTCGTGGCCGATCGTTGTCGCGGCCGGTGGTGATGGTACACTTAACGAAGTCCTCAATGGCCTCATGCAGGCTGATCCCGGCACCCAACGCAGTACCTTAGGCATCATTCCTCTAGGAACGTGTAATGATCTGGCCGATGCTCTCTCTTTGCCGCACGATATAACCGCCGCCTGCCGTCGTTTGGTAGAAGGCCAAACCCGGATTATTGACATTGGTTTGGTGAACGGTCGCTACTTTGGCAACAACTCGGCTGTGGGGCTGGAACCTCTCGTTACCATCGCTCAGAATGAAATGCGCCGCTTTGGAAGTATGCGCTACATGCTGGCAGCCGTCAAAACCATTTTATCCCCCCAAAGCTGGTCGATGCGTTTGGCGTGGGATCATGGCGTTTACGAAGGCTCGGTAGCTCTGGTGTCTGTGGGTAATAATGCGCGCACCGGCGGATCATTTTATATGACGCCAAAAGCCCGTCTCGATGATGGACTGTTGGATTTTGCCTATGCTTTTGGAATGAGCAGTTTGCAAATGCTCCGGCTTTTACCGCAGACATTTAGCGGTAAGCATATCAACCATCCCCTGGTCGCTTACCAACAAACTACAAAACTCTCAATTACGGCCACCCCGTCTACCCCTATTCAAGCCGACGGCGAACTTTTCGAGAATGATGCGGTCGAAATCAACTACCAAATTTTGCCCAACAAACTCCGTGTTATCGTGTAGCGAGAAATCTACCTATGCTCTTACCCCGCTGGCTTATTAAGCTCGGTTTTTATCTGCTTTACAATCATATGGCCTTTACCTACGACATCATAGCCTGGTTGGTTTCGTTCGGGCAGTGGGCTGCCTGGCGGCGGCTGGCGCTGCGCTATCTTCAGCCCGGCCCGATTTTGGAGTTAGCCTACGGCACCGGCGGTCTATTTGTCGATATGTCTTCTACGGGCCTCCAGCCGATTGGTATCGACATCTCTCCCTACATGGCTCAATTGGCCAGTCGGCGCTTAAGGCAGCAAGGTTTGCCCGCCCCGCTGTGTCGTGCCAAAGCCCAAAATCTGCCCTTTCCCGATAATCATTTTTCCAACATCATCGCCACCTTCCCGACCAACTATATTTTTGAGCCGGAAACCGTCGCCGAAATTCATCGCCTTCTAAAGGACGATGTGCCGGGCCGACTGATCGTCGTCATCGAGGGTCAGCTTCGCGGACCGTGGCCCATTCGACCGTTTATCGACTGGCTTTATCGGGTAACCGATCAGCGCGACTTTCCACCACGCAAAACAATGCCGATTTTTGCCGAATATGACCTTGTAACTAGCTGGCACACTGCTGAAGAGAACGGAGCCGCAGCCCGATTGTTGATTGTTGAAAAGCGTTGGCCGTCATCACAACTTGCTTAGCCCCTCGGCATTTTCCTAATACTGGCCTCGTGGTATAATCTGTCTTCCCCGTTAGAAACCTGTTCTAACGGGGATTGTGTTAGAAAACATTCTTGATGAAGTTTCGTAGAGATACAAGAGTGAAGCTCACCGAGTTGAGCGTTGGCGTGGGAATCGTGAAAACCACCTTAGCCACGCGACCTCGAAGAACTCTACAAACTCAGTTGAATGTTAATGTTGGAGTTTAGTGTTGAGCGAGTTTACAAATCCCTACCGTCCTGGCGAACCTGTTACCGATCCGAACATGCTCTTTGGCCGTCAGGATGCTGCCGATTGGATAGAGTTACAAATCAATAGCAACAATCGCACCTTAGTTTTAAGTGCGATGCCGTTGATCGGTAAAACCTCTTTTTTGCGGCATGTTGGCACCCTTCAAAACAATGGTTTTTTCAACCTCATTGTCTCTCTGTCGGAATTGCCGCTTTTTAAAAACGCCGGTAATCGCCCACCGGGCGGTGCCGAACAAGATCAGACGGTGAGTACCGTTTTGCAAACGGTGTTAGGCCAACTGACGCCGCAACTTCGCCTCCACAGCCTTATCGATGCACCTCCCAAACTGCCTTCGTCGCAGATGGCCTCTGTGCTCCGAGGGCTGTTTTCGCAGGCTTGCCAGCGTCTAACGCCCAATCAGCGCCTTGTTCTTTACGTCGATGACCTCCATTTGTTAGTGCGTGATGATCTGGCTCTGGTTGCCAGTTTTCTAACCTCATTGATGTCTCTGATGGACGAATGTCCAAACCTGCATTTTGTGTTTGCGCTCAATCAAGATCAATTGCGCCGCATTCGCCACCCACTGCTTGATGGCGCACCAACCTTTACGCTTGGCCCTCTGCCGATTGATGCCTCAATTAGCATGATTACCGAGCCGGTCAAAGATGCACTCCGTTTCGATTATGGAATCACCAAACGCATCGCCGAAATTAACTCTCATCATCCCAACTATTTGTGCCTGTTTTGCCATGTTTTGCTAAACCGGCAGGTCCATGACGGCTGGGTAAATCAACAAGATTTTGACAACACGCTTCTAGAGATACTAGACTCGCCCATTGAGCCTTTCCGCCAAACCTGGGATCAATCCAACTGGGCAGAGCGCGGCGTTTTATCCGGAATGTCCGCTATCCAGGGCGCACACGGCCCCATCACCAATCAAGAAATTATTCGCTTCCTACAGCGCCAAAATCCGGAAGTGGTGCCTGATGTAGTGCTACAATCGCTACAATCGTTGGCCGACCGTGGTGTTTTGGTGCCGATGGGGGCTATCAGCTATCGCTTCAACGTGGAGCTGTTTCGATTTTGGCTGCGTCAGCACACCAATCCCATGAAGATTTTATCAGAGGTCAACTGGGGACGGGCCTCGGCCCAACTGCGCTCCAATAGGCCCGACAACTTTACTACGCGGCCTATTTCGCCAGGTGCGCCGTCGCTGGCTAGCCCTCGCCGGGAAACCCGGAGCCGAAGCATCCCGTGGCTGGCCGTTCTGGCGGCTTTGTTTATCATCGCATGTGCTTTGATAACCGGCGGTGGACTGGCAGCGGCTCAACTGATGGGTGTTTCGTTGCCGTTGGTTTCACAGCAGCCACCCACTCCAACGGTGCTGGCTACGGCCAATTTTTCCAATGCCGATGAGATTACACCGCTAACCGATGCCGGTGCTGAAGCCGATGTTACCCCGACTCCCGCCGGACCGGCTCCAACAGCAACCCCGACGGCTCCGTTAGTCATCGCCAAAACGTTACCGTCGATTACGTTTATGGGGCGCGATGTCGACCAAAACTGGCTCATCTATGTCATGAACGCCGATGGCTCTGAGCCGACGCCTATCTCGCCCGAAGGGGGGGACGATACCGGCCCGATCTGGTCGCCTAATGGTCAAAAAATTGCGTTCGTCTCCCGCCGTGACGGCGATCGCGAAATCTATGTTATGGATAGTGACGGTCAAAATTTAGCCAATGTCACCCGTCATCCGGCCGATGATTGGACTCCGGCCTGGTCGCCCGATGGTCAAAGATTGGCCTTCTCTTCTTTCCGAAACGGCAGTTGGGAAATCTATATTATGGACACCGCCTGCGTCAGCGAACCGTCGACCTGTGCCGATACGCTGGTTCAGGTTACCAATGATGGTAACGGCAATCTCTCGCCGGTTTGGTCGCCCGATGGCAGCCGTTTTGCCTTTAACAGCAAAGCCAACGGCGATTGGGATATTTACACGATGACGATTGATGGCGGCGACATTCGCCAGGTTACGACTGCTCCCGAAAATGATTTGGCTCCGGCCTGGTCGCCCGACGGCACAAAGATCGCGTTTGAAAGTAATCGCGACGGTAATGTCGAAATTTATGTGGTTGACGCTATCGGCGGCGATGCTCGCAACATTACCAATCTACCCTTGGCCGATGATCATGGCCCCACCTGGTCACCGGATGGACAACAAATTCTGTTTTACTCCAACCGGGAGGGCAACTGGGATATTTTTGCAAGTACGCTCGATGGATCGGCGGTGACCAATTTGACCAACACCCCGGCTCGCGACGAGCAAACCCCCGCCTGGAGACCCTAAAGTCAGGCGATAGACGTAATGCTTCAGCCCACCCAATTACAGCACAATCTGTTCGTGATACTGATTTTGCTCATCGCGTTCGCCTTGCGTATCGTTGCCATTGCTGACATTCCGGCCGGTCTCTCGCACGACGAAGCCTACAACGGCGTCACGGCAATTGAAACCCTCGAAGGCCAGCCGCGCATCTTCTACGAAATCAACAAAGGCATCGAGCCGCTGATCATCTATTTAGAAGCATTGGCCTTTCGCGCCTTTGGCATTGGCCCGGTTCCGCTGCGGTTGGTGAATGTTTTTGCGGGCATGGTAACCGTCGCGCTGGTATACCCTCTCGCCGCTCGACTTTTCAATCGTCGCGTTGCGCTGGTAGCTATGGCCGGTGTGAGTGTCTCTTTCTGGGCTGTTTTTGTCAGCCGTCTAACGCTGCGCGCTGTATTGTTGCCACCACTGCTGCTGCTTACACTTTATCTTTTCTGGCTGGCACTGACGTTCTCGTCACAAAGAAGGCAACTCCGCCAAAACATCGCCTCTGATAGCGAGCAATCCTCTCCAACACCACCGAAGCGCCAAAGCCGGACCCATTTTTTTACCCTTCTTTTCTTCGCCCTAAGTGGCGTTGCGGCCGGATTGTCGATGTACACTTATCTATCCAGCCGCTTTATGCCGTTGATCATCATCACCGTTTTTGGCTATTTTGTACTACGCCGACGTATAACGCGATGGCATTGGTTGGGATTATTTCTCCACTTCGTTATCTTAGCGGCGATGTTTATGCCTTTAATTTCTTATTTTGTCGATAACCAGGCTAGCTTTAGCCGCCGCTCTGACCAAGTAACAACTATTCCTTATCTGCTCAACGGCGAGCTCGGCCCGACCATTCGCAACTCGATGCGTACATTGGGCATGTTTACCTTTCAAGGTGATACAACCGACCGTTACAACCTCGACGGTCGCCCCATTTTCGATTGGATCAACGGCCTGATTTTTTATTTTGGCCTTGTACTAATGCTCTGGCGACTTTCGCGTTCTCTCCGCTGGGCCGGTCCGGCTGTTTTGTTGCTCAGCAGCCTTGCTTTCATGCTCCTCCCCGATTTCATCACCGATGACAGCCCTCATTTTTTGCGAACGATTGGAGCGTTACCCTTTGTATACATCATCTGGGCCGTGGGTTTGGTTACGTTGCTTCAGTGGCTCTCCCGGCGTCTGATAGGCGAGAAAAGTGAACCGTTCTCCCTGCCTGCACCGCGCCTGGCTAAAGGTATCGTCAATAGCCTTCTACTCATTCTGCTCGTCCTAACCACGCTCCACACCACGTACGATTATTTTGTCCGTTGGGCTAACGCGCCCGAAGCCCGTTCTATTTATGGCGCTGATATTGCCGCGGTTTCACGTTATCTCAAAAACTCCGACAGTGCCGACCTGCCCGTGATTTCTGCCGAATACTATCGCGATCTCGATCCCTTCCGCTTGGCGCTGCACTTTGCGGGATCGCCCCCTTTTGTAATTTGGTTCGATGGCACCCAAACGCTGGCCTTTCCCCCTGCCGAAAGTAGATTATCGCCGCGCTACATTTTCCCTGCTTCCGCTCCGGCCGCCGAAACCTGGAACGAACTGCTTGAGCCGGTCACGTCTGAATCGAGCCCCGATTTTGCGCTTTATCGTCTGCCGGAAAGCGATCCCTTAGGCCAACTTCAAAACGATCTCGGACGGCTTGATGTCATCGTTCATGACGATCTTCGTCTCCTTGGCTGGAGCGTGTTGGGTGAGCCGATTGGAGGCGGGCAATTTCAACTGCTGCTCAGTTGGCAGGCGTTGCGGGCTTTGCCGCCGGGAACTGATTACACGTTTCTGGTGCGTATGCGCGATAGCCAGGGCCACCTTTGGCTGGAAACAGACGGAAACGGCTATGATCCCGACGATTGGCAGCCGGGGGTTCTGGCTCTGCAACAACTCACCTTTCATTTGCCGGGCGATGTGCCGCCTCAGAACTACACGCTCTCCGCCTCCGTGGTCGATAGACGCCTGGGGCAGGCGCTGCCCGCTTCAAATGGTGAGGCGGAAATTATTCTGGGCGATCTCTTTATCCAGCTTCCGCACCAGCCTCGCCCCATTAACCCGGATC
>JAGRBZ010000179.1 GCA_020433805.1 Anaerolineae bacterium
AAGGTGCGCCCGGTTTTATGAAAGCGACCGGCAATGTGAAGCTCAACGAACAGGGTAGCTCGACCTTGATGGAATATGACGGCACAGCTCAGGTGGGAGGCCGCATTGCCAGCGTAGGCCAGCGTTTGCTGGATAGCACGGCTAAAGCGCTGACCCGCCAGAGTTTAGACAACCTCAACAAGCAAATTCAGGCTAAACTTGAGCCGGAGCCGGTTGCCGCCTCATCGGAAACCGCAAAAGCAACCCATAACGGCGCGGCCACCGCTTCCGCTGCCGGTGTATCCGCTGCATCGGTCAACTCGATGCGTTCGGCCCCGCCGGAGATTGAAGCGCCTTCGGAATTTGAGTTTGCGATGGGTGTCGCCCGAAATATGATTGAAGATTTGGTTCCGCCCGAAAAACAGCCGGTTGTGGCGATGGCTGCCACCGGTATCGGTATTCTGGCTGTTTTAATGTTTTTTAATTGGTGGACCAACTTGATTGCTAATAAAGTAGCAAGAAAAGTGGTAAGACGATTAAGCCATTAATAGGCTTATAAATCCACATTGGCGTTGGCGTAAAGGAGGTTGGCTTACAATTTAGATAATTAAAAACTTTTTCAATTCATACGTTTATCTTTCCTGATTTGCAAGAGTACTGTTTTACCCATCTCAAAATGGAAAAGCATTTGTAAACACAAACGTATGTTTTCTAATGCTGTTCTCAATGTTGAGATAAATATCTATTACTTTCAAAGGAGATTGTTTCTATGACAGAGATTACTGTAAACGTCAACGGGAAATCGTACACCCGTGAAATCGAGCCTCGCATGCTCCTGGTACATTTTATTCGTGATGTACTGGGACTCACTGGAACCAATATCGGTTGCGAAACCAGTGTATGCGGGGCTTGTACGATTCTTATGGACGGTCAAGCCGTAAAATCGTGCACGCAGTTGGCTGTACAAGCCGACGGTAGTGATGTTACCACTATCGAGGGTCTGGCCAGCAATGGCGACCTGCATCCGGTGCAGGAAGGCTTTTGGGAAAAGCATGGTCTGCAATGCGGCTACTGCACGCCCGGTATGATTATGAGCGGCGTCGATTTGCTAAAAAACAACCCCAACCCCACCGAAGATGAAATTCGGCACGGAATAGAGGGCAATCTTTGCCGCTGCACGGGCTATCACAACATTGTAAAAGCAATTCAGTACGCTGCCGAAAAGATGCAAGGGGGCAACTAATGGGTAAAGCAATTGGACAAGCAATTAAACGAAAAGAGGACCCGCGCCTGATTACCGGACAGGCCAAATATTTGGATGATATTCAACTGCCGGGGATGGTCTATGCGGCGGTGCTGCGCAGCCCTTACGCGCACGCCAACATCAAGAGCATCGATACATCAGAAGCCGAAAGCCAACCCGGTGTTGTCGGCGTATTTACCGGCAAAGACTTTGCCGATCTTAACCCGCTGCCCTGTGCCTGGCAAGCCGGCGGCGTAAACAACAATGCCAACACGCCCCGCACCTTAGAAATCGACAAGGTGACCTTTACCGGAGCCGGCGTAGCTGTGGTGGTAGCCGAAAGCCGTTATGCCGCCGAAGATGCGCTGCAATACATTCACGTCGATTACGAGGTACTGCCAACGGTAGTTGATGCCAAAAAAGCAACCGAACCGGGCGCGCCGCAGCTTCACGAAAACGCGCCCAACAATATTTGCATGGAATGGACCTGCGGTGACGAAGCCGGCACCGACAAAGCTCTAGGCGAGGCCGATGTGGTGGTCAAACAGGCTATCCGCAACCAGCGTCTCCTCCCTACGCCGATGGACTCACGCGGTGCCATCGGTATCTATTCACCGGTGTCAGAAGATTACACGGTTTATATGACCTCCCAATGTCCGCATATTATGCGGCTGCTAATGACCGCCTTTGTCTTTGGCATGCCGGAAAGTAAGATGCGCTGTATTTCTCCCCATGTCGGGGGTGGATTTGGTACAAAAATTTTCCTCTATCCCGAATATTGCATGGTTGCCGCAGTCTCGAAGAAGTTGGGCGGCCTGCCGGTCAAATGGATGGAAACTCGACGCGAAAATTACGTCGCCACCAGCCACGGACGAGACCACGTGACCGAATTTGAGGTAGCCGCCAAGAGCGACGGCACGATTACCGGCTTGAAGGTGGAAACATACGCCAACTTGGGCGGCATCCTGTCAACCATCGCTCCCGGAATTCCAACCACGCTCTACGGGCGGATGCTATCCGGAGTCTATAAGATTCCCAACATCTATTGTAAAGTTTACGGTACCTACACCAACACCGGGATGGTTGACGCCTATCGCGGGGCCGGTCGCCCGGAAGCGTCTTATCTGGTAGAGCGAGCGGTCGATCTGGTGGCGCAAGAACTCGGTATGGACCCAACCGAAGTCCGGCGCAAGAATTTTATTCCGCCCGAAGCCTTCCCCTATGCCCCGGCCTCGAATATTTTGAATGGCTTGAAATATGACAGCGGCAATTACGCCGGCGCGCTCGATAAAGCGCTCGAGTTGATTGATTACAAAAACCTGCGCAAAGAGCAAGAAGAAGCGCGTAAAGCCGGACGGTTGATGGGCATCGGCTTCTCCAGCTATGTGGAAATCTGCGGGGTCGCGCCTTCGGCCTGGGTTGGTCTCAACGGCGAAGGCTGGGGGGCCGGTCTGTGGGAAAGCGCTAACGTGCGGGTCCATTTAACCGGCCAGGTGGTGGTGACTACCGGTTCGCAGCCACACGGCCAGGGTCACGAGACCACAATGGCCCAAATTGCAGCCGATTTGCTGGGGATGGATGTAGCAGACGTCCGCGTTGAACATAGCGACACGTTGGGCACGCCCTTTGGCTATGGTACCTACGGCAGCCGCAGTGCGACCGTCGGGGGGACTGCTATTTATAACAGTGTGCAAAAAATAATCGAAAAGGCCAAGAAAATTGGAGCCCATATGCTGGAAGCCGCGCCGGAAGACGTTACGTTTGAAGACGGCAAGGTCTTTGTGAAGGGATCGCCCGATAAGGCCAAAACCATTCAAGAAGTTGCCCTGGCCGCAGCAGTAGCCTACGATTTACCGGCCGGTACCGAGCCGTTCTTAGATGATACCACCTATTACGACCCCCCCAACTGTACTTATCCCTTTGGCACCCACGTTTGCATTGTTGAGGTCGATAAAGACTCCGGCCACGTGCAAATCAAGCGCTATCTGGCCGTTGATGACGTGGGCAAGAAAATCAACCCGCTCATTGTCGACGGCCAAATTCATGGCGGCGTGGTCCAGGGTGTGGGCCAGGCCTTGTGGGAAGGCGCGATGTATGACGACAACGGCCAGCTTGTGAGCGGCTCGTTGATGGATTACGCGCTGCCTAAAGCCCATTACTTGCCGATGATTGAAACGGACAGCACCGAAACGCCATCGCCGGTTAATCCGATGGGCATTAAGGGCGCAGGCGAGGCGGGAACCATCGCCTCGGCTCAGGCTGTGGTCAATGCCGTGGTCGATGCGCTGGCTCCGTACGGCATTAAGCATATCGACATGCCGTTGACACCGCAAAAAGTTTGGGAAGCTATTCATTCGAACGGAAACGGGGGTAACTAAGATGTATCCGGCAAAATTTGATTACTATCGCGCGTCCAGCGTTCAAGAAGCTATTCAACTCCTGCAAGAGCACGAAGATGCCAAACTGCTGGCCGGCGGCCACAGTTTAATCCCGGCTATGAAGCTGCGGCTGGCTCAACCGCCGGCGCTGATCGATATTGGCCGCATTGCCGAACTGCGCGGCGTAACCCAAGACAACGGCTCGATAAAGGTCGGGGCGCTGACGGTTCACGCCGATGTCGCCGCCTCGGACGTGTTACAGAGCCAATGCCCGCTATTGGCCGAAGCCGCCAGCAACGTTGGCGACCGACAAGTGCGTCATAAAGGCACCATTGGCGGCAACCTGGCCCACGCCGACCCGGCTTCGGATTTGCCCGCCGCTGTGCTGGCCTTAGGCGGTACCATCCACTTACTCGGCCCCGGCGGCAGCCGGCAAGTTGCCGCCGCCGATTTCTTCCTCGATCTGCTGGCCACCGACCTGCACGAAGACGAAGTGCTGACCGCCATCGAAGTTCCGGCCATCAGCGGCAAAACCGGCACCGCTTACCTAAAATTTGAGCATCCCGCCTCCGGCTACGCCCTCTGCGGCGCGGCAGCCGTGGTCTCGCTCAACGATGACGGCACATGCGCCGGCGCCAGCCTTTGTTTTAACGGCGTAACCGCTACTCCGCACAATGCCAGCGCCGTAGCCGCCGCCTTAGTCGGCAAAACGCTCGATGATGCCACTATCGACCAGGCCGTCAACGCCAATTTGTCGATTGCGGACCCAATGGGCGATATGTACGCTTCCGGCCCGTATCGCGTTGAAGTGGCCAAAACCTACGCCAAACGCGCCCTCAAAGCCGCCCGTGACCGGGCCTAAACGATCAGTTGGCGTAAAAGGCGTTTAATCGTCCACAGATAAGCACAGGTGGCCACAGATTCTATCGAAAGTAAGATAAAAATCTGTGGTCATCCGTGTACATCTGCGGACTCCCTCCCTTGAAAATAGCAGTTAGCGGTTAGCCGATAGCCGGTAGCAAAAGATTTTCATTGTCGGTGTCGTCTTGATCGAGACTATCGTACTCCCCTGAGGAAAGTGTCTCAAAAATTCGGCATAATTGATCTTAAATCGGTTACGCATAGCCCCTGTCCCATAACCCTAAAATATTTTCCAACCGACTCTGAAACATTTTTTTGGATTTGAGCAGGTGCGTTTTATAATGGGCTGATGTCGACACCCATTCTCGCTACGAAACTGTATATCCCTCAACCCCGACCTAATCTTGTCCGTCGTCCCCGCCTGGTCGAGCGGCTAAATGCCTGTTTGCACCACCTTTCGTGCGTAACGGTCATCTCGGCCCCGGCCGGCTTTGGCAAAACCACACTGGTCAGCGAATGGATTCATCAAAATACCGAAAACCAAGAAAACACTCTTCATCATTCATCCCTCATCATTCATCCCTCCCAAGTCGCCTGGCTGTCGCTGGACGCAGGGGATAATGACGCTACCCGCTTTCTGTCTTATCTCATCGCAGCACTGCAGACGCTTGAGCCGACTATCGGGCAAACCGTGCTGGCTGCGCTCCAATCGCCGCAGCCATTGTCGATCGAGTCCCTGCTGACGACGTTGCTCAACGACATCGCTACTATCCCGAATAATTTTGTCCTTGTGCTGGATGATTACCACGTGATTGAGACCAAAGTGATCGATCAAGCGCTCACCTTTCTGCTCGAACACCCGCCGCCCTGCATGCATCTGGTCATCGCCACCCGCGAAGATCCCAACCTGCCGTTGGCTCGATTACGCGTGCGGGGCCAATTAACCGAACTCAGAGCCGCAGACTTACGCTTTACCCCCGCCGAAGCCGCCGGATTTCTCAACCAGGCTATGGGCCTCAACCTCTCGGCGAAGGATGTCGCCGCTTTGGAAAGCCGGACTGAAGGCTGGATTGCCGGTCTGCAATTGGCGGCTATTTCGATGCAGAGTCATCAAGACACCGCTGGTTTTATCAAGTCGTTCACCGGCAGCCATCGTTTTGTAATGGATTACCTTATCGAAGAGGTGTTGCACCGGCAGTCAGAAAGCGTGCAGACCTTTTTGCTGTGTACTTCTATTCTTGAGCGGTTGTGTGGGCCTTTGTGTGAGGCGGTGGTGGGGAGATTGGAGGCTGGAGACTGGAGATTAGGTGGCGAGGGCCAAGCGGCTGAGCATCTCCAAGGTCAAGATGTGCTCACCTATCTCGAACAAGCCAATCTATTCGTCATCCCTCTGGACAACGAGCGGCGGTGGTACCGCTATCACCATCTTTTTGCTGATTTGCTGCGGCAGCAACTACGGCAAAAACCACCTCTCCTTTCATCGCTCGCGTTGGGAAGCGGTGAGGCAGATCAATCCCCAGAGGGAAATATCCCGGCCAAGCTCCATCTGCGAGCCAGTCGGTGGTACGAACAGAACGGGTTACTATCTGAGGCCATCCACCACGCTCTGGCTGCGGAAGATTTCGAGCGAACTGCCACATTGTTAGAGCTAATTTGGCCGACCATGAGCGGCAGTTTTCAATCGGCCATCTGGCTGCGCTGGGCCGAACCGCTGCCCGATAGTGTAGTACGGGTCAGACCTGTTCTCAGTATGGCTTATGGCTGGGCTTTACTGGATCTGGGTCAATTGGAAGCCGGTGAGCTTCGGCTGCAAGATGTCGAACGATGGTTGGGAAATAGCCCTGAACCGCCACCGATCGATATGATGGTGGTGGTCGATGAGGCTCAGTTTCGAACCTTACCGGGGTCGCTTGCCACTGCCCGATCTTACATGGCCCATGCCTATGGCGATGTCCGGGGCAGCGTACGCTACGCCCGGCAAGCCCTCGACCTGTCGCCTGAGGATGACCTGATTCGACGGGGACAGGCCGCCTCTCTGCTGGCCCTGGCGCACTGGGCCGGCGGCGAGTTAGAGGATGCCTACCGGGTTCTGGACGAAGCGATGGCCAGTTTTCGAGCGGTAGGGCAGCTTGTTTTTGCCATCAGCGGCACCTATGGCCTGGCCGACATCAAGCTCACGCAAGGACGGTTCCGGGAGGCGGTCAATCTTTATCAGCAGACGATACACCTTGTGGAAGAGCAGAACGATGTCGCCATACCCGGCACAGCCGATCTCTATTTGGGACTGGGCGATTTGTATCGAGAGCGGGGCGATTTAGCCGAGGCCGAAGCGTATCTGGCTAAAAGTGAGGCCTTGGGCGAACCGGCTGCTTTGCCAGACTGGCCCTGCCGCTTCCGCCTGGGGCAATCTCGCTTACGGATGGCCCAAGGCGATTTAAGCGAGGCCCTCACCCTGCTGGAAGCCGCCGAACGGCGCTATTTCCGCAGCCCGGTGCCGGAGGTTCGTCCGCTAGCTGCCCAAAAAGTTCGGTTGTGGCTGGCATTGGATCGTTTGCCTGAAGCAACTGTCTGGGTCCAAAAACGGGGTCTAACCACTGACGATGATTTAAGTTACCTGCGCGAGTTTGAACACCTCGCCCTGGCCCGAGTCCGCATCGCCGAGCATCGACGTAGCCAAGTCAAGCAAACCATCGTCGAGGCTCTCCATCTTCTGGAACGGCTGTTACGGGCCGCAGAGATGGGCGACCGCTGGGGCAGCGTCATCGAAATTTTGACGCAGCAGGCTCTGGCTCACCAGGCGCACGGCGATCTTCCGGCTGCTCTGGCTGCGCTGGAGAGAGCACTCATGTTGGCCGAGCCGGAGGAATACGTTCGACTCTTTGTTGACGAAGGGGATCTGCTGGCAGAGTTGTTGACAAAAATGAAGAACAAACAGGGGAAACTGAAGGCGTATATTCAAAAATTACTCACTGCCTTTGGACTGCCGCAAGATGTTCAGCCCGCGGCTCCTCCTGGGCCGGATAAACCGTTAGCCCCTCAGCCCCAGCCGTTGATCGAACCACTCAGTGAGCGCGAGTTGGAAGTGCTTTACCTCATTGCTCATGGCCTCTCAAATCGCGAGATTAGCGAGCGGCTAGTTCTGGCTTTAAGTACCGTTAAAGGGCACAATCGGGTTATTTTCGGCAAGCTACAGGTGCAAAGACGGACCGAAGCCGTCGCTCGCGCCCGCGAGTTGGGGCTGCTGTAGCTACAAATCCAGGGTAATACGCAGGGCGCGATCAACCTGTTGCATCGTTTCCGTTGATAGCGTTCCGCGTTGACTCAAAAGGCGCGATTTTGAAATAGCTCGAACCTGTCCGCCTAGCAAGACCGACTCAAACGTTAAGCCGCCTTCTCCTTTGGCAATGGTGACATTATTGGGGTAGTCGCGTTTGACGTTGACCGCTTTTGTCAAGGGCACAACGGCAATCACCGTACTATATTTGTTGATGGCGTCGCGACTGACGATGACAACGGGCCGTACACCCGCTTGCTCTGAACCTTCGGTGGGGTTCAAACGGGCATCAAAAATATCGCCACGTTTCATTCGACTTCATTCTCAACCAGAGTATCCCAATCGCTTTCGGCGAATGACTCAGCCAGTTGTTCGTTCATGGTCTGGTAAGCCTCATCATCGGCCAACGCTTCAAACTGACGGTCAATCTCCTGCCGCTCCAACTCGATCAGGTATTGCTCAAGGGCAGCAATAATCAATGCGTTGCGACTGGGTATGAACCCTTCATCAACAAAATGCTGTGAGCGTTTGATTAAATCAGCCGGCAGGGTTAGTGTTGTACGGACAGTTTCAAATTTCTCAAGCATCATATCCTCCATCAAATATGACATCAACTTTGATGAGATTCTACAGGCAGAAGAACTGCGTGTCAAGCAATCGTCACCCCGCAAAATCGGGCATCGATTGTCGGGCAATGTTGAACATTTTCCCGTATCATACAGCTACTGTATTCATCGAAAGGAAGTTCGAAACGTGGATTCGCTAGAGAGAATGAACCAAGCCTTAGACTACATCGAAGCCAATCTGACGGATGAGATTGACTTTCAAGCAGTTGAGCGGCTGGCCCTATGCTCCGAATATCACTTCAGAAGAATGTTTTCTTTTCTGGCCGGGGTATCGCTTTCGGAATATATCCGGCGCAGACGGCTGACGCTGGCGGCTTTTGAGTTGGTTCATGATGCGTGTCGCGTCATTGATGTCGCGCTCAAGTACGGTTATAACTCGCCCGACTCGTTTACGCGAGCCTTTTACACGTTGCACGGCGTCACGCCAACCGAGGCCAGAAACACCGGGCAGCCGCTCAAAGCGTATCCGCGCATGACCTTCCAGCTAACGATTAAAGGAGCGAATGAAATGAAATATCGCATTGAAGAAAAAGAAGCGTTTCAAATTGTCGGACTCATGAAGCGCGTGCCGTTGATTTACGAAGGCGTCAACCCCGAAATTGCGGCGATGTGGGCCAGCCTGGATGAAGCCACGATAACCACGCTGAAGGCGCTGTCGAACGTGGAACCCCAAGGGATGATCAGTGCCTCGACCAACTTTTCCGAAGGTCGATTGGACGGTGGCGAACTCGATCACTACATCGGCGTCGCCACGACCAAGGAGTCCCCGGAGAATCTGGCCACGCTTGAGGTCCCGGCCTCGACGTGGGCTGTATTTGAATCGGTCGGCCCCTTTCCGGAGACGCTTCAAAATATCTGGGGCCGGATCTACGCCGAATGGTTTCCTGCGTCAGGCTACGAACAAGTCGCCGGCCCGGAAATTTTGTGGAACGAAAGCAAAGATGTGAGTTCCCCAACCTTCAAAAGCGAGATTTGGATTCCGGTTTTGAAAAGGAAGTAAGCAATGTAAGCGTTCAGCTATCAACTTTCAGCCGTTAGCTGAACGCTTTTCCCCACATAATATCTCCCCAATACTTTTAAACAATACTTTAGTATCTATACAGTAATACCTTTTATCCCCTATACTACGTGTACATTAATCGACCGGCAGTTACAACCGGTCACAACAGGTACACGCTGATGTCAAATCAACGCAAGTCAACAACGGAGCCAAATAAAACCATCTATCAAATCCGGCTCGACGGCCATTTGAACCCTCAATGGACAGATTGGTTTGATGGCTTAACCATCACGCTGGAAGACAACGGCGAAACGCTGCTCACCGGCCCGGTGGTCGATCAATCGGCCCTGCATGGCTTGCTGAAAAAAGTGCGTGATTTAGGCGTGCCGCTGCTCTCGGTTGTGCGCATCGACGCCGATCATGCAGATGGCTTGGATGGCAACCCGTAAATTTTTATCATTCTTACCTTCAAAAAGGAGTACTCAAATGGGTGTAAACAAATCAACCGCTAGAGTCGCAGGCGTGCTCTATATCATCATCATTATCTCCGGTATCTTTGCTGAATTTTTTGTGCGCCAGAGTTTGATTGTACCCGGCGATGCCACGACCACCGCCGCCAATATTACGGCTTCTGAAGGGCTATTTCGACTGGGTATTGCCGGTGATCTCATCATGATTTTGTCTGACATCGCCCTGGCTTTGATTTTCTATGTGCTATTCAAACCGGTTAGCAATGCGCTTTCGTTACTGGCAGCGTTTTTTAGACTGGGCCAAGCTACGATCTTGGGCATCAACCTGCTAAATTTGTTCTTTGTGCTGCAACTTTTGAACGGAGCCGATTACCTGACTGCATTTGAGGCCGATCAGATACCGGCGCTGGTGATGCTCTTTCTTAATGGGCATCGCATTGGTTACTCCATCGGCTTGGTGCTATTTGGTCTTAGCCTCTTTGTTCTGGGCTATCTGGTTCTCAAATCGGGCTACGTTCCCAAAGTGCTGGGTATCTTATTGATGGTGGCCGCCTCAGGTTATTTAATCGATAGTTTTGCTAGTTTTCTCTTGCCCAACTACGACGACTTTGAAATGGTCTTCGCTCTGGTTGTTTTCCTACCGGCCTTTATTGGAGAGCTGTCGATGGCCTTATGGCTGCTGTTGAAGGGTGTCACCATAAAACAGATGCCCCTGCAACCCAGCCACGCGGCTTAACTTTGGCAACGGTAATATTGTCTGAGCAGTAGTTACAACAATGAACATTTACTGGAGCGTCAAAGTTTACTTTGACCCCAATGCGGATGACAAAGCAAGCTTTGTCGCTCCAAACCATTATCTTTAGGGAGAAAAATGATGAAAGCGATTATATACACCGAATACGGAGCGCCGGATGTGCTTCGGATGACAGAGGTAAACAAACCGACGCCGAAAGACAATGAACTGCTCATTAAAATCCATGCCACCACCGTTACCGCTACAGAAGCCACTTTTCGACGAGGTGAGCCACTGATCGCCCGCTTATTCACCGGTCTCACCAAACCCAAAAACACACGGTTAGGCGAGGAGTTAGCCGGGGAAGTTGAAGCTGTCGGCCAAAACGTGACGCGCTTTAAGAAAGGTGACCAGGTTTTTGGAACGGCCGGCCCTACGTTTGGAGCCAACGCCGAGTACATCTGTATCCCAGAAGATGGCGTCCTGGCCCACAAGCCGACAAACACATCCTATGAGGAAGCCGCCGCCAGCGTCGATGGGGTGTTAACCGCCTTACCGTTCCTGCGAGATACGGGCAATATCCAGAGCGGACAAAAAGTGCTTATCAACGGTGCATCAGGCAGCGTTGGGGCTGCTGCGGTACAGTTGGCCAAGGTCTTTGGCGCAGAAGTAACCGGGGTGTGCAGCACCTCGAATGTCGAGCTGGTGAAATCTTTAGGAGCCGATAAAGTCATCGATTACACCCAACAGGATTTCACCCAAAGCGGTGAAACCTATGACCTCATTTTTGATACGGTCGGCAAGACATCGTTTGCCCGCTGCAAGAATATCCTAAAACCTAACGGCATTTTTCTCGAAGCAGCCATCAATGGGTTGTCGATTCTGCCGCAAGTGTTATGGACATCCAAGTTCAGCAGCAAGAAGGTAAAGATTGCGGCCACCGGCTTGAGACCGGAAGCCGAACGGCAGAAAGATTTAGTCTTCCTCAAGGAACTGATGGAGGCGGGCCAGGTAAAACCGGTCATTGACCGCCGCTATCGGCTGGAAGAGATTGCCGAGGCGCACCGGTATGTCGACACAGGGCGTAAAAAAGGCAACGTTGTTATCACCGTAGCGCATCAAAACAACGGCTATTAAATTAAGGCAACTCCAAGATTTAAATCACCCAAATCCAAGTCGGCTAAAACGTAAAGCGTAAAGCATGGTTCTTACCAAAATCCTTACGTTTTACGCATTACGTTTTATTGGCTGGTTGCCCAATATCTGCGTGATTGATTATTCTCTTGGAACTACCTAAAGCGTGATCTGGGGGCAACTATTTTCTGAACAGAACGTATTGCAAGTAGTTGCCCAAAAAGTGAAACGCACTCTTTAAAAACATCGCTATCGTTTACAAAAAAGGAGAACCTCAATGCGTAACTTACAAAAAATGGGCGGCGTTACCGCTCTCATCCATTCGGCAGCATATCTGGTGGGCATCGGCATGTACCTGACCGTGTTAAGCCCCATCCTCGATGCCACCCCTGACCAGTATGTCGCTCTACTTGCAGATTACCAGTCCACTATGTACATCTGGATTTTTATTGCCTATCTTGTATCCGGCTTCTGTCTGATTGTCGTGTCATTAGCACTTCACGAGCAGTTGAAAGCAAGTTCACCAGCCATGATGCAGACGGCAACCGTGATAGGGTTTATTTGGGCTGGCCTGATTATTGCCAGTGGCAACATTATGCTCCACGGCTTCGGGCAAGTAGCCGACATCTATCGTCAAAACCCGGCTCAGGCGGAGACGGTCTGGCTGGCCCTGACGATTGTCGAGAACGGGATAGTCAGCGCCCATGAACTTACCGGCGGCGTATGGATTTTGCTGCTAAGTTGGGTCGCCTTCCGCGCCGGAACGCTTCCCAGGTCACTCAACGTATTTGGTCTCATAATCGGACTGGCAGGCATCATTTCCATCGTTCCACCGCTGGCCGAGATCGCCGTAACCATCTTCGGGCTGAGTATGATTGTCTGGTTCGCCTGGCTGGGGATCGTTTTATTGCGCCGCAGCCCAACTGTTGAAATCAAAAAACGTGACGCGTTCGTGCCGCGTCATACAACACCCTAACGGCCTTTGCGACGTTAGGGTTAAACAAACCGTGGGGAGGTTTGACTATGAAAGCCGTTGTTTACACAAAATACGGATCACCCGATGTTCTTCACCTCACCGAAATTGAAAAACCGAAACCCAAGGACAACGAAGTCCTCATAAAAGTATGCACAACAACCGTAACCGTAGCCGACGTTCGGCTGCGAGGTTTCAGAGTTCCACCCTCATTCTGGATCCCGGCTCGCATAGCCCTTGGTATTACCAAACCCAAAAAAGCTATCTTGGGGATGGAGCTAGCCGGAGAAGTTGAGGCCGTTGGCCCAGCGGTAACCCGCTTCAAAGAAGGCGATCAGGTTTTTGCCTCAACCTTCGAAGACAGTTCCGGCGCTTATGCCGAGTACGTCTGTCTGCCGGAAGATGGATTGTTAGCTTTTAGGTCAGCCCATGTAAGCTGCGCGGAAGCCGCTACACTGCCGCTTGGTGGACGCACGGCGCTGTATTTCCTGCGAGAAGCCCACATCAAAAATGGGCAAAAAATTCTTGTCTATGGCGCGTCAGGCAGTGTGGGCACCTTTGCCGTCCAGCTTGCTAAATTTTTTGGAGCCCACGTTACCGGCGTATGCAGCACCGCCAATGTGGATTTGGTCAGATCATTGGGGGCCGATAAAGTCATTGATTACACCCAAGAAGATTTTACCCAAAACGGCGAACGCTACGATATTATTTTCGATACCGTAGGCAAAGCTCCCTACGCAGGCTGTGTTAACGCCCTAACGGAAGACGGGGTTCTTCTCCATGCCGTGGCTGTGCCCGGAGTAAGCCTGCGTATGAAATGGACGGCTATGACCACCGGCAAGAAAACAGTAGGCGGCGGGCCACAAAAAAGTTCCGACGATCTCATCTTTCTCAACGATCTTGTTGAGGCGGGCAAGTTAAAACCGGTCATCGATCGCTGCTATCCGCTGGAACAGATCGTCGAGGCCCATCGCTACGTCGATACAGGCCGGAAGAAAGGGAATGTCGTTATTACCTTGAATTGAAAACGTTTACAAAAAGTAGCCGTAAAGTTATCATCACGATACTTCAGCCGTAGCTGCCGTCTTAAAAGAGGAGAAAACCCATGTCACAAACCCAAAAACCCCATCTGCCGATTGGCTATTGGCTAAAGCAGGCCGACAATCTCATCACCGAGCATATTAACCAGGCGCAGGCGGCTAATGGCCTTTCGCGCTCCGACTGGCAAGTGCTCAATACCCTTGCCGAAGCAGGACCCATCAGCAAAGAGCAAATCTTTACCTTTATGCGCACCTTCATCAGTGCCTCCGAGTTGGAGAACATCCTGACCAGTCTGATCGAGCGCGGTTGGGCCGAAGCTGTTGGACAAGATGGAGATAATAGTATTGCCTTCCAACTATCGGATGAAGGGCGGCAGCAGCACGCCAGTATACTGACTGTCCAGAAGGAGGTCAGGCAACAGGCTATGCAAGGTATCAGCGAAGATGAGTATGCCACGGTCGTTCGCGTGTTACAACAGATAGTCAACAATCTGGAAACAAGACAAAGCGCGGGTAGCAAGTTTTCATAAGAGTCAGGTCGATGCTCCACAGCGCAAACCATAACTGGATACTTTGCGTTAACCAAGTTAAGTCTATAATAGGGATACTTACCTCGAAGAATGAACAAAGCATATCATAAAGCAATGAGATTGATAATGAGTTTAGAGGAGCTAACCAATTCAACCCCATCAGCAGTAATTTCACCCCCTACCAACACCACCCGGACAATCCCAACTCCCCAATTTCAATAAACACACCCGCGCCCCAGCCCTGAATGCTGTCACAAGTTATGGTCAGGCAATATGCTTATTAAAATCGCTTCTCTGCCTTCCCGGGCAGCGTTTTATGGGTTAACCAAAAATAACTTTACGCCACCGGAGGATATAATTGCTCTGATGCAGCAGGCGTTTGTGGGTTTTGCCACCGTCTGGCAGAGAGCCGGGTAACCCCAGAGTTGTGCAGTATAGGAGTAGGGAGCAAGAGACAAAGCCGCAAAACCGATTACGTTTTACTTCTTATTTCTTACCTTCTCCGGGCAAGATAAAACCAAAGATTTTCGATAGTTCCGAACTGAGTGCAGTGTAAACTAAGTTTTTGGTGGTTATTGTCATTGCGAGGAGGAACGACGAAGCAATCTCCGCGTTCGGATGTGGGGATTGCTTCGCTTCGCTCGCAATGACAAAAGTGACATTACTTTGTTTACACTGTACTGAGCCGGTTAGGCAGGAGACTTACTATGACCATCGAACCGATTCTTAAAGAAGTGCCCTTTTTTAGCCGGCTGTCTGACGATGTTTTGAAAAAGCTAGCCGGTATGGGCCAGACAATCACAATGAAAGAAAATCAGGTTGTTTATCAAGAAGGAGATGAGTCGGAGAGTATGTTTGTCATCCTTAATGGCCGGGTCAAAATTTACAAAGTCGATGAGCAAGGTTATGACCTTGAGCTGACTCAGATGGATGCCGGTGATTTTTTTGGGGAGCTGGCTCTACTGGATAGTCGGCCTCGCTCGGCAACGGTCGTTTGTCTCACGCCGTGCGAATTTTTTATTATTAACCAAATAGCCTTTATGGGGCTACTCTTAGGGTCGCGGGCAAAGCTCGTTTATGGAGTCTTTGCTGACCTAACCGGCAAAATACGCGATACGACGGAGGCCTACTTTAAGGAAGAGTTGGCTAAACAGATGCTTCAGGCGGAAATGAAAATCGAACGCCATCGCTCCCTGGCGCAAATGGTTGCCGGCGTGGCCCACGAACTCAACACGCCGCTAGGCATCGTCAATACCGCCGTTGATATGATCGCCAAGAGAGTCCAAAGCGACGCCTTGGCTGCTCCATTGAGCGGTGACAAAGCAGCCCAAGCGATTTTGGCCGATATGCAAGAAGCGGCTCACCTGGCCAGCCGTAATATCAGCCGGGCCCATAATTTGGTGCAGAACTTTAAAAAAATTTCGGTCAACCAGCTCACGGCTGTTAAAGAAACCGTCGATTTAACCGTTCTGGTGCAAGATATTCTGGAGTTGTTCAAAATCAATGCCCGGCAAGCCAACCTCACGATTGAGGTCATCGATCATCTGCCTGAAGGTAATAAAGTCTGGATCGGCTATCCGGGTTATCTGACCCAAGTGCTGACCAATCTGTTGTTCAATATCGAGAAATACGCCTACCCCGATGGCAATGGGGGCATCATCGAAATCGAACTAAGCATGGCACCTGAGCGTGATCCGGCCCATTTTATGCTGACCGTGCAAGATTATGGCCGGGGCATTGCCCCCGAAAATCTATCGCAGATATTTACCCCTTTTTTTACCACCGGGCGTCGACAAGGTGGCACGGGTTTGGGGCTGGCCATTGTTCATAACATTGTGACCGATGCTCTAAAAGGCAAAATTACGGTTGAGTCTGACCTCAACGTGGGAACTACATTTACAGTGATCTTTCCTCAAATTGTGGCACACGACAAGGAATCAGGACGATGACCCTCATAGATTCTCATCACTCGCCCCAACCTACGCTTGGTCGATGAGTGGGTATAGGCGTTATCTTGAGTGAGCTGACACCTTACCCCTTTTTGGCACGATTTACGCCTTACACACCTCTATTACCCAGCAGCGTATGTAGGCCCGAATGATCCAAATCGCCACCGCCCTGCGCTATCAACGTTTCATAAAGCTGAATGGTGCTTTCAAGGTGAGGTAGAGTGATGCCTTCATTGGCAGCCAATTTTTCAGCCAGA
>JAGRBZ010000017.1 GCA_020433805.1 Anaerolineae bacterium
TTATCAAGTCTGCCGGGTGGGGGTAAAGGGAGATAGGGAGATGAGGAGATTTGTAGGGTTAATCACCGCCTATACTGATATCAGAAAGAAATGAGAACTTTTTGACAGAACAGCCGGTAGGGGCGACGGCAACGTCAACGAAGCATACGTTCATGACAGGTTGCTCAATGACCTTGGCTCGCCCGTAGGGAACGGCTCGTGGGGTGGTAATGGTAAGCTATATTCCCCGACTACGGGCTAGGCAATTGGATTGGCGCTTGCGCTTCCTCACTACCGTTCGGACCGATTGCCGTCGCCCCCTACGCTCCCAGGAAATCTCGACCATGCATTGCCAAGTTTGATAGGTATCAAACCGCGAGTTTCATTAGGGTCAAACTGACACTCTCATTACTATGAAAGTGTCAGTTTCATTATGGTTAAAGTGTGAGTCTTATACTAATGAAACCGTGAGTCTCATACCTATGTGGTGATCAAAGTCTACCTAATATCATGGTCAGCCTTATTATAATCTCGCCATGACTTCATTACCTAGACTCGATCCACCTTATTAGGGTGAAACTTGGGGTTTCATTATGGTGAAACTGTGAGTCTTATAGTAGTGAGAATGGGAGTCTTATTATGGTCAAAGTGTGAGTTTGATTACTATGTGAGTTTGAGTCTTAGTACGGTAAAACTTCAAGCCCTCACGACATTTTTCCTCTCAAACTTTTTGCGGCAAGTTGGTTATTATTTGTTACACACCCGGCTTGTTTCAAATCCGCTAGCTATGTTATAATTCAATCGTTAACTATTGTTAACAATCCTTGACCATTATGACCAATCCATAAAAAACGTTTTCCCTACCCATAGTTTTTCGAGAAAGCAAACTGTCTCAATTTAATCCTCAAAAGCAGTTACAATTTCAAATTCTATAAGGAGTATCGATTATGCATAATTTGGAAGAGCATCACATGCAACTGGACAAAGTTCATCCGTCTGGAGTGGAAGAATGGTTCTGTCCAACATGCGGACGACGATTTTTGCTAACGTGGCCACCGGATTATGAAAAAGTTATCCTTAATGCCGGGGATGAACTGGCTATTCATAATGGCAGCAAAGGCGGGGTTCGTATGCATCGTCCTGAGATGCGCGAGGTTGAGGAGCCGGTTTTGTCGGAAGATGTGCGGCGCGAATTAGAGCTGTTGCTGGAAGAAATTGATATTGACAACCAATTAGGCCCAATTGATTAACAATATGAGTTACGCAGCTAGCATGTCATTTCGAGGAGCAACGACGAGAAATCCCTGACAAAACGCTTTGCAAGCCGATGCTATAGGGATTTCTCCGCCTTTGGCTACGAAATGACATATATGGGTGTCAAGTGCGTAACGCCTATAACAATACAGTTTTTAGCCTTGGTTGGACTAATTGAGAAAACGGGCGAGACGATACCGTCAAAAGCAAAAAGTCTCGACGGTGCAGCGTGCACCGCCGAGACTAGCGAGTTAGGAAAGAACGTTTAAGGTTACGATTAGGTACCTTGTTTGTCAGACTCGTAGAACTGAACCAGCGGCAGTTCGCAGAAGCCTGCCATCGGGCCGGGCTTGTCGCAAGGTGTGCGGTAGGTTAAGGCCGCAACGAGTTTGTAAGGTGTCGTGCAGTGCTCAGGCTTGATAAAGCCGCCCTTTACTTCAATTTCGTACTGGTAGTGACCATCGCCACACGGATCCAGCGGAACACGGATCTCGCCGTAAGGGAAAGCTACTTCCGGACCAGGGCCGACCGATTCCATAAACAGGTGGAGGCACCAGGTGCCACAGATACAATCGGTTAAGGCACCTTCAAGGTACCACTCGACGTTGACGGACCAATCTTTATCGGCTCGGATAATGTAATTGGTTGGCTTGCCGCCTTCTAAGATCTGAGCCGTGATGCCACCCTTCAGGGGCGGGTCTACGGGAGTGGTAACCTCAAAATAGTGTTTGTCAGACATTGTAAGTCTCCTTTTTGTGATGATACGCTCAATGTTTGTTTTGGATTGTCACAGCTTCCGGTTAGCCGCAACACCCTAAGTGACGTTCTCGAGAACCACCGTCAATTTGACCACAGTCTACCAGCCCTCACTCAAAAGAGACTCAGTTTTGGCTCAAAAAATCTCCAAATTTATTGGGTTTTAGAAATTAATCGGGGAGTCACAAAGCTTTGTGGTTTTAGAAATTAATCAAGGAATCACAAAGCTAGCTTTGTGACTCCGGTACTTACCCGATTAATTTGTTGATTTACAAAGCTTTGTAACTCCGGTATGCAGCCATCCGGCCTATCGCAACCGAATGAATTCGGTCGCTGATAAAAAAAACCTGTTGAAACAGGTTATTGAGTTTGCCCTTAACGTGTTTTCAACACGTTTCTTCTATCAGCTTGATTTTTTTGATTCTGAAATTGATATTGAGGTACCGACTGAACTAAGTAAGTTGTTAATTTCGATGGCTATTAGCATCCAAGAGGGAGGAAGCTTATTGGGGAACACCTGGTAAATAAATGAGGGGATCGACGGGCTGGCCATCGATATGAAGTTCAAAATGAACGTGCGGGCCAACGTCATGTCCGGTGCTGCCTACCTCGCCAATGGCAGTACCCCGGCTAACGGTGGTGCCGGTCTCAACGGCTGCCGCTCTAAGGTGGCTGTACCAGGTTTGGCGGCCGTTATTGTGATCTATGATGACTCCGTAGCCTAAACCGTCCTGGGCTTGATCGGCAAAAGTGATGATGCCATCATCGGCGGCATAAACAGGGCTGCCATACGGTGCGCCGATGTCGATGGCCGGGTGGTTGTCGCTAAAGTTGCCCTGAATAGTCCCCGCAACCGGCCAGGCAACAGGAAAATCCAGGGAAGGGGCCGGCGGTGGTAAATTAACATCTTTGCGACCAAACGGTACAATCACGCCTTCAACCTTATCAAGCTCATACGGCGGAAAAAGAGCATTAGGCGGATAGTCGACAATATCTTGCGGCGCAACGCCGTATTGCTCGGCAATTGACTCGACAGTGTCTCCGGGTTGGGTGATATGATAAGCCCCTTGAACCGGCAAAATACGCAGTTCCGCTCCCACGGAAAGTATATCGGGATTTTGCTCCAACTCCGGATTTGACCAGCGTAATGTATCCAGATCTAACGCAAATTGATTGGCGATGCCCCATAACGAATCGCCCGATTCGACCGTGTAGATTTCGATGGATGTTCGTCCGGCGATATTAGGCCAGGGGATAGGATCCTTGCCGGTAGCGTTGTAGAGATTGGCCGTATAGGCAGTGCTTTGAGGGTTTTCGATCACATTGGAGTCGACCATGACCACGGCATCAGATTGGGGCTGGGGATTGATAATCGGCACTTCAGGCAGCGGAACCGGCAGATGAGGCAGCGCCGCCTCCCGAACCTCAATTAGAACGTGCTCGGGACGCCAACCGCGCTGCCATGCGGCCAAGCCGCTAAGGAGTACTGCAATCACAATAAGGAGAAAGAGGCGAACCCGTCTCATAGGGCGACGCGGTCCAAAGCGCAAATTTAATGACATGTATTCCTTCCCGTAACGTCACAGGCATTATAACATTACCAGGTAGAGATGTAAAAAGCCGTCACAAATCCATTGGCTAAGCCTCATCGTTTTAGGGGTTAATCAATGCAGAGCGTGAATTTAAACGCAATCGTTTGCCAGTGTGGTTCAAACGGTTATAATTAGCCTCTTGAAGTCAGATAAGGAAGGAATTTTATTTATGGGAACTTCACGTCATCAGTTACTTGCGGCGTTAATTTTGTTCGCCCTCGTAACGATTAATTGTACAGCGGCTCAGTCAGTGGCTGAGCGCGTTAGAGCGCGCAGTGACATGCTTATCGCTCGCTTTAGCCCTGAGGAACCAACGCCCGATCGTCCAATCCCAACCCCCCGACCAACCTTTACGCCTACGCCAGACTTTACCGACACGCCAACGATCACACCGACCCCAACATTAACACCTATTCCAACAGAAACGCCTACGCCTGTCCCGACAGACACGCCGGAACCGACCGACACACCGGAACCGACGGATACGTCGACCCCGGCTCCGATCCCGCCGACCTCAACCCCTGCCCCACCAACGGATACGCCGGAACCGGCTCCGACAGCCACGCCGGATTTTCCCTTTAAGATTAGAGAACAGGGTAATCGGGAATTTCAAAAAACCAATGTCAACTTTGTATCGAGTATTATTTCTGTGACTGATCCCAACGGTACACCCATTGGCGGTTATAAAGTTGTGGGTAATAGCACGGCCGGGCATACGTATGAAAGTGCCGAGTCGTCTTGGCGGTTTGACGCGCTTAATGGGTTAGAGGGATATGTTAAGCAAGGGAACATCAAATTTGAACCCCCCGGCGGCTATAATGACGCAACTTGGACAATTTTCCTGGTGGATAGTGCCGGGTCGCAGGTCTCGGCTCCTATCTCTTTAACGTATTCTAGCGATCCGAATCAGAAAGCCTGGGATTTTATCTGGTGGGCGCAGTAGGAGTTCGTTTTCCTCATGGGAAAATCATTGCATAATATGCGGTCAACATCGATCTTTATATGGATAGCCATAGCGGGCGTGGTTTTAAATATGGGGTGTTCCTTAGGAGCCTTAGTGGTTCAGGCTCCAACGGCAACACCCACCCGCTACAAAACACCACAGGCCACCTATACGTTTACGCCCAACTGGACGGCGACATTTACGCCCAGTGCAACACCAACCGAAACGCCGACGCCAACATTAACTTCTACGCCAACTCCCACCCCGACAGAGAATCCGGAAGGTGAAGAAGAAGAGGTAGCCCAGGCTGAAGCTCCGCCACCACCGCCTCCGGCCCCACCGGTTGAAGAGGCTCCCCCACCGCCGGAAGAACCGGCTGCTACGCCCGAACCTGAATTTCCCTTTCAGGTTAACTATTTCATTCACGACACCGGCTCGCCCGGTGAAACGCGAATGACAGCCTGGGTTCGGCGTGATTTCAAGCCCGGTATCTTCAAAACCTTGGAAGGCTTTCAGGTAAAAGCGCTTGCCCCCGACGGTAATGCTTACCTAAGCGAAATCTCTGGAGCAGGAGCCGGTGACAGCACGGTGAAAGGCACCGGTGATAATCACAATATGAACACCAAACTAGAGTTTCGGCCCTATACGCCTGGCCCGTACGTGATAACCCTTGTTGAGGGAGGGATTCAAGTCTCTCCGGAAATCGAGATTACATTGGGTGAAGATCCCATGCAATATGTTCATTTTGATTTTTTTGAACAAGCCCCTCCTGAGTGAACTTGAATTTTAATCTGACCGCATTATACTTATGATTGTTGATATAGTCTTGCAGTAAGTTTGGAGACGCAAAATGGGAACATTGAGTAACAAACGCTCTATCGTAGTTTTTGCACTGCCGATAACCCTGGCTTTAGTATCACTCGGCTGTGGCTTATCGAGTGTGTTGGGTGGCGGCAGCAGCGCCGCCATAGAACCCACGGCGACCCGTACGCCTATGCCAACCTTTACCCCAACTGCTGTCAGTGTGGCCGCCGTTTTAGACCCGGCCGCCGCGCAGGATGGTGCAGCTCCGGCCAGCCAACCTGTCGCAGCACCGCCAGTTGACGAGGCCGTTGTAGAGGAAGCGCCAACTGAAGTACCTACAGCGGTTGTGCCGACCGCAGCCCCAGACCCAACCGATACGCCCAATCCCGAAGCCCGAGCCACGATTTTGCAAAACATGAACATTCGGGGCGGCCCAGGTACCGGTTATCCGGTTGTTGGAGCAGGAACCGTTGGGCAAAGCTCTAAAATTGTGGGTCGCAATAGCGACAACTCTTGGGTTCAGGTTGAATATCCCGGCTCTAGCAACGGCACCGGCTGGGTTTACAGCGACCTGGTTCAAATCGATGGCGATCCCAACATTGTCGGTGTTGTGCAGGTCGCTCCGCCGCCGGCTCCTACGGCTGCCCCTGAGCCAACCTCACCGCCCGAACCGGAAGCTCCGCCGCCACCGCCCGAGCCGGAGTATCAGTTTACGCCAACCGGTTGGCACGCTTCACATAACGCCGCTATTGTTCACTTTAAAGGACGGATTAGAGACGAAGGGGGCAATTTGGTTAACGGCTACAGCGTTCTGGTTGATAACTGGTCGTGGAGCGTTATTTCTCACCCCACCGGGGCAAGCCACCACTACCCGGAAAAAGGTGATGGCGAATGGGACGTCGTTATCCCCAACAAGAACCTTGGGGATGGTGTCGGCTGGTGGTGGTTAACCGTAGTTCGCTACGAATGCCCCGATTTCTTGTCTCGGTTCGACGCACAATGTTCGCAGTTCACCCGCCTGTCGGAAGATGTGAAAATTATGGTCAACTGGCCTGATGAAACGATTATCAACGCCGATTGGATTTGCCATTGGGATTGCAATAAGGGTCTTTATGTCGACGGATTTAAACGCTAGTTTATCAATTTAAATGAAGACCTGTCGGGTTTCTAAACGAGGATGGCAAAACCTGGCAGGTCTCATTTGTTTATTGTTCCCTAGAAGTTTTAGAGATACAGTTGAAAAAAAGAACCATTATTTTTAGCGCTATTGCCGGTTTGCTCTTTATTATTTGCACCATAAGTGTTGTAGCGGTCGCGTGGCGAATAGTACCGGCGCTAACCGACCCTACTTTTCTGGCCTCGCTGGTTGGCGGTTTAGAGCCACCAACCTCTACGCCTGTCCCCGTTATCGAGCGAACGCCGGTTGCGACTCCATCGGCTGAGAGCGCATCACCTATCTCTACAGCCGAGACAGCGGCAACTTCCGAACCAACGACAAACGGTGTGACAGAGTCTTTTTCGCCCACAGCCACGGTTGAACACATAGCTGGTCAAGCCGCACCGCTAAATTTATCCACCGAACAACGTCTGGCTCAAGCCGTTTTACCTGAACGCGATCAGCGCCTGCTGGCTATGCGTCTTAAAGAGATCGAGCAAGAAATTCCTGAAGTTATCGCCCAATCCAAACCCGATTATCAATTGGGCGATACCGATACCTTATGGGTTACGGACAATTTCGCTACGCCGCCTCGCAGCTTTCAAGTGACTGCCATTCTACAATTCGTAACCGATCACTCCTATTGGTGGGTTCAAGAAGGCATGAATGTTGATGTCGAGAAGTTGCAACGTTCAGCTGAGCAGTTTGAAATCCATACCTATCCTACTAATCGCGAATTTTTCGGCAGCGAGTGGACTCCCGGCATCGATAAAGATGAGCGACTTCATATATTTCTGGGCGATGTGCCGGGTGTCGCCGGCTATTTTTCAGCCTCTAACTCCTACTCTAACCTGGCCGAACCCTACAGCAACGAGCGCGAGATGTTTTTTATTAATGGCAGATCAGTGACCCCTGGCAACACTGCTTTCGACAGCGTTTTGGCCCACGAATTTCAACATATGATTCACTGGCATCAGGATCGCAATGAAGACACGTGGGTCAACGAAGGGCTAAGCGAACTGGCTAGTTTTATAAACGGCTATGGTCCTAGCAGTTTTGCCGGATTTTATGCAAGCGTCCCCGACACACAGCTCAACAGTTGGACGAGCAACCCCGCAGATTACGGCAGCAGCTTTCTTTTTATGGCCTATTTCTTGCAACGTTACGGCGAAGATATGATGAAGGCCGTGGTTGCTCACCCTCAAAACGGCATTGTTGGCTTCAATACCGTACTTACGGAGCAAAATCTACCGGAGCGGTTCGATGATATTTTTGCTGATTTTCTGGTAGCAAACTATCTCAATGATCCTGATATAGAAGATGGACGCTACGGTTACCGCGACTTCTCGGTCAATACCGTTGTACCCGTCTCTCGCTATGCCGATTTCCCGGTTAACGAACAGACTACCGTCTATCAGTTTGGTGCCGATTATATCGAAATTTTGGGACAAGGCGACGTTGCCGGCGAATTCATCGGCTCGACGCGGGTGAAAGTTATCAACAACGACGCGCACAGTGGGCAATTTCAATGGTACAGCCATCGTGGTGACGATACCACCACTCGGCTTACACGTGCGTTTGATTTAAGCGATGTCGATACAGCGACCTTAAATTACGCTACCTGGTATGATATTGAAGCCGATTGGGATTTCGGCTATGTTGAAGTTTCAACCGATGCCGGCCAAAATTGGACGCTTTTACAAACACCCCACAGTTCAACCGCAAATCCCAGCGGGAATGCCTACGGAGCCGGCTATACCGGTGTATCCGGCGACGGCCCTACTTGGATTGAGGAAACTGTCGATTTATCACCCTATGCCGGACAGGAAATTTTGCTGCGTTTTGAATATGTCACCGATGATGCTGTCAATCGTCCCGGCTGGACCATCGACGACATCAGTATCCCCGAAATCGATTTTTATGATGATGTTGAAAGCGGCGATAATAATTGGCAAGCCGAGGGTTTTGTAAGAATCGATAACGTTCTGCCCCAACATTTCTCCGTGCAACTTATTGAAATTGCCGATGGCAATATCATCATACGCGACCTACCCCTTGACGAAACCAACTACGGAGCATTTACCCTTGAAGGGCTTGGTTCCACACTGCAAAAAGCCGTACTCATTGTTAGTGGCACGACACCTATCACCACGGAACCGGCCAGTTACCAATACAAGCTTGAAAATCGATAGGATTTGACCCTAACCTCAAACGCCCTTTGCCCTCTTTAGCGATTTTATGTTATACTAGAGTTATGTAAACTTAAAATATGCTTTCGGGGAGAAGACATGAAAAGGTGGTTGATCGCGGCACTTATGGTAGCCGGAGTATTGGTGATGCTCAGGGCTGCTCCGGCCCAAGCCAACGGCGGCACGATTCACATTGTACGAGAAGGGGAAACCCTTTTTTCTATTGCGGCGACGTATGGGCTTGACGTGCAGACAGTGGCCGGAGCCAACAGGTTAACCGGAGATTTTCGGATTTACATCGGCCAGTCGCTGATCATCCCAACGCAAACTTTTCAACCGGCAGTTCCAGCCGCTGTTCAGCCGAACCGATATTCAAATCCGTGGGCGGCTTCTCCCCCGGTCTATTCGCCTCCCGAAAGTTACCAGGCCCCCTCATTTAGCTACAATCGGCCTATAAATGTCGAACGTACTCCCCCAACGTTCGGGCAGTATCAGCCACAATCGGGCTGGACACCGGTTCGTGTTCGCCAACCGACCCAACCTGTTTATCAAGCTCGGCCTCAACCTCAATATTACGGTTACAATTCGGCTAGACCTTATTCTCCTTATGCTCCCACACCCAATATGCGCTCCCCGTATGCCCCTTCTTCTCGCACGTTAATCGGAGAAAAATGGATTGACGTAAATTTAACCACCCAGCGACTGACCGCCTTTGAGGGGAAGCAGCCGGTTTTCCACGCCATTGTCTCAACCGGTATGTGGCAATATCCCACCATAGTGGGTACATTTAGCATCTATGTTAAGTATGAGCAAGCCGATATGACAGGTGGTTACGGAGCCGATGCTTACGACCTGGATGATGTACCCTATGTTATGTATTTCCACGAAGGTTACGGGCTGCATGGTACCTACTGGCATAACAACTTTGGCACCCCGATGAGCCACGGCTGTGTTAATCTCCCTACTCCGGCGGCAGAATGGCTGTTTAATTGGGCCAACGTAGGCACAAAAGTCGTTACACATTACTAAAATGCCGTTGCAACAATTTGTTAATCGGCGTTTTTTGCATGTTGCCAATCGATCAATTTTGTGTTATGCTCATTTTTAGGGATACGTTAAGCAACATAGCAAATCATAAGGGGGAGCTGCCATGCTATATAACTTCAAAATCGGAGACAAAGTCCGCTGGACCAGCCATGCCCACGGCCGATGGACCGAAAAAGTAGGTGAGGTCATTGAAGTTGTTCCTGCCCATCGGGGGGTTTTATTAGGCAAGTACAAAGGTAAATATACCTTAGGAAGTTTTAGCAAAAGCAATCCGCGTTTGCAAACTTCGTATGTAGTGGCTGTTAGAACCGGCAACGGTAAGCCCAAGTTATATTGGCCGCGTGCCAACCAACTGGAACCCGTCGATTAAAGCATACCTCAATCCATCGTCTGTACTTTTTGCCAAACCTCCGTGGCTAGACTCATCGCCTTCTGCGCAATAGCAACTTCGTCTAATGCCATAAGTTGACGATCAGCCATCAGCATCTGCCCACCGGCAATGGTGTGGGTAACATGGCTACCATCCATTCCAAAAATGATTTGCCATGGATAGTTACCTGCGGTTAGCGGCGTGAACGGCACATAATCGAGCAGAATAATATCGGCAAATGCGCCGGGAGCCAGCGAACCGACCGGTTTCGTAAAAAACAGATCGGCAATGGCAGCGTTGTTCTTGAAGGCCATGTTGATCAACCGATCGCCGGACATTACGCGCGGATCGCCCTTGCTGACGCGATGGAGCAGATAGGCAGTGTGAATTTCGGTGAACATGTTGTTGGTGAACCCATCGTTGCCCAGACCAACCGTAATGCCTTTATCGAGCAACTGCTCAACTTCGGCGACGCCGACAGCATTGTTCATGTTGCTGCGCGGCTGATGGCTAATCTTTGTGTCCGTTTGCGCAAAAATCTCCATTTCATGAGCATCGACATGAATGGCGTGAGCGACCAGCGTTTTTGGCCCTAAGATGCCCTGTTTTTCGAGCCGCTCGGCTACGCGAATGCCGTATTTACTGAGGCTGTCTACCTCATCGGCTTTGTCTTCGGCTACATGGATATGAAAGCCCGTGTCCAGCCCTTTCGCTGCCTCAACACACGCAGCCAACGTTGCATCGCTGACGGTAAAGGCAGCATGCAAACCGAACGAAGCGCCTAATTTCGGATCGGGCTTCGCTCGCAGGCGCTCAAGAAACCGCACATTCTCCGCAATACCGGCTTCGGCCCCCGCTTCTCCATTTCGATCCGTGACTTCATAACACAAACCGACCCGCAGCCCCGACTCGGTTGCCGCATCGGCCAACGCATCGAGCGAACCTGCGATATGGTTAGGGCTGGCGTGATGATCGATGAGCGTTGTTGTACCGTGCCGTACCGCATCGACCAACGCGACCAGGGCGCTATATTTGCTGGCTTCTAGCGTAAGGGCACGATCAACTTTCCACCACAGTTGCTCTAAAATCTGCATAAAATTTTCCGGCGGATCACCAGGGATGGCCATACCTCGGGCAAAGGAGCCGTAAAAGTGGGTATGAGCACAGATCATGCCCGGCATAATCAACTTGCCGGCAGAGTCCAGTTTATGGGCGTTGGGGTATTGAGCTTCAAGTTCTGCCGCCGGGCCGACAGCCACAATTGTATCGTCTTCGTAATACACAGCTCCGTTCTCGATAACTTCATTTCCCGGATGAAAAGATAGGACGGTTCCATTGGTAATCAACATAATTTTTTCTCCCTGGCTAAAGTGGTTCCATTGTAAAGCGTTGGACATAAACGGGCAATTAGACAACGCCAAGAAATTATCGGTTATTTTTATGACTCCAAGAGATTGCGTGGGGTTGACGCCATAAAACGTAATGCGAAAAACGTAAAACGACATTTCTTTTTACGTTTTTCGTTTTACGCTCTTGTCAGCCTCTTAATTCGACCTTAAACCTACTGTGTCTGCGTGCCACAGCGCTCAACTCATGCTATAATAGATAAACATAACTTCAATGACCAACGGTTACCATTGGTAGACGATTTGTGGCAGTTTGACCAACGTTGAGACAAATTTTAGCCAGTGTGTTATAACATGTTTGAAGTACAATCCGTAATTTCCTCATAGAGATAGTTCAATGCAACAAAATCGAGCAGTTTTCTTTGTTATTATTGGTGTGGCTGTGCTTGTTGTTATCGGCATGATTGTCGGAACGTTTTATATGTTCGGCTCGGTAGGCGAAGTTTCCCCCCTGCAATCAGAGGTATCGATTGAGGTTGCGGCGGCTCCAACTATTTACCCGTGGGTCGAGGATGCGGCCATTGCGTTCAATCAATCGCATCCAAAGGTTCAGGTGTCGGTTATTGAAACGACGGACCTCATCCCTGAAGCCAGATTTCGCTCGACCAATGCCCAATCGCCGCCGCCTGCGGCCTGGATTGCCGATGCATCGTTTATCCTGGCGCTGGGCCAAAACAAAGGCCTTTCCTTTCAAGATGCTCAATCGGTAGCCGGCAGCCCGTTGGCCTGGGGAGCCTACACCGACAAGCTTGAGCAATTTAACCAAACCTATGGCGAGTTAAATTGGGACAGCCTGCATGCCAAAGCCACCAGTTCGGAAGGGCTGCGGTTGGTACTCAATTCCCCGCAAAACTCGGCTGAAGGCATTGCTGCGCTTATTTCGGCGACTGCTTTTAGCGAGGATAGTCAATCGCTTTCCGGCCGCAGTGTAACCTCGGCTAATAGTTGGCTCACGGAAACACTGGGTGACGGCAATGCGTATGCCAAACCGACCCCGGCCCAATCGTTTGCTTCGGTGCAGGGCCGTACGCTGGGCGATGTTGGCTTGCTGTCGATGGCCTCGTGGCGCGAGGCGAAACTCGATGAGAATGCCAACTTCACCCTGCTGCCGGCTGAACCGGAAGTGATACTCGATATTCCTTTTGCCATTTGGGCCGGGAGTCAATCAACCCCGGAAAAGCAAGAGGCTGCCGCTGAGTTTCGCGATTTTTTGTTAAGTCAAAACCAACAAACAGTTTTATCGGATTACGGCTTGGACCCGGCGGTTGATCAAACCGGGGTTCAGGCCGATGGCGAAACGGCGGATCGCTTGCAAAGCTGGGCTGCTCGTGTTTTACGCTAGTGAAGCTTAAGCCGTGCAGGTTCATCAAATTACCGACACAGATACCTAAGGAGGAAGCAAACACGTGTTAAAACAAAAAAGATGGTTATTCTTGCTGCTGCCGCTAAGTTTTATGCTGGCTTGCAGCAGCTTCGGTGGCGATAGTGGGGGTCTTACGTTGGAGGATGAAGAAGGCAACGATGTTCAATGCGCGTCCGGTGCCGTTGAAATCGAGATGGTCTATGCTCCTGAGTCAGAGCTGTACCTGGACGGCGAAGTCTACGACGCTATCAATCGCTTTAACCAGGCTTATATCGACGGCAACAATCCCCTTACCGGCGAACCGCTGGCTGATGGCGAACAGGCTATATGTGTGCGCGGCAAGCCCGGCTCCTCAGGCCAGATAGCGCAAGGGATCATCAACGCTTTTATCGCGCCAAACAATGCCAATGTAGTGAAACCTACGCTCTTTTCTCCTTCAGTTAGCCACTGGCTGGCGCTGGTCAACTATCAATCGGGTCGCCAGGTGTTTGATCTGGCCGATAGCCCACCCACGGCGTTGGCTCCGGTTGTAATGGCGATTTGGGAGAGCCGCCTTCAGGCTATCCAAGAAAAAGAAGGTACCGAAGATGTCGGCTGGGAAGAGCTGCTGAATGTGCTTAACTCTCCCAACGGCTGGGCCGATTACAACATCCCCGGCAATCGCACCACGGTGTACTACGGCCATACCGATCCCTTTATTAGCTCGACGGCTCTCTCCACGCTGATCGCTGAATTCTATGCCAGCGCCCGCCAAAATAGCGATGATCCCAACTTCCGCCGCTTAACGCTGGAGCAAGTGAACGATCCTGACGTACAGCAGGGCGTCCGCAATATCGAAGAGTTGATCCGTCACTATTCGTCTCGAACAACCGAGTTTAAAGAATATATCGCCCAAGGCCCCAGCTATCTCGACTTTGTGGCGCTGGAAGAAAACGACTTAATCTTTATCAATCAGGGTAAAACCAGCTACCAGCCCCCCGAAACCCTGGTGGCGCTCTACCCCAAAGAAGGCACCTTTTGGCACGAGCATCCCTACGCCATCCCCGAGGCCGATTGGGTAACGGACGAACAGCGGGCCGCAGCCAAAGTCTTTACGGAATATGTGCGCGGCGAAGAGGTACAGCGCAAAGTTTTGGAAAGTGGTTTCCGTCCGGTTAACCCCGGCGTACCGGTCGATTATCCCATTTCGTCAGAGTTGGGCGTTGATCCCAATCAGCCGTCCACTGTGTTAGAAGTGCCGGACCCCGAAGTGGTCGCCCAGGTTCAATCCAGTTGGCAGTTCGTCAAGAAACAGGCCGATGTTTTGCTGGTCATGGATACCTCCGGCTCAATGCAGGGCGATAAGATCGAACAAGCCAAAACCGCCGCCGCCGCCTTCTTAGATGGCATGCCGGCCCAAAACCGCGTTGGACTGGTTATTTTCGACAGCCAACCGCGTGTCTACGATTTTAACACCAGCAGCTTTATCTATATCGATCCCAACAGTATGGAGTCGGTCGAAGCCCTGGTTTCATTTGAGGGAGGCCAAAATAATATCCGTGATCAGGTCACTGCCTTAGAGGTCGGCGGCGATACATCGCTCTACGACGCCATCGAACAGTCAATTAAACTACTCACAGCCTCACGCGATACCGAAGATGATCGCATCCAGTCGATAGTTGTACTGAGCGATGGCCAGGATACCAGCAGCCTGTCCTCATTGCAAGAAGTTGTGGAAGTAATCAACACCAGCAAAGAAGATCGTAACCCGGTCATTGTTATTCCGGTAGCCTATGGTGGCGATGCCGATATCAACGCGCTGAACAACATTGCCCGCTCCAGCGCCACCCGCGTACAGTCCGGCGATCCGGAAAATATTCAGCAGGTCTTAGAGATCATCAGCAGTTATTTCTAAAAAATAAAGCAGCTACCAACCAAAAAGAGCGCCTGGACATGAGCCAGGCGCTCTTTTTAATTAAGGTACCCCCGCTGCGATTCGAACGCAGGCTCCCGGCTCCGGAGGCCGGTACTCTATCCACTGAGCTACGGGGGCGCATTATTTTTCATTATACTCAGCCGTATCTTCTAAGCAAGAATGGTTCAGGCCGAAGTTGGCAGTTCAAAAGCATCATGCTAAACTGCGCGATTGTATGCTTTACGTGCTAATACCTTTGGGAACAAAAATAGTAGAACATGTCACTGACTTGTCACACGGTAGGCAAATTACTGATTTACTCTACGAAACTTATCTTCGGTAGCTCTGCACTAAACTGTGGTAAAGAAAATTAGACAGAATTTACAGGATTATCATGATTTTATTTGTATAATTAAAGTAAATCTTGTTAATTCTGTCGATTATCAGCACGATTTTGTGTTTCCACGGTTTAATGTTGCACTACCTTATCTTCAATGGAGGAAATGTATCTTGTTTTTGAAACAATCTGGCCGAATTTGGCTGCTGGCCGGTGTAGGACTGCTGGTCTTTGGAATGGGCTGCTCACTGCTGTCGCGTTTGCCCGGAGACAGCGAAACCGCCATCGAACCAACTCGAACCCCCTTACCCACATTTACGCCCACAGCCGCAGCGCAATTGCCGGCTTCCGTACTGCCGACCCCCACCGCAATAGAGGTCGACACGCCAACCCCCGAACCGCCACCCACGGAACCACCGGCCCCCGAACCTACCGAGCCGCCTACGCCCGAACCTACGGAAACCCCAACCCCCGAACCGGAGCCTACGCAAGCGCCTGCACCCGCCGCTCCCCCTCCGGCCGCTCCCACCGAAGCGCCCCCGCCACCGGAACCGGCGGCTCCAGCCGAACCCGTCGCCGGTGCGAATGGCGTCATCGGCAAAATTGAATTTCGAGATGGGCGCGACACTTATAGCGTTGGTGAAAAAGTGTTTGTAAAAATTGAGGCCAAACTGCCTGGCGAGAAAGGTCAAATGCCCTTTGGTGTTTTAGGCTTAACCGCCAGCACCGGAGCCTTTCAAACCAGTTGGAGCAGCGGCACCATCGACGGCGTTTTTCGCCACGAAGATGGCATGGCTATTAATGCGCCCGGCACACATAAGCTTTGGCTGTCGATCTGCTTTTCATCGTTAAGCGAATGCCAGGGTGCCGACGGCAACTGGGAGCGGTTTGAACCTGGTTTGGATGTGGTTGTTCAGTAAGTAATACGCTCAGATTGGTCCAGTTTTATTATCGGTCGAGCCAGAAGCTCAAAAGGAAGACACTTTTGATCCTAAAACGACCTTGGTAAGGAAACTGGACCAATCTCTAAACGAAAGGATTGAAACATGCCGATATTTACCGTTAAACCTGGTCAAAAAGTAAAACTTCAAGAGATTGACCCCAACGATACCGGCAAGATTAAAAACAAAAAAGAGGCCAAAGACCTACTGGCCGAAAAGATCGACCGTATGGCCGAGCTGCAAAACGTGTTGTACGCTCAGGATAAACACGCCCTGCTTATCGTTCTCCAGGCCATCGACGCCGGGGGCAAAGACGGTACCATTCGCAGCATTATGAGCGGTGTCAACCCGCAGGGTGTCCATGTCACCAGCTTCAAAAAACCCACTGAAGAGGAACTGGCCCACGATTTTCTGTGGCGTATTCATCAAGAAGTTCCGGAGCGCGGCATGATCGGCATTTTTAACCGCTCGCACTACGAGGATGTCTTGGTTGTGCGCGTCCACAACATTGTGCCGCCTGGAGTTTGGAAGCAGCGCTACAAGCACATCAACAATTTTGAGCAGTTGTTGGCCGATAGCAACGTCACCCTCTTGAAATTTTATCTGCACATTTCAAAGGATGAGCAAAAGGAGCGTTTTCAAGCGCGACTGGATCAGCCCCATAAGCGCTGGAAGTTCAATCCCGGCGATTTGGCCGAACGCGCCTTATGGGATGACTATATGACCGCCTTTGAAGCCGCTTTCGAGAAGTGCAGCACCAAGGTTGCACCGTGGCATATTGTCCCGGCCAATAAAAAATGGTATCGCAACTTGCTCATCGCCGAGAAAATCATCGAGACACTTGAAGGGCTAAAGCTAGAGTATCCGGCCCCCGCCGAAGGGTTAGATGACATCGTCATCGAATAAGAGACTTTTATCACAACACTACCTTTTACAGCGAACTTCAGGCCGAGTCGAATTGGTAAAACCCTGCAACTCTGCAACCTTGAAACCCTGAAATGCTTGTACGTTTTATGACATTGTCAATCGGCCCATTGCATGATACCATAAAACAAATCTTAAATTCTCAGCCTGTCACAAGACATTCGGAGGCAGCATGCAGCGTGAAGAAGCTCTCGACAAAATAGCCTGGCATTACTTGAAAAAACTCAGTCGTGATGAAGCAACCGACTTGGTTCTCGAATTTTTCAACGAACCCCTAAAACCCAGTTTACGCGAGAAACTGAACCTGACGGCGGTTTTACAATGGGAAACTCACCAGCCACCCGAAGATTTACAGCCGGGTAATCCTATTTATCGACCAATTTTGTTGGAGAAAATGAAAAATTCGTTTCGTGGGGCGACCAATGAATATTTGGCGCAACATCTAAGCGAGGAATTGGGAATTGCGGTTGATGGGGTAGAGGGCAACCTACCAACTTGGCTACCCTGCCCGGTGTGTGCTTACCGAACGTTTGCCGTTGTGGGCGATTGGGACATTTGCCCCGTGTGTGGTTGGACAAGCGACCCGGTTCAAGAGGCCATGCCCGATGACCCAACCGGGGCCAATAGCATCAGCTTGCATCAAGCCCGCCAAAATTATCAAGAGTTTGGTGCTATTTCACCAGAGAAGTTAGAAGAACTTGATCCGCAAAGCAAAGCAAAATATCCTAAGGCATCGTAAAAACGAGGGGCAATTAGGCTTCTCCGGCGAAGTATTCGATTTACGCACTCTACCCACAAACGTTGGTTTGCTGATTTAATTTCCGGCGCGTTCGGCCAAAATGGCGAGGAAGGCAATAATGCCCCCGCCTAAAAGCATATAAGCACCAATTACAATCAGCACAGCAAACGTCAACAACGTTTTCTTAAGAGATCGAGGCCATGTGTAGAGTGGCGGTAAAGAGGACGACGAAGGTCGAAAGATTGCTGGTATTTGCATCAGACTGATCCTCTCTGCATTGAGCTTTGGTTTTTTTTAGCGATAAGCTGCGTATGAGGCTAATAAATTAGCCGAGAAAACTATGGCAGTTGGAGGTAAATACAGGATTAATTATAGCATGAAAAATTCGGCTTGTGAAGAAGGAATTTGACAAAAATCGACTTTTCTATCTCGGTCAAACCTTAAAAATTATGAGCCTCTTTATACCCCGTTTTATCCTTATATTTATAAACCCCGATCGGGCCAATTCGATACGCTGATTTGTTAATTTTTGCCAAAAAACACCTATTTAAGATGCATCTAAAATCGCGTGAAACGGGCATAAAGCAGGTAATGTAATAGACCCGTTTCAAAAATTCCCAAAAAAGCAAAAATCTGCTATTTTTCCCTGCATCTGCCGATATCGGCAGCCTGATCCAAAGACGTCCCAAGTTCGGAGCAACGGATGAGCACCCCGCCTAGCAATTCGACTATAGATAAGATGGCCCGCCACCAGATTACGGTAAAAGGCGTCGTTCAAGGCGTTGGCTTTCGACCATTTGTCTATGGGCTGGCTCTACAGTTGGGGCTGGTCGGCTTTGTTGGTAATGACAGTTCCGGCGTCTTTATTGAAGTTGAAGGCAAACCCGACACGCTGGATTGGTTCCGCGACAAGCTGGTGGCCGATAGTCCGCCCCTGGCCCATATCGACTCGGTCACAACCCAGATTATTCCCGTGCGTGGCGACACCCAATTTGTCATCGTTCACAGCCAGGCCCAACCCGGCCAAAACACGCTCATCTCCCCCGACCGCGTCACCTGCGACGATTGCCTGCACGAGCTGTTCGACCCCCAAGACCGGCGTTACGGTTACCCGTTTATCAACTGCACCAACTGCGGCCCGCGCTTCACCATCATCAAAGATATTCCCTATGATCGACCCTTAACCACAATGGCACCTTTCCCGATGTGCCCCGCCTGTCAGGCCGAGTATGACGATCCGCTCAACCGCCGCTTTCACGCCCAACCCAACGCCTGCCCCGTCTGCGGCCCTCACGTTGCCTTTCAATGGTCGAGCCAAAACGATACCCTTCAAGCTTTGGTCGATAAAGAGACTTCCTCCCATGGCGATGCCATCCAAACGGCGCAGTCGGTATTAACGCACGGCGGTATTGTCGCCGTCAAGGGATTAGGGGGGTTTCACCTGGCATGCGACGCCACCAACGACTCCGCGCTTGAAACCCTGCGCCACCGCAAAGGCCGCATCGACAAACCCTTCGCCGTCATGGCCCTCGACATCGCCACCGTTTCCCAATTCGCTTACGTCACTCCCCCCGAAGAAGCCCTCCTCACCAACTTCCAACGCCCCATCGTCCTCCTCAAAAAACGGGATGACTTCTTCTTATCCAATCTTGTCGCTCCCGGCAACGACTATATTGGCGTTATGCTGCCTTACACTCCACTACATTATCTATTATTAAGCAATTTAGAGGCTAAGGCTGAGGCGAAGGCTAAGCAAGATAGAGATACTTTCAATCAATCTCCAATCTCTAATCTCCAGTCTCCAATCTCTAATTACCAATTACCAATTACTAATCTCCGATCCCCATTCTCCATTCTCGTCATGACATCCGGCAACTACTCCAGCGAACCCATCGTCAAAGACAACGCCGAAGCCCTCGAGCGTCTGGCTCCGCTGGTCGATGCCTATTTACTGCACAACCGCGATATTTACGCCCATTGCGATGACTCCGTCATCCGCGTCTTTGAGGAGCGCGAACTGCCGGTGCGCCGATCGCGGGGTTATGCACCCTTTCCGGTTAAGCTGCCCGTCGCAGTTCCGCCTATTCTGGCCGTAGGCGGCGAGCTAAAAAGCACCTTTTGCCTCACCAAAGACAATTACGCCTTTATGAGCCAGCACATTGGCGACATGGAAAACCTGGAAACGTGGCGGGCCTTCGAGCATGCGGTTGAGCATTTCAAAGCCTTATTCCGCGTTGAACCGGAGATCATTGCCTACGATATGCACCCCGGCTACCTATCGACCAAATGGGCCAAAGAACAAGCCGATCACACCCAACTGGTGCCGGTTCAGCACCACCACGCCCACATCGCCGCCATCATGGCCGAGCACGGTCTCGATGGTCAAGAGCCGGTCATCGGCTTTAGTTTCGATGGCACCGGCTATGGTCTCGATCAGGCCATCTGGGGTGGCGAGGTGTTGGTCGCTGATTACAAAACCTTCCGCCGCGCTGCCCATCTCAAAACCATCCCCCTCCCCGGCGGCGACGCCTCGATCAAGCGCCCCTACCGGCTGGCGCTGGCCCATCTCTGGGCTGCGGGCATCGCCTGGGATGATGATTTACCGCCGGTCGCCGCCTGCCCCGACGTCGAGCGCCGGATTGTGCGGCAGCAGCTTGAAAAACAGTTCAACACCGTATTGACCAGCAGCATGGGCCGCCTTTTCGATGCCGTTGCCGCCCTGGCCGGTGGTCGTCAGGTGGTCACCTACGAAGCCCAGGCCGCTATCGAGTTTGAGACCATCGCTGCTTCCGGTGTCGATGACGTATACCCCTTCACCCTGGTGGAAAGCAGCGACTCACCCCTCGTCATCGACCCTGCCCCCCTCCTTCAAGCCATCGTCGCCGATGTTCAGGCCGATACGCCTCCCGCTGTAATTTCGGCTCGCTTCCATAATAGTGTGGCCGAGCTAGTCCTTCAGCTTAGCTGCCGCCTGCGAGATGACACCAGTTTCGATCAAGTCGCCTTAAGCGGCGGCGTCTTTCAAAATGTGCTGCTGCTGGAGCTAACCGTCACCCGACTTCGCGCCGCCGGCTTCACCGTGCTCACCCATCAGCAGGTTCCGCCCAACGACGGCGGCCTCGCCTTGGGTCAGGCGATGATTGCCGCTGCCACACTTCGAGAAACGCACGTGGAGCGTCAAAGTTTACTTTGACCACTTTAGATGACAAAGCAAGCTTTGGTGCTCCAAAAATCTTTTTTTAAAAGTGATCGAATCCACTCCTGACATAAGGGTGTCAGGAGTGCTATGATATGCTAAGGGTGTCTAACAAATAATCACACTTTTAACTTTTGGAGGTTTGACACCATGCATAATGTAATCAATTGGTTTGAAATTCCCGTCGCAGACATCGACCGGGCCACAGCATTCTACAGCACCATCTTCGATACCGAGCTGAACAAACTCGACACCGATGAAATCATGTCCGTCTTTCCCTATCAAGATGGCGTTGGTGGAGCGTTGGTCAAAAGCGCAACGCACGTCCCGACTACGGAAGGCGCGGTTTTGTACCTTAATGGTGGGGATGACTTAAGCAACGTGCTTAACCGGGTCGACTCCGCCGGGGGGCAGGTCGCCATGCCCAAAACCAGCATCGGTGAAATCGGTTTTATCGCCTTCTTTGTGGATACCGAAGGCAACAAAGTCGGTCTACACTCGATGAATTGAGGAATGAAAATAAAATAACTTCCGCATTTTAAGCCATGTCATTTCGAGGCCGAAGGCGGAGAAATCCCCTACAACGTTCAATAGCAAACAACGTGCCAAGGGATTTCTCGCTAGTCGCTCGAAATGACATGGTAACCTTATTTGGAGCCTCTATGAAACTCGATACCCTGCGCCATTATATGCTGCAGAAAAACGGCACCACCGAAGAACAACCCTTTGGACCGGAGGCCCTCGTCTTCAAAGTTGTCGGCAAAATGTACGCCCTCATCGCCTGGCAGGCCACGCCGCTGCGCATCACGCTCAAATGCGATCCCGACCTGGCCCTCTCGCTGCGTAACCAATACACTGCCGTCCAACCCGGCTACCACATGAACAAAAAACATTGGAACACCATCACCCTCGACGGCACCATTTCGAACGACGAAATCCCAAACCTCATCGATCATTCCTATACCCTTGTCGTCAAATCATTGAAGAAACGTGAGCGCGAGGCATTGGGACTTTAGGAGACGTTTAAAATTAATCTCCCAATCTCTAATCTCCAGTCTCCAGTCTCCAATACCCCTCACTGCCGCCAAATCGTCATCAACAGGCGATTGATACCATAGAACACCCCAAACAGCACACCCAAGCCCCTATGCCCCGTACTATACAAAGCCCCCACAGCCGGTGCAAAGAGCGCCACCTCCGCGATCAACAACCCCGGTTCTCGTAAGCGTCTGGGCGAAGCCGGAGCCAAGAATATCGCCCACACCACCATCACCACCAGCGGCAAACCAAAACCCAACCCAATCCGCACAATCAGCGGCGTCCTCGTCTGAAATCCCCAAAATCCTACGGCTCCCAGGAGACACAATTCCAAAAGAAACCGTAACAACAAGTTGACTAATTTTATGATTTGCATTGGTAGTTTACTTCTCTCCGAGTTTTTCCGGCCTATCGGGCAGCTCAGATGCGTGCCCGCGAGAGCCAGGCCTATCAATAATTGCTCATAACTTGCGCTACCTCTGCGTTTATCTGTGGACAATTTTGTGAATCACTACTTCTGGGCTTCTTCGGCTTGGTCAAACGGACGTGGTTATTCGCCCTGAATAGTGACCGTAATTCGCCGACCCGAGGCGTGGTTGCGATGTTCGCATAAGTAGATGCCTTGCCACGTTCCCAAATTCAAGCGTCCATTGGTAATCGGAATAGTCAGGGCGTTGCCCAACAGCGAAGCTTTAATGTGGGCCGGCATATCGTCGGAGCCTTCGTAGGTGTGTTTGTAGTAGGGGGCGTTTTCGGGCACCATTTTGTTGAAATGGCTCTCGAAATCGACGCGCACGGTGGGGTCGGCGTTTTCGTTGAGCGTTAACCCGGCTGAGGTGTGGTGAATGAAAACGTGCGCCAGGCCGATATTAACCTGACCAATTTCCGGTACGTTCGACACAACCTGATCGGTAACCAGATGAAAGCCGCGTCGAAAGGACGGTAATCGAAAGGTGCGTTGGTACCAAGCCATAAATGTGTATCCTCCTTGCAGGGCTATGCCGCTGCGCAGTACGAGATTGTCTGCTGAAAGATACCATAAATGTCGGCTATCGTTAAATTGTGCGCAAATCTACAGCAAGGTAGACATCCGAGATGGGTGGGTTAAGGGGATAGGGGGAGAGAGCACCACATTGTGGTCTGTGGAATAGTTGCGTTTTGTGTCTCAAACGTGAGACGCAAAAAGATGGAGCTTTGCCGAGGCGTCAGTGCGGGCGGAGTCCGAAGTCGCCCATATCGACATCTTTAAGCAGCTCTTCTATCTGCTGCCGCATTTGTGGTGTGTCCCGTACATCATCATCGTTCTCGATATGATTCTCGATAACGCGCGGCTGCGACTTGACTGAAGTTGATCGGCTGCAGTTGCTGGTATGACGAGCTTTGGGATTACCAGGGCTGATAACTTTAAGGTAGGGTGGACTGTCGCCATTAGGTACAAAATAACGCGCTCTGTAGCCACAGGTCGGACAAACAAATTCCCATGCATCCTGCTCGCTATCATGAAGCCGCGTGGTGATGGTGTGGTGGAGCGGGGGAAGTTGGGTTGACATAGCAATACTCGCTTTCATAAATTAAAGAACGATAATAAAATTGGTAGAAATAAAAAGTCCTCCAGCACGAACGGTTTCCGTGCTGGAGGACTTCCTCGTCGCAAAAGGCTGCACACCATAGGTGCGCCTTTTTTATTTGTTTAAAGATTTTATCACGTAACGCCTCTCTTCACAACTTAGCCGATTTTATCAGGTGAGATTTGGTTATGGGCGAGATAGAAACACTGAAGTTTTGAGGAAAATGAGAATACTGACCCTCAACTTACGGGGTTTACATATCCTATGGCAACAAAAAGCCTGTAAGGTTGAAATACGGCATTCAGTGACATCATCCCATTCAGTGCTTCAGTGTTTCTATAAATGGGGATTTGCCCAAATTGAAATCCGCTCGGCTCTTACCCCCTGAAACTCTGCCAATGCTAATACTACAACGAGACTTCGATCTGAGAAACCAGGGTTTTAACTTCAGAACTAAAAATATACGCTTGAGTAAGCCGTTTTTGGCGCAAAATTGATCGAATTCACCGAAAACCCTGGTTTCTTTCCCAGGCTTATGTCAAAATCTCGTCGTAGTGCTAAAAAGACCTCCAAAATTATATCTGTTCTGCAATTTTGCGATATAATGCCCCCAGGAAAGTCTAATTTTTCACAAAGGAGTCAGACAGTCTCATATGAGACGACAGCGACAATGAAAATATCTGACTACCGACTACCGATATCTGACTACTGTATTTTCAAGGGAGAGAGCAATCGTGGAGAGGACTATTCTTTTCCTCATGTCGGACACCGGCGGCGGCCATCGTGCTTCCGCTCAGGCTATCGAAGAAGCTGTTCATCATCTTTACCCCCAACGCTACACCATTATCATCGAAGATATGTGGAAAAATCACACCCCCTGGCCCTTTAATCGCATGCCCGATCTTTACGGCTGGATCACCGGACCGGGGCTGCCTCTATGGCGAGTCCTTTGGAGTATGTCGGCCTACGCTTACGTGCAAAACATTCTCTTTATCTTAATTTTTTCTTTTTTGGTGAGATCGGGAGCGAACTATTTAGGCATGGTTCGGCCCGATTTGATCGTCTCGGTGCATCCGATGATGAACCATCTGGGCATGGCCTGGCTCAGAGCCGCCGGGTTGAATGTGCCCTTTATCACCATCGTTACCGACATGGTTACATTCCATCCCTCCTGGATTTGTCCGGAGGTGACGCGCTGCATCGTACCGACCGACCAGGCCCGCGACCGGGCGCTCAAATTTGGCATGCCGCCGGAGAAGGTTGTAGTTTGCGGCCAGCCCGTCGGCTTGAAGTTCATCGCTCCGAACCGCGATAAGAGTGCTATCCGCCAACAGCTTGGTCTGCTGACTGACCGCTATACAATCATGGTCATGGGCGGCGGCGAAGGCTTTGGCAAAATCTACAAGGTCGCTCGCCAAATTGCGCAGCAGGCTCCGCAGGCCCAATTGATTATCGTGGCCGGACGGAATCGATCCCTCAAGCACAAATTGGAAGCCGCAACCTGGGAAATCCCCACCCATATTTACGGCTTTGTCGATAATATGCCCGACCTGATGCGGGCCTCGGACGTACTCGTTACCAAAGCCGGCCCCGGCACCATCAGCGAAGCCTTTATCACCGGTTTGCCGCCGGTTTTGTTGGGCTACATCCCCGGCCAGGAAACAGGCAACGTAGCTTACGTCCAAGAGCACGAAGCCGGCGTCTATGCCCGCAAACCGCTCGACGTAGCCCACCTCATCTGCGACTGGATGACGCCCGGCAACCCGACCTTACAGCACATGTCCCAGAACGCTGCCCGTCTAGCCCGGCCTCAGGCCTCGCTGCAAATTGCTAATGAGTTGTGTCAGTTGGTTGGGTAGTTGGGTAGTTGGATGGTTTGTTTGTTGGGTAGTTGGATGGTTGGATGGTTGGGTAGTTGGATGGCTGGGTTATGACAAACAAACCAACCAACCAACAAACAAACCAACAAACAAACCATCCAACTACTCCCGATGATGGCCTGTCGGTGTTGCTGCTTGCCATGGGTAAGCTTGCTTTTCCATCCCAAATTTATAGGTGAGCGCAATGATCAAACCGATACCGGCAACAGCGAATAGCGACCAGACAAAAATTGACCAGCCAAAGCGCTCATAAATTAATCCCGGCAAGTACGATCCCAGCACGCCGCCGCTGTAGTAAAAGGCGATGTACAGACCGTTGACCACGCCTTTGTTCTCGGTGGCCAGGCGATTGACCAACCCAACGGCGACCGAGTGGACCAAAAACATCGAGCCACAGAAGATGAGCAGCACGCTAAAAAGAAGTACCGTGCTGCTGGTCATGGTTATTAACAAAACGACAGCAAACGCACTCACTCCGGCGATGATAGCATTGATAGCGCTGCCAAACATCGTAACAAGACGCGGTGATATCAACGAGATAACCACACCCACCAAATAGCCGGAATACATAATGCCGACGGTCGACTCTGAGGTTTGACCCCACAGAGCGGTTAAGCGAAAAGGAAGGTAATTCAAAAAACTGGAGAAGACAAAAAAGACGCAGAAGATAACGCCATAGATTTTGAGATACTCACCGCCCCGTAGCGCATCGAGAATGATACGCGGACTGGGTCGCCCGGCTTTAACCGCCATCTCTTTTCTAAGCCAACCCAGCGCCACGAAGTTGCCAACTAACAGCGCGGTTAAGGCAAAATAGTACCAGCGCCAGCCGACATACTCCGCCGTCAGGCCGGTTAGTAGCCGCCCGGCGTAGCCGCCGACAATCGTGGCCGCCACGTAAATCGACATCGAGCGCTGCAACTGCTTGCCCTCGCTGGCCCCGGACAGATAGGTCATCAGCGAGGTCATCGCGGCGGGCAGCAGCAACCCCTGCCCAAAGCGAATGATGATGAGCAAGGCAAACGAGTCGGTCACCATTTCGGCCAGCACAAAGGCCAACTGCGTCATCGCCAGCCCCAAAATCGACCATTTCAGCAGCTTCACCGCCGACATCGACTCCAATATATAGCCGTACGACAGCGGTGCAATACCCAATGGAAACATGGTTATGGCCGTTAACAGTGCCGCCTGCGACTCGGTGACGGCATAGCGCTCGGCAAAAAAGGGCAGCAATACCTGCGGCGGGTAGATCGAGCAGAATATTAATATGGTCGTGATTACAATGATTAGGCGTTGCATGGATCCATCTTATTTCTTTGTGGATATTAACACGCAACCTTTTTCTCTACAAAAGACCCTCTCTGCTCTGTAAAGGCTCCATCCGTGCCGCCCCCGCTTTTTCTATGAAAAGGGGTAATTACTCAGCCGCAGACGACATAGCGTAAATCAGGCTAAGGCTAAGGCGAAGGCTAAGAAAAAAGCAAAGGAAACGCGCCGATTTCTTGAGCGTGTGGCGGATCAACCTGAATTTGCCTGCTTAGCCTCAGCCTTCGCCTTAGCCTATTCTTATTGACATCGATTGGCTGAGTAGTTACGAAAAGGGACCTCTTCCTCAAGAAGAACGCCCGCTTTGCAGCGTAAACCACCCTTCACGACAACTGTAATCTAAGTTTTCCAACGTAACATGCATTATCGACAACAGTAATCTAACTCTTCCAACGTAAGATGCACTAACGACAACAGTAATCTAACTCTTCCAACGTAACATGCATTATCGACAACTGTTATTTAACTCTTCCAACGTAAGATGCATTAACGGCAACAATAATGCCTTATATTCAGCAGACTCACCCTGCTCCGACAAGTCGGAACACCTCTATTTCGCGGCTGAACCGGCCTCGGCAGCGGCGGGAGGATCTATTGATCAGCCGCAGGACGCTCGACAGCGGCGGGGGCTTGTGTTTGTTGAATTCAATGTCTGCGGCAGTGATGGGGAGTTGTATTTATCAAAACAATTTTCATTCTCGTTGCTGTTGCGGAGCTTCTGTTGCACTCCCAAGCAAATTGTCCCATCGGCCATTTTGTGCTAATCTCTTAGTTTGCTGCGAGAAAACGCAGCCACTTGGGAACTTCATCGGAAGAGAGACAGAAAGAGGGAAGTATGCCGTTTGCTCAACGAAGACCTCTGCCCCAGCCCGAGCCGGGGCAATCCGTTTTTGCCGGTCGCGAAAAAGAGATCGGCCTGTATCGACTTCATTTTCATCGCCCCAAAGATCATCCGCAAGTTCGGCTTATTACAACCGTTTCCGGCCCCGGCGGCGTCGGCAAGACTCGCCTGCTGGACGAGTTGGAATGGTATCGGCCCGATCAAACCATCTACAGCCGCATCGACGGCAGCGCTGTCTTTGGGCACGATGCCACCAGCCTGCTGTGGGCCATCGCCGATAGACTGCACCGGGCCGGTGAACCGATTGCGACGCCCCAGTTCGACAGGCTATTTGAGCACCGCCATTCGCTACTGCAACAAGCACTAGACCGCACCACCGATTCCCGGTCACTTTTGCACGACTTTCATCGACCGGTTTTGTTAGGCCTCGATTTCGCGCAGTCCCGCATCACGCCCAGTGCCGGGAGCTGGACCGAGTTGCGTTGGTCGGACAAAGATCGGGCGCTGGCTTTTGAAAACCCAATTGAGTTATTGACCGAAGCGTTGGTTAGCGATTTAAACGCCAGCGCAGGCGACAGTTCGGAAGAAGGCGCGGTGGGATTACCGGTTGATCGCGTGGTGCTTATATTTGATGATTTCGATCGGCTGCACCCGGCGACGCAAGATTGGCTGCTCACCTATTTAACGGGCCATGCACGCGAGGCTATCGACTGCGATTTAAGGCTGATTGTCGCCGGTCGCACCGCTGTGACCGACCTTGATGAATCTTGGCAGCCGTGGAAAGAATTGATACTCGATCTGCCGCTGGAGCCGTTTACGCCGGTGGAGATGCTCGATTTTATGGGGAAGAATACCCACCTAACCGACCCTTTGGCTATCGACGCTGTGGGGCAGGCCACCCAAGGTTTACCGCTGTGGCTAAGCGTTTGGTTAACCAGTGGTGCTGAGGCCGCACCGCCAGAGCAAGATACCGATCTACTGGCGGGGCTAACCGAGCCTCAACGCGATTGGCTTACCGCAGCAGCGCTGATCGGCCCTTTTGATCAGCCTCGCTTGAGCCAACTCCTCGGTGCTGAAGAAGGGCGGAATGCCTTCTATTGGTTGATTGGTCGGCAGGCACTGGTAAAATTGAATGAAATGTTGGGGCTGTTTGAACTGCATCCTACTTTGTCCGAGGCCCTGTTAAAAGACGGTAAGCAAAGCTCGGTCGATAGAACCCAACTGCTTGATTACCTTGATCGCGAGTTGGAAGCGCTCTACGTAGATTTGCAATCTGCGCCGGTGCCGGCCCCCACCACACAGCCGCGCCGTAGCAGCGATCAACTTTTGCCGGCCGGTAATCTAAGCCCCAGTCTAACACCCGGGCCTAACCCGACGGCTAAAAAATCATTTATCTCACCTAAAACCTTTATAAAATTCTACGCCACCGCCGCCGCGCGTCTTTTCCACACCCTGGCCTCGAACGAGTATCAGGTGGTACCTTTTGTAGAAAACATCAGCCTCCGTTCCATAACCCACCACCCCTCCCTCCTCTTTGATCTCCTTACCAACATCGAATCTTCAATATCCGATCTCCAATATCCCATATCAAACATCCACACTCTCGCCTCGGCCTGGCTCACCAAGCATTGGCCCGATCTCCGTGCTGTTCTGACCACCTTAATCAACAACGACCGCCTGACCAGTCCCGCTCAAGTTGCTGCCCACAGTTGGTTAGGGCACAGTTATCAGCTTGAGAACGAACCCGGTCCGGCGATCGAGCATTATAGCCGGGGCTTGCAGTTGGACAGTAACGCTCCCCTCTACGTCGATCGTGGATTGGCTTATCTGGCCCTGAGCGATTTTGAAAAGGCTATCACTGATTTGAGTGAAGCGATTAAGCAGCAGCCGGACAACAGCATTCTGCTTCACCTACGCGGACAAGCCTACACCCAACTAACCAACGCCGATCCTCTGCACGCCATCGACGATTTCAACCAGGCCATCCGGCTCGATCCCGACAACCCGGCGCTGTTGATCGACCGGGGCCAGGCCTTTGCCGGCCAAGCGAATTACGAGCAGGCCATCGAAGATTATGCCAAAGCCATCCTGCTCACCCCTGCCGATGCCGTGCCTTATTTTTATCGCGGGCTGGCCTACGCCGACCTGCAAGAACTGGAACAGGCCACCGTTGACTTTGGCCGTGCCATCGACCTGCGGCCCGGTTACGAAGAAGCCTACTTCCGGCGCGGTTTGGCCCACGCAGCCCTTGGTCGGCTCGATCCGGCTATTGCCGATTTTAGCCGGACGCTCGAACTCAACTCCAGCCACGCCGCCGCCTACCGCCAGCGCGGGCTGGCCCACCGCCAACAAGACCACATCGAGCAAGCCATCGCCGACCTCGATCAGGCTATACAGCTTAATTCCACCGATCAACTCGCCTTCCTCAACTTGGGCCTGGCCCACATGCATCGCCAAGACCCCGTCCAAGCCATCCGCTACTTCGACCAAGCCCTCTCACAACCTGAAACAGAGGAAGCTAAAGCTAAGCCTCCAATCTCCAATCTCCAGTCTCCAGTCTCCAATTACCAATTACCAATTACCCCCCTCCAACGCTCCCACGCCTACCACCAACGCGGCCTGGCCTACACCATGCCCCCCCTCGAAAACTACGCCCAGGCCGTTGATGACTTTGAGCGGGCGCTGGAACTCACGCCGGAAAACGCCCAACTCTACAGCCATCGCGGGCTGTCCTATGCCCAGCAGGGCTATTACGACCAAGCCATCGACGACTACAATCGGGCTATCGAACGCAGCCCTGGTTTGGCGGTCGCTTTTTACCAGCGCGGGATGGCCTACAGCCGCCGTGAAGAGTTTGAGCAGGCCATCAACGACTATGATCGAGCCATCGGCCTGAGCGAAACGATCCGCCAGCCGGCCTCCGTCGAGGTGCTGGCCGAAGGCGAGAAACAGCCGATTCGGGTCAGCTCAGGCCAACCGGTACCGATGGGTGGGCCGAGTAACGGCTTCGATCTGACGGACGCAGACGACCTGCCCCCGAACACAGAAATTGTCGATGACGTTGACGGCGACAATGACGAGACACCGCCGGAGCCGAAGAGAGAAGCCAAACCGAAAACCAAATCCAAGCCCATCAACCCGCTACCCCTGTCTACCGAGGAGTTGAGCGGTGCTTATAATGAACGCGGCTACGCCTACGCCTGGCTATCGAACCTGAGCCAGGCTATCGCCGACTTTTCGCGGGCGTTGAGTCTGGACGACCACAACCTGGCCGCCTACAAGAACCGGGGCAAGGTCTATCTGGCCCAGGCTGACCATAACCGGGCCATCGATGACTTCAGCCGGGCGCTGCAGATCAACAGCCAGGACGTCGAAACGTTGGCCGGGCGCGGCCAGGCTTACGCCGCCCAGCGCAACATCGAGCAAGCCTTTGCCGATTTCGACAAGGCCATCCAGTATAATCCCGACAGCGACGTACCCTATTTCTATCGCGGCTGCATCGCTATGGATTATCATCTACTCGACGGCTCGTCGGAGGCCAACACGCAGCAGGCCATTGAAGATTTCAACCAGGCGCTCTTTCTCAATCCCCGCAGCGGCGCGGCCCTCTACCGGCGCGGTCTGGCCTATTTGGGCCTGGAGGATTATGAGCAGGCCATCGACGATTTTGATCGGGCGCTCGATATGGATTTGAGCGAAACCGAGCGGCTGAACGTCTTCAAGCACCGGGGGCAGGCCTATCTTGAGCAGGGCGAGTATATGCTGGCTATCGGCGATTTGAACCAGGTTATTACTATCAATCCCCAGTCGGCGGTCGCCCACTACCATCGCGGACGGGCCAGAGTGCTGCAGCAGGATTACGATCGGGCCGTTGAGGATTTCAACCGGGCCATTGAACTCGATCCCACGCTACCGTCCGTTTACTCGTACCGGGGCCAGGCCCAGGCCGGGCGCGGCAACTTCGTTCAAGCCGCCGAAGATTTCAGTCTGGCTATGGAACACGACGGCCAGCAGAGCGATCTCCTGTTCCGGCGCGGCGTAGCCTTCAGCGCCCAGCACCGCTTTGCCGAGGCTATTGTTGAGTTTAATAAGGTCATCGACTTAGACCCCGACAACGCTGCGGCGTTTAACAGCCGGGGGGTGGCCCAGGCCGGGCGGGGCGACTTTGCCCAGGCCATCGCCGATTACAACCAGGCTATCCAGATTGATGATACCCAGGCCGATTTTTACTTCAACCGGGCCAATGCGCTCACCGACCGCCCGCAGCCGGACTTTGCCCAGGCGCTGGCCGACTACGACCAGGCTATTCAGCGCGATAACCATATGGCGCTCTATTTCTACCGGCGTGGCCTGGTCTATGTCGTTCAGCCGGACGATGTCCGGGCCATCGACGACTTTAGCGAGGCGATTAAGCGCGATGGCCGGATGGCACCCGCCTTTAAGCAGCGTGGCCTGGCCTACACCCGTCAAAACCAGGCGCTCAAGGCCATCGAGGATTTCAACCGGGCCATTCGCCTGACGCCGAACGATGCGGTGCTGTACGACCAGCGCGGTCTGCTCTACAGCCGACAGGGTGATGATGCCAAGGCTGTAAACGATTATAACCAGGCTATCCGCCTTGATCCCGACAATGCCACTTATTTCGCTCGACGCGGCGAGGCCCACGCCCATCTCGACAACACGCCGCAGGCTATCAGCGATTTGAGCCAAAGTCTGGCGCTCGATGCCGACAACGGTACAGCTTATCTCCAGCGCGCCCGCGCCTATCTAAACCAGGAAAATTATAGCCAGGCCGTGGCCGACCTTGATGAAGCCATCGACCGGCTGCCCGATAACGCACTGGCCTATGTGCTGCGTGGTCAGGCTCACTTGCACCTGGGCCATATCGATGCCGCGGGCGACGATGCCGACCAGGCACTGGCCTATGACTCCAAAAATGTTGATGCCTTGGCTTTGCGCGGCACGGTTCACGCCCATAACAAAGATTTTGCCGCCGCCACCCAGGATTACAGCCAGGCCATCAAGCTGAAGCCTAAGATGGCCCACTATCTGCGGCGCGGTATTGCGCTGTACGAACAGGGACAGTATCAACCGGCAGTCGATGATTTTGAGCAGTCTTTCAGCATGCTATCCAGCACGTCAGAGGGCGCGTCCGACAAGGCGGTGCTGCTCAAATATCGCGGACAGGCGTACGCCGCTTTGGGCGATGCCGCCAAAGCCGAGACCGATTTGGATCAAGCGGCGACCCTGCTGCTCGACCGCAATGCCTCGGATATCGCCCGCCGGAGCGGCCCGCTTGATGTCCAGGTCAGCGAGATCTTTACCCAGCGCGGCCTGCTCCAGATGCGGCAGGGCAATCTCGATCAGGCTATTGAGGATTTCAACCAGGCCCTCAAGCTCAATTCGCGCGACCGGCAGGCGCTCTACCAGCGCGGTCTGGCCCACGCCGAACGTGAGAATCTAGCCCTGGCCATCGCCGATTATAATGAAGTCATTACTCTCGATCCCGAAGCCGTCGAGGCCTACTACCAACGTGGCCTGGCCTACGCCCAACAAGACCAGCCCAAGCAAGCCTTAGACGATTACAACCAGGCGCTGCTGCTCAAACCCGGTCAGGCCGATATGGTCTACCGCAAGGCGCTGGCCTATGTCGCGCTCGACCAGCCGGTTGAGGCGGTTGAGTCATTCAATCTGGCTCTGCGGCTTGACCCCACCAACGCGACTGCCTTTATGCAACGCGGTCGGGTCCATTTCGAGCAGCAAAACTTTGCGACTGCCGTTCAGGATTTCAACCAGGCGCTGCGGCTTGAACCGGATGATGAGACGCGCCTGGAGTGCCTCTACTATCGGGGGCTAACCTTCTCGCGGCGCGGTGAGGTCGCCCAGGCCATGGCCGACTTCAACGAAGCGCTGACCATCGAGCCGAACAACGCCCGACTGCTCAACGAGCGGGGTCGGGCCTATGCTGCCGACGAGAATTATGAGCAGGCTATCGAAGATTTTAATGCGGCGCTCGCGTTGGATCCGGATATGGTCGATGCCTACACCAACCGGGGGCTTGTCCACAGCCGCCAGGAGCAGTACGACGCGGCCATTGCCGATTACGATCAGGCCATCGCCATCAGTGCCAAAAATACGCGCGATGGGAACGACCCGGATCAGGCGCGGCTGTTCCGCTATCGCGGTCTGGCCCACCTGCGCACCGACAGCAACGACCAGGCCGTCGAAGATTTCGATGCGGCGCTGCAGCTCAATCCGGCCGACGCCTTTACCCTCAACCAGCGCGGTTTGGCTCACGCCCGACTAAAACAGACCACCAAAGCATTGGCCGATTTTGATGCGGCGCTGCGGCTCAACCCCAAACATGCCGATGCCTTGCTCCAGCGGGGTCGGCTTTACCTGGAGCAACGTGACGTAGCCAGAGCCATGCGCGATCTCAACCAGGCTTTACGGCTGCGCCCGCAGAGTGCCGAGACGCTCTTTAGCCGGGGCAAAGCGTTTCTCCTGGAGCGTCAGTACCCGCGCGCTATCACCGATTTCAGCCAGGCAATTCAGCTCGATCCCGGCCGCTGGGAAAGCTACTACCAGCGCGGTCTGGCGCTAACCTATCACCAGGAGGTAGCGCAAGCCATCAAGGATTTCCAACAGGCCATCGAACTGAAGCCGGACGAAGCCGACATCTATCACCATCTGGGTCTGGCTTACGCCCACACGGGCCAGTATGAAGAAGCGCTGGCTGCGTATGACCAGGCGCTCGAACTGGAGACGGATAATGTGGTCATGCTGCAAAATCGAGCGCTCTCCTACGCCGCTGCGCAGCAATACCCGGCCTCGCTGGCCGACTTCTCGCGCGTGTTGGAGCTGGAACCGGAGAACGGGGCGACCTACAACTATCGCGGCAGCATCTATGCCAATACCCAGCAGTATTCGCAGGCCATCGACGACTTTACTAAGGCCATTATGCTCGATGGCGAGGTGGCGACCTACTATCACAACCGTGGTATCGTTTATATGCAGCAGGGCGCAACCAATGCCGCCATCGACGATTTCAATGAAGCCATCCGACTTAACCCCGAAGACCCGGCCATTTACACCAACTGTGGCAACGCCTACTTCAAGCAGGGCGATTATTTGCGGGCCATCGAGGATTACAACCAGGCGCTCAATCTCGACAACAACAATCCGGCCACCTACAAAAACCGTGGGTTGGCCTACAGCAAGTTGGATAATCTGCGGATGGCGGTTCAGGATTACAGCCGCGCCCTGCGGCTCGATCCGGAGGATGTCGGGGCGTACAACGCTCGCGGCGAAGCCTACGACGCGCTGGGCGAGCACAAACTCGCCATTCAGGACTACGAACAGGCATTGGCGTACGATCCCGAAAGCACCAGCACACTCTACAATCGTGCCCTGGCTCACTATGACGGTGGGAACTACGAGCAGGCGCTTGAAGATTTCAACCGCGCCATCGAAATCGACCCGTCTGACGCGGCGGCCCGGCTCAATCGGGGTCTTACCTTTTATAACCAGGGCACCTATGCCCAGGCCATGAAAGATTTTGACAGGGTCATTCAGCTCGACCCCGACAATGCCGAAGCGGTCTATCACAAAGCCTGCGTGCTGGCCCTGCTCGGTAATGACGATGCCAGTGTCAACTGGCTATCTCAAGCCATCGAGTTGGACGAAGAAAAGCGCGAGGCGGCTCAGAACAACCCCGATTTTGAAGGCTTATGGTACAAGCCAGCTTTCCGAAGGTTGTTTGGTTACCAGTAGAACCCATAGGTGATACGGAATGCTCGTTCTTAACCAGGGATTAAGCGAATATGGATACAATTAGCATTGGCAAGCAACCCACGTGTTTTGTCGGTTGGCTTACCATCGATAGGCCGGTTATCTAAATCATGACAATACAACCAAAAGAATCGACATCGAACAATCAACTGTTATTTGTCCGCCAGTTTATGTCGGACTTCTTCCATATGGGTGCTATCCTGCCCAGTTCCAAATATTTGGGACAAGCTGGCGCATATTACCTGTCTCAAAAGCAGGGACCGATTACGGTTTTGGAGGTTGGCTCCGGCACCGGCTCGTTTACGCGCGAGATTGTGCCGCTACTGGATGCGGGTGACAGGCTGGATATGGTGGAAATCAACACGGGACTGATTGCCTACTTGCGCAACCGCTTTGCTGAAGAACCGGCGTTTCAGGTGCAGCCGGGCGTCGACATCAACTTTATCAACAGCGATATTCGCAACCTGGCCGGCGACTTTGCCTACGATTATATTGTCTTCAGCTTGCCGCTGACCAATTTTCCACCGCAGATGGTTGAAGAAATTCTCAGCCTGATGCTCAAGCGGCTCAAGCCAGGCGGTGTTTTCAGCTACGTCAAGTACGCCTTTATCAGCCGCTTCAAATACCTTTTCGGTGGAGCCGCCACCCGCACAGCGATGACGCAAAACCAGCATCTTATCGGCGAATTTGCCAGCCGCTACCAAATCGAGCAGCGGTTGGTGTGGCTGAACGTGCCGCCGGCCTGGACGTTTTACTGGCGGAAACCGGGGGAGTAAGGAGTGTTCCCTTTACTCTCCACTCTTTACTTGTTCGTTAGACACGATGGCAACTTACCTTAAACTATGGTAAACTTGGTAAAGATTAACAACTGTTAACTGTACTTAACCTGAGGAGGTTACTTTGCCTAGACAACTTACCCGAATTATCCCCAGTATAGCTACCATCACGTCACTTATGTGTGGGGTCGTTGCCATTATGGTGTTGGCCGACGGCAACTTTCTTATGGCAGCCCTGCTGATTATGCTTGGCTCGATCCTTGATGTGCTTGACGGCCAGCTGGCGGTTCGGCTCGACGCGGTTAGTGATATCGGCAAAGAGCTTGACTCGCTGGCCGATGTTGTGACCTTCGGCGTTGCGCCCACCATGTTGATTTACCACCTGCTGTTGATTGTGGGGGTTGACCGGCCCATCGCCATTTTGAGTTCGCTGGCGTTTGTGATGGCCGGGGCGCTGCGTTTGGCCCGCTTTAACACCATTCCGTCCGACCGCAATGCCTTTTTCAAGGGGATGCCTATTCCTATGGGCAGTGCGCTGCTTATTACGGCCAGTTTTTGGCAGCATTGGGTGATCAATATATGGTGGACGATCGCTGTAATTACCGTAAGTTACTTGATGGTTAGTAATTTTCCATATCCGAAAAGTAAGCACGTGTTGGCCCTACCGGTTAAGGCGTGGGTGGGTCTTGGTGTTTATACGGTGCTCTGCTGGGTTCTAGCCGGTTGGCAGGCGGTGCCGTTTGGTTTGTTTTTGTTGTATGCGCTCGTCGGTCCGGCGATTTCATTTCAACGGTCACGATGGGGACAACGTATTAGCGAGGCGATAAAATAAATGCTTTCAGGGTTTTATGCCGCATGGCGCGAGCTTAGAAGTATTGTACTGGGGATCGCGACGGCCAGTGTTCTGGCTCTACTGCGCCGACAGTGGCGACTTTTTCTGCTGTCGACATCGGTATTAGGTGGGATAGCGTATTTCTTTCGCGATCCCGATCGCGAGCCACCGTCGACGTCGGCGGAGTGGATTTTAGCACCGGCCGATGGCAAGATTACTGACATCGAACTGATTCACGAGCCGGAATATTTCAGACGGTCGGTTAGGCGCATTAGCCTTTTTCTGAGTGTACTTGATGTTCACGTACAGCGCGCACCGTACAAAGGAATGGTCAAGTTTTTGTATTACCAACCTGGCGACTTTGCGCCTGCCTTCCTAAGCGACACGCGCAGTAACGAAAGCAATTTGCTGGTTATGTCGACGCCCCACGGCGAGATTGGCATCAAGCAGATCGCCGGCATTTTGGCCCGCCGCATTGTCTGCTGGCCGGCCTTGGGCAACGAGTTGGCTCGGGGCGAACGATTCGGCCTGATTAAATTCGGCAGCCGGGTCGATTTGCTGCTTCCGGCCAATACTGAAATCTTAGTCTCTGTTGGCGATCAAATTTACGGCGGGCAAACGATTGTGGCCCATTGGCCCAATGTCTCGTCCAAGCTCATTGCTGAATAATCAATAAATAATAACTGCGTAAATCAACACATTATAAAGCGTAATCATTGGCTAATCGGTAAAGGGCTCCACACATGTCCGCGGTCTAGAGAACGATGGAGTACAGGAAATTTTTCGTTCTCCTTAAGGTTGATAAAAAGAGCTAATTCTCCTTGATGCCAACCTGCGCCTAGCAATTCTGCTTGCTGATCATTAAAGTCACTCACTAGCTTCCACTGAACAGAATTTATATTTGCGGAGTTAGCATTAGAGCTACTCCAGAGCTGATGGGACTCAATTATCACATACACGGTCCCAGTATCACCATCTATAGCCAAGCCATCACCAATAGGGCTGTTGCTAAGCGGTGTAGGTAAATCAGTCCATTGACCGTTAGCCGAACCTCTACGCAAGTAGCTATCTGCATATTCAGGCCAGACAACAGCATACAATCTTTCATTATCACTAGGATCAACTAGCACATTAGATATACCATTAGTATGATTCAAATATCTACTAACGGGCGTCCAAGTACCTCCACCATTATCACTACGAATTATTGGCACTTCTGTAGGACCAAAGGGTTCAGCACCCCATACTGTCTGTGGCTTTTCCGAAACCAAGGCAACTGTACCCATAGGGTGAGAAGAGACAAGTGTCCAACTGTTGCTCGACCAATGATAAAGTCCCTGACAAGTACTCGCATAAAAAGTGTTAGGTACATTGTAATCTAGAGTAATATCGTTAAGGCAATCAAATTCTACAGGGAAATTATTTAAGAGGAATTGCCAACTTTGGCCGATGTCATCACTAAACATAAGCCGATATTCTAAATCAGGATAGTGACGCTGTAATGCATACAGCCGGTTTGGTAGTTTGGGCGTAAACATTATAGACTGTACTATCCACATTTTTTGAGGAGGTGTGGGTGTGGCGGTTGGAAAAACTACAGTAGCAGTTGGTTGGGGAGGCGTCATAGTTGGTGAGGCTGTAAAAATTGGTGTGGTAGTGGGCGAGGGAAATGTGGGCGTAGGTTCAAGAGTTGCGGTAGGGGCCTGAATAGAAGCCAATTGTACTTGTGTTTCAATTGTAGCTAGCTGATTAGTCAGACGAGCATTCTCTATCATCAAAGCGCCAATAGTTGCCTCTGCTTGAGGGGTGGGTGGAGTAGGGGTCTGTAAAACTAGCCCACAGGCTAGTAAAAATATAAGGAAAGGCAGTAACATAAATAAACGATACTGTATACTCCCAATAATAAAGATCTTCATAAGTCAGTTTCACCATCCTCAAAGATCGCTGGAACTTTATAGTGTTTAATCAGTCGGCCACAGTTTAAGTTCACCAGCAGGCCCTTCGCGCAGGTTACGGATGGCTAGTTGCTGAATTTCTGTCCACTCGGCGGGGTTGTATCGCAGATTTTTTGCCTCAGACCAAGCTAGCGCGGCATGGCTTAACACACCAACTGCGTTAGCATGTCCCAACTCAGCCTGACGCTCTCCTTCATTATATATAGCCTTGTAAACCTGTCTGGTTGAGTAGTCAGTCAGATTTCTATTGGCCCATCTCACGAACTCCTCGGGAGTAGATGGTTGGTTAGTAAATATAAACTGTCGAATTTGTTCTTCGGGGGTAGGGGGAGAACCACAGGCAGTAAGTATTGAAGCAATTATAAAAATAGTTGCTACAAACAAGCTTTTATTGTCTCGAGAAAAAGGATGAAACTCCTGTTTGATGAAAGTAACAGGTACAACTATTGACATTTAATTTCTCCTAACTAATACAGCGACTCCTCCGCTTTCACATCCTTAAAGGATCTAAATTGCTCTGCATATCTTGGACAATGTATTACCCTTTATTATGATTCGTAACCGACACAGAACAATGAGATTTAATTGTACTATATTAGGGCAAACAAAATCGCTGGTTAGTGAGTGTAGACTGTTAATCGTATAATTAGGCCTATTATAAATTAATATAAATAATGATTTGCTACCCCTGCGGTTCGCAAAAGCTCTTTAAAGAATTCTTTAATCATCTTATTTAACTAAAGGCAATATGAGATCTACTATTACACCAGGTTCTGCTTCTCGGTTATACATTCGGCAGGCACCCCCAATACTCCAAACAATCGAGGCTACCATTGCTAGACCCAATCCCATGCCATTTGCTTCACCTGTAAAATATTTTTCGCCCTGATAATAAGGCATCCACACCTGCGCTAACTGTTCTGGAGAGAGAGTCAAGCCGTTATCAGCGATTTGAATACTAAATTGTTGAGATGACAAAGAAGAAGCATATACTGCTATTGTAGGAGCTTTTTGTGGATGAAACTTTTTAGCATTTTCTATAATCTCTCTTAGAATTAATTCCATCGCTTGCATTGAAATAAAAAGAGGAGATGTATCGTGTGTAAATGCTTCAAGATCAGGCATGGGCAATAGACTTATTTCTAAATCAGTGCAAATAGCATTAATAGTAGGCCGAAGCTGGGATAGCACGAATCTATCAGTAGAACCAGCTTTAGTTAGACCGGTAGCGTCCATATACTGGAGTACATCATCAACTTCGTTGCGAAGTTGCTTAACACCTGTAAGGGCGATTTGGGCAAATTCAACAGTTTCCTCATTACTCAAATGAGGAGCACGTAGCGCCAATAGTTCTAGACTATTTAACATCGGTATTAATGGAGTACGGAGTTTGTGAGAAACCATAGATTGAAACTCCCACCGATTACGTTGTAACACCATTTGTTCAGTAACATCTCTTAACCGAATTAGCCAGTCCGTTCCTCCAATTGATTGCCCATTAGAGGAAATCGGTTGATTAACTCGCAACATATCTACATGTAGCCAAAAAGTACCTGATATAGCCGACTCGGGTCGGACCAGATAGCGGTCTGATGGTTGTTGAGAACTAATTTGCTTTATATTATAAAGATTTGCCCACGCCTGCTGAGGTTCGCAGCGGTATTGCTCTTGAACTAATTCTTGAAAAGTCTTCGTTATGATTTCATTCTGATCAGGAGAAAGATTGAGATAAAGACGAGCTTGCTGATTAAGATAGCTAATTTCCCCTTTGTTATTAATGATAAGATACCCATCATCAGCTTGTTCAACCACCCATTCAAATTTTTTACGCTCGGCTAAAAGACGTCTAAAACGATTAAGTCGTGTTATAGTTTTTACTCGAGTCCGTAGCTCAGTTCGGTTAAATGGTTTAGATACAAAATCGTCGGCACCTGCCTCGATGCCAGCCAATCGAGAGTCACGATCGTCAAGTGCTGTAACCATAATAATAGGTACATCAGCTAGTAGCGGATCGGAACGCAGTCGTCGACACACCTCATAACCGTCCATTCCCGGCATCATTACATCTAACAAGATTAAATCAGGGGTAAGTTCTGCTGCTTTAGATAAAGTTTCGATTCCATTTCCAGCGAATGCTAAATTATAACCTTGAGCAGTTAACAACATTTCTAGAGCATCACGTCCGACCGGCTCATCATCTACAATTAAAATCGTGCTATTGCTTTTTGTCATTCTCTAAAACCTTTCGATTTATTCCCATTCAATTGAGTTTCTATAGATTTGATCAAGTCTTTTAGACGAATAGGTTTTCTTATATAAGCATTGGTGCCAGTTCTTAAATATTTTTCCTATTACCAGATATACCCAATGCCGTTAGAGCGATAATTAGATGTATTATAATCTAACTAATCTTTGGTTTAGACATATTTATTCTTCATGCCAAGGTAACGATACAGTAAAGCGGCTACCTTGACCTACTTTACTTTCTACTGAAACGCTTCCTCCGTGCATCTCGGCTATACGTTGGGTTAAAACTAATCCCAGACCTGTGCCAGAATATTCACGAGAGAGGCGGCTATCTAACTGAACAAACGGCTTAAATAATTGAGACAATTGTTCAAGAGAAATACCAATACCAGTATCCCATACAGTAAAGTGAATCATCCTCTTTTCAGGATCACCGACTATTTCCAGGCCAATTTTTCCATTTTCAGGAGTAAATTTGACAGCATTACTCAACATATTGCTCAAAATCTGTTTTAGCCGGCGATTATCAGCCTGAACGATATTTGCGATATTATCAACGTGCGAAAAAACTTTGATCTGTTTCTTTTGTGCGGGTTGTTTGATAAGACGCAAACTAGATTGACAAACCGATTCAACAAAAACTGGACCTATATCTAGATACATCTTACCAGCTTCTATTCTGGACACATCTAAAATATTATTGACTAGGGAAAGCAACTGGCGACCGCTTTCTTCTATGCTAATGAGTGATTTTCGCTGCTTATCCGTAAGAGGTCCGCCTATTTCTTCTAGCATTCCTTCTGATATTCCTAAAATAGCATTTAGAGGAGTACGCAATTCATGACTCATACTGGCTAGGAATCCATCCTTTAAACGAGCGGTTTGTGCCAGTTCTTTATTAGCTACCTTTAGATCGGCAGTAAGTTCTACTACCTGATGTGTTAGTATCTCTCGTTTCTCTTCTAATTTAGACGTAATTCGTTTGCATTCAATGATTTCTTGTCGTGCTTTTTGGTGTAACTTAATATTTTTACGGTTACAATACTCAAGCTCATTTTTAGTTTGCCTAAGCATTACCTGATTTTTGACACGAGCTAATAATTCCCATTTAGTGAAAGGTTTGCACAAATAATCAGCAACTCCTGCTTCAGATGCCTTAACTATAATTTGCTCTTCACCTACAGCGGTCAGCACAATAACTTTGGCTTGTTTCATTTTCGGGCTATGCTTGAGAATGGACATAAACTCGAAACCATCAAGTCCCGGCGTCATCACATTTAAAAGAATGAGAGCTATTTGGTCGCTACATTCAAGTATAGTCAAAGCATCCTCACCCGAAGATGAGATGAGCACCTCATAATGATTTTTTTCCAAGATTTTTTTGATAAAATCTCTTGTATCTATCTTGTTATCTACAACAAGTATTTTAGGCTTCGTTTCGATTTTCATTGTTCACTACCCTAAACCCTTAATATGTTGGGTTGGAAACTGTTCCAGGCTGTGGACAACATCTGACAGATAGTAACAAAGCAAATGATTTTAATCCTCATTATCACTCACTTTTTCTCTGAAAAGTTAAAAAATAATTAACATGACGCTTGCCGGGTAAACCTAGTCCGCTAATTTTGTCGCTGGGTGCATCTTTCACAGAAACCTCATATTTGGCTTCTGCTATTTCACCATACATTGGCGAATTAGCAGCATATTCCGGGTAGGGTTTATCTTCGGTAATCATAGTACCCTCGCCATCAGGCCAAGCCAGATTAACCGGTTGGCCCAAAATACGTTGACCATTCTCATCTAACACTTCAACAAAAACATGATGTAATCCTTGCGACTCATGTTGATTTTGGTATTCAACTTTTACAAGCTTAAACAGGGGTTGATCCGCTACAGGAGTAGCTGTAGATATAGTAATGCCTAAATCATCTAAGCGAGAGTCCCAAATAACCCCGTCTTTGTCGACAATTGTAGAAGTAGGTGTCGACGTAGCTTCTGGAGTTGGAGAGGATGGATCTGTAGCCGGGGGCACAGGATCGGCAGTAACTTCAACACCTCGTTGAAAGGTTAGTTGATAACTAACGTGGCGTTTGCCAGGTAAACCTAACCCGCTAATTTTGTCACCGAGTGCATCTTTAACCTCAACTTCATATTTGGCTTCCGCTATTTCACCATAAAGCGGCGTACTGGCAGCGTATTCTGGATAAGGTTTATCTTCAGTGATCATAGTACCTTCACCATCAGACCATGCTAGAGTGACGGGTTGACCTACAATTCGCTGACCATCTTCATCTAACACTTCAACAAAAACGTGATGTAACCCTTTTGCTTCCGCCTCATCTAAATATCGTGCTGATATTAGCCGATAAACAGGTTGACCAGGCTCCGCCTCCGCACGAGTAATTTCAATGCCGAAATCATCGAGACGAGGATCCCATTCCCAAGGAACAAGTTTCATTGGGGTAGGAGTGGGTGTTCCAGCTACAGTGGGTTGAATAGGTATAGTGGTCACAAATAATTCAGGTGGGAGCGGATCCAAATTTTGAGGAGTAGCAGTTGGTGTAGGGACTGGCTCAAAATTTTGTAAGGTAGGTGCTGGGGTAGGAGTAGAAGTAGGAACCATTTGGTTAAAAGCTGCGGGAATGGCTGCTGTTGATGCGTTAGCAGCAGTTATTGTCCCAGTTTGTCCTAGACTTGCTACTTCGCGTCCTGTCTCATCAAGCAGCGATAGTCCCCATTGGCTAACATCATTATTAAGTGGAGTATAACTACCTCGAAAAGGGTTCTCTGGGGTAAGTGAAGAGGGCCACCGAATGACTTCTTGCCCGTTTTGCCAAAGCACTAATTGACTATCTATAGGATAGGTACTGGCTGCTGCTACCTGTACGGAAGACTCGGTAAGTCCCAGATTTAGAGCAGCTTCATCGTTGGCAAAACTAAAACCGCCCATATCACCAATAGTATACCATTTTTCCTGCCAGGCTACCCAGGCGTCCGGTTCCAAAATGACTTCATCCCAAAAAGTGGGAGCTAATCCACCCCACAGTTCAAAATAGCGGCTATCATCTGTGGTCCAGAGCGCCGGACTTAAATCACCAGGCCCAAAGATTTTGGCCCCTTTAGCCAGTAAGTGAGGAAATATTCTGGCTACCCCTAAATTGGTTTGGTGATTATAGGCCCCCATATAATCCTCTTGGGCTGTAGGTGCTGCAAAAACGCCTAGATATTTATCCCAATTATCATATGCACTAAAATCTTGACCGCTAAAAACCGGCCAATCCATCAATTGACCTTCGCCTGGCAGAGATGAATCACTAGTAGAGTGGACAGTAACCTGTTCTCCAGGTAATACCAGATCGATGCCGGCACTAGGCTGCTGCGAACCTAGACCAAACATTCCGTTAATCCAAAACTTGTAATTAACCGGCTGTTGTGTAGGGTTATAGATACGGGGCGATAAGGTAAAATAAGCATGCTCGTCATCTACAGAAATACCGATCTCTGATATTAGACCAGAATTTTCTTCGGTATCTGTCAGCGTTATACCAGCAGAGTCAGACCCTTGATGTAATTTATAATCCCAGGGAGAAGCTTCGCTCAATCCGTGTTCGTCTAGAGGTAAGGCCCACTCCATGCCTCCTGTAGCTAGCCACCAACCACGATTACCCCAAGTGGTTGGTTTGATTACCGGGTTTTCATAAAACAAGTTTTTTCCACTAGCTTTATCAACCCAGCGATAAATCCGTCCACCCAGATCGGGCAAAACAGTTAATCGGAGATATCGATTTTCTAGAACAATAGCCCTATAGCTTTTAAGTAATGGCGGACCGATCTTGTTGTGATCCATGCGTGGATAAGGATAAACAAGATCCTCAGGTGAGCTTGGTATTAGTGCAGGTTCGTAATCAAAGGTATTAATTATTAGGGTAGTCTCGTATACGTTCGGGCTTTCCTCAGTGTCAGATATGACAGATGTAATTTCAGTTGATACAGTAGCAGGTGCAGGAGAGAGAGTGGGAGTGGACATTGAGGCAAGAATAGTTGGTGTAGCAGCAGTCAAATTGGTAACTTTTTGCGGTGTGCTAGTTAAAGTAGCTGTCAGTGAGATAGATGTTACAGATAGTGTGATGGTAGGTGAAAGAGAAACATCTGTTTGGTCTGACGTAGACGTTTCTTCGGGTTGATCCAAAGTTGCGCTGGCAGTAATAGTTAAGGGGATATCTATAGCTACTTGAGTAGGTGTAGTAGTCGAAGTCTCATAGGGAGTAATTATCTGTTCTACAGCGGACAATGACGCATCTGTTTGTTGCGGCTGACTACTAATCACCATTGTGCAACTGGAAAGGACACCCCAGCTTATAAAAGTTATAGTACATAGAATGATTCGGTTCATTACAAGTTCCAGGTTTCTAAATTATGCTTATTGGCACTAAATACAGATTGAACTTAAACATCCAATAGACATTATACCGATTAAAAATCAACAAAAAGATTGAGTTGGATGGGCTTGTAAATCCAAGGCCGAAAATTAAG
>JAGRBZ010000180.1 GCA_020433805.1 Anaerolineae bacterium
CACCGGAACCACCAACCGCTTATCCTTCTTTGCCCACCCTGAAGTGGAATATCAAGCGCAGGTTCGATCCGAAAACGGCCCTTGGACGACCGAAAACTGTGAATTCCAGTTTTCCGCTACACCCCTCGTATCTATCTGCAAGAGTATAACTCTGGACAAAGATCAAATCGATCCCGAAGGCGAATCTGTCCAAGTCTCCATCAACGCCGAAAATGCCGACCAGTACCGCATTATCCGCTTGCGCGACGGCCGGCCTATGGTCACCGGAAACACCAACCGCTTATCCTTCTTAGCCATGCCTAACGTCAGGTATCAAGCTCAGGTTCGATCTGGGAATGGTCCTTGGGTAACCGAAGGCTGTGAGTTCCAATTTACGTTCATAGTGACCGTGGCAAGCTGCTCGATGACAACCGACAAAACCAATCAAAGCGAAATCTTGGTTAAAGAATTGGGCGCTAGAGATGAACAGTACAACGCCATACCCGTCATTGATTGGCAAGCAAAGAGTAATTTTGCCCTCACAAAACCGGCTGATCTAACATCTTTCAGTGAGTTTCCGGTCATCGTCAATTTTCCCACCAATCCCGGCCAATATTGGGTTCAGTTTGAAGTTAAAGTTCAGTCAGAAGAAACGTGGCTCGGTGGCAAGGACTGTTTTTTGGAAGTTGAAGTAAAAGATCCCTGCCCCGCTTGTGGCCAGTACCAAGATTTTGTCGGTGCGGTCGCCTTTGGAAATCACACGCCCTACCTGGAGCCTGGCAAGGAATATTTCGATATGACTCGCAGCATCATGTATAATGCTGAGTATGTTAATGGCCGGCAAGCCGATATTGTCTACCGCTTTAACGGCCAAGAAGTCGAGGATGTTACCTCCAGCATCTTCTATGACAATGGTTTTAACCAACTCGTCACCGGCGACAGTCGAGCCGGTTACACCTTCAGCGACGGCGTGACTAAACTCATCGCCTATCGCTACGGCGTTGAGCAAGCCCGCATCTTCCAAAAGATGAATAGTCAGGATACCCGCTGGATACATCCTTTAGACCAACCATTCGAACACAAGTACAACTTTGAGATTGAAGTAAACGGTCCGGCGCATGGTAGCGATCTGCTTATCTACGGCAACGAGCAACGCCGGATCAACTACGATGCTAACGGCATTGCCAATGTCTCACTGACCTTTGACCGACCCGGTCTGGTCGCCATTTACAGTGTGACCGATAGCAGCCAAGACGTTGCCTGGGTTCCGGTCGATTGGCTGACCTACCCCATCACTGAGACGACAACGCTCGATTACACCTTTGCCGAAGTCGGGCTGTATCACTACCGCCTCATCGACCAGAACGGGCACGTCGTCGCCGGACCAACTGCCAACTCCACCTTGTCCTTCGAAGCCACACCCGGCTTTAGCTATCAGGCCCAACTGGCCTATCCTGAAACGTCGCTCTTTGTAGGGTTGTACGATGATATGAAATTCCACCACCCCGACTACTGGCTGATGCCGGTTGATGGTCGTGTGGAGCACGACTTCGAGTTTCACCTGGACTACCATCGCCTGCCCGACCCCGACCTCGGCAACGACCACATCCGTGGCGATGTCGTGGTCGATGGTCTCACCCTCAGCTACGGCACCACCTCCGTAGCCCAGCAATTTCCCTATGGTCGCCACGATGGCGCTCGACCGGGGGTCAACCTGGTTGGCATCCCGAATGTCAGCATGATTGCCTACTGCCAACGGCCCGGCTATCACGAAGTTGTCTACTGGGGTGGCTGGGAAAATGAAAGCTACTACCTGCCGGAGCAAGCCTGGATTTTTGATGAGGAAATGGCCAAGGAATGGAACGAAGATCAACGCGGTGAGTGCATCGACACAGCCCGCCGAGTTAATATGGAACTGGCTCGCCAGGGTCTGCGCACCGATCACACCTTCCGCCATCACGGCCAACGGAGCCAGGGTTACCAAATGGTTCAACAAAATATCTGGTCGGCATACAATCTGGTTGGCATGCGCCCACCTCATGTCGGCCAAATCTTCAAGCCCGGCAAAGTTCTATCCTACTACGAAAAGCCGGAAGATAGCCTGTTCTGGGGTTGGGATCTCAATACCGGCACCCTGGCCAACAGCATCGGAGCCTACGAATTACAAGCCTACGTAGCGACACTGGGGCCGGCTCAATACGTTGATATGACCGGCATTCACCCGGCGGCTGAGGTGTTCGTTCCTGAAATGCCGGCCGCACCTGCCGTCGAGGCCGCCCCCGAAATCATCGAACCAGAACAGTCCGCACCCGACTTAGAGCCGGCAGTAGTGCCTGCAACGGAAAGTGACCCACCGCAAGATGATTTGGAACCTGAAACACCGGCTGTATCACCGGAGCCGCCCCAATCTACTCCCGAACCGCCCCAACCGCAACCGGCACCGGAACCACCCGTCATTATTCCATCTACCGATGAGGGGCCTCAGGTTTAAGATCAAATCCTATACGCAGCCTAGAATCAACAAAAAGTGGCTCGAACGTTCGAGCCACTTTTTAATTGAGAAACCGCAAGCAATTTAGGGTCATTGAGCTATAAAAATATTGTGGATTAGCTTTGCCAGCGGCTCAGCACGCTATCAATCGCTGATTCCACCGCCTGCCGCGCTTGCCGGCGAGCAGTACCACCGGCCAACAGCGAGTCGTACTCCGTTTCAACATGGCGGATGTGGGCGATAACGGCCAGACGCACCGCTTGATCATCCAGGTCTTTGGCCGCAGCCGAGCGCCCCACCCGACCGCTATACTTCAGGCAGGCGTGCTCGGCAATTGTCTCTTCGCGCCCCGGCGGGCAGTTGGGAAACAGCTCCCGCACCCGCCCGGCAAACGCTTCGATATACTGCCGATCTTGCTCCGCCCGCCGGACGGCATCCCGCTCCCGGCGTCGCTCTCGGATGTCGCTGTCGGCCAGACATTCCTGCTCGGCCTGCTCCAGCGCGGCGCTTTCCACCAGCAAGCCCTGACGCTCGTACCGCTTCCGCCGCCTACTCCACTCTACCACAACCGCACTCAACGTTGAATGCTTACGTGACCGCCGGGTCAGGGCCGCGTCACCGGCCGGCAAATAGACCAGGTGATCGAGGTCGGAACAGGACAAACACAGCGCCTTTTTATCTTCATCGAGCGTAATCCAGGCCGGACGCCCCAACGCATCCCCGCACTCATCACAAGTCGAGTCGCGTCTTGAGATGAAGACGGTGATATCGTTCTTTGCCGCCATGTTACTCCTTCCTTAATTATTCTAACCACCGGGTATTAATTGCCAGACCACGTTCCAATTCTGACCTTCCGGAGTTAAACATACGATGCCGGAATTGCGAAACGCAACCGGAGTAGCGTTATCATCGCTACTGACTAAATAACCGACCAATCGCCCCATAAAGGGTAGGTGACCAACCAGCATAACCGACCGATCGTCCTCCATGATTGCGTTGACCACTGGCTTGACATCATCCATAGGTCCTAACCCGGACACGGTGGTCACCTTATCTTGGATCGACAGCGCCCGGCCAAAGATAGCCGCCGTCTGCTCGGCCCGGGCCTTGCCACTATGGCGGATTTCATCGATCGTCAATTCTAACTTAGCGGCCATTTCTGCCATTAATTCCGTCTCGCGCTGACCTTGATCCGCCAGAGAGCGATTGGGATCAATATCCTTCGATTTTGCTAAACCATGTTGTACTAAATAAAGGTATTTCGTCATTGAAACTCCTCCTCATTTACTTTTTGCTAAACCACAGATTTTCAACAATGGTGCAACGGGTAATAATCGCCTTAAGGGGTTCACTTGTTTGACCCTGGTTTACTTACTCTAGAAAATCGCATTTAATTCGCCATTACTGTACATGAATTCCTATCATAGGGCAATGTTGTTCACCGACAGAAGATGTTCCTGCGTTTCCGGGTAGGGGAAGAACAGGCTTGTCCCTCCCCTACCTCTATGGCATAATACCTGTCAACGCTACCGTTGCTTAAACTAACCAGTCGCTTATTATCGGTAGCCTATGCAAGTGACCATCACCTTTTAGAGCTACGACAGAAGCATATCTGCACCATCAAGCTACCCTATACAGAAAGAACCATAAATGTCCCCTAATCCCCACCAACTCGCCGAATTTAGAGAACGCGTCTTTCATCACATCGCGATTGAGACCGAAGCGTTACAACCGCTGCTCGATGTGGTCAGCTTTAAGCATTATTCCCGCAAAATGTTTTTGCTGCAGGCCGGTCAGCGTTGGGATAAACTGTTCTACATCCATCGCGGTCTGATTCGGCTTTTTTACACCGATCTGGAAGGCCGCGAATCGAACAAAGCTTTTTTTTGGGAAGGCCACTGTATATGGCCCGTTGCCCCGCACGACCGCGATGAAGACAGCCTTTTTAGCGTCGCCGCCGTAGAAGATGCCACGATTTTAACCTGTCCATTCCAAACGCTCTATGATGTTCTCCACCAACATAACCAATGGGAGAAATTTGCCCTGCCGTTTGCCGAAACGCTGGTCGAGCAGAAATTTTTGCGCGAACACGATTTTCTTCTGCTCTCCGCCGCCGAGCGCTTCAAAAAGTTCTCAAGGGCCTATCCCCAGATTGTCGCCCGTCTGCCCGATTACCATTTAGCCACCTATTTAGGCATCACCAACGTCTCGCTATCACGCATTCGACGCTCAGAAAATGTTTAACAAATGATACTGAAACGTTTGGCAAGGTATGGTAACCTTACCACATCACCTTTAATTACACCCACCGATATCTATCGCCAAGACAAACAAAAAACCGCTCGATGCTAAATCTGCTAAAATTTCATACAAGAAATCTTAGCGTTCTTAACATCGAGCGGTTCAGCTTCTTTGAAGATTAAAGCGCGTTGCAACCGCTTTACGCGCCCGTTCTTAAAGGGCTAACGACAAACGAAAATGCTATTGCCGCTCAATCCAGGCCATCGCTTTTTGTGGATCACTAAAAGCTTCAACGGTTACTCCCATTTGATTATAGCGTGCTGCTAATCGTTTCATACTCATTTGGCCGATAACTTTTTCCGGCATGACGATGGCCCAATACTTCCAACCGGCTCTTAAAATGCGAGGTTCCCAAACGGCCTGTGCCCATTCAACATCTTCGGGCCGGGTGGCTGAGTTGCCTCGGTCATCAGACAACCATTTTGTACAACCATACTTTTCAAAAGCCTCGGCCCCTTTTATCAACAGATCCTGGAATGACTCACCAAAAGCAAACTTGTGCATTTCATGATAGACCATCTTTTTCTCGGGGTAAACGCGTAATGTAACTTGGGGGGTATCCATAACGATGTTCATTTGTAAAATCTCCTTATTATAAATAATGATAAAATCATTTAAATTTGAGGTATTACGGCCCAAATAATGGGTTACTATTTAATACAAACTGCTATCCTTTAAGGAGTTCCAGGGTTTCGACATCCTTTTGACAAAATAAGGTAAATTCGGAAACCCTAATTATCTTGCTTGTAAGGTAGCAACTGGGATCGTCTAACTTTTTGAGTTTTTTTGAGTGTGCTAAATTGATGATAAAAATCTTTTCAATCTATTCCCATTGTACGTGTAGAAGCTGTAGAAGAATATGCGGAAAGAATTGAAGTTTTCTTAAATTTTTGTTGAGGAAATTTTACGTTACAGAACGAGGCGGCTTTGCTCACAAGCTTTGAAACGTTGGGTAGTTTGGTTATATCCACGCATTTATGGAGATTGGGGAAACGGACCAACGAATGGATTAGCACGCTAGAAGCCGGTCGCAATCCTTTTGATGAGGCAACATTACGGGAGTTGAGGGGGGAGTGAGATGCAAGGACCAGACCTGACAGGTTTTACAAGGCTCCGATAGGAGTACATTCAAATCCCTTCGGCCATCACTTGCGCCGAACGGTATCGTTGAAAACCTGTCAGGTCTTCTTTACTTCTTAAATCACTTCCACCCGCACGCGCTGAGTCATCTGGCCCACCAACTCACGCGAGCCGACAGCGGTGCCGGGCAGGCTGGCGGCAGCGGCCCCGCAGGCCATACTCCAACGCAGCACGTCAGGCCAGGCGAGGCCCTGGCTCAGGCCCCACACCAGCCCGGCCACCGACGAGTCGCCGGCCCCGATGGGGTTGGCTTCCGCGATAGCGGGCGGAGTGGCCACACACGTTTGTGAGCTGTCGTGCAGCAGTGCTCCGTCTTTCCCCAACGAGATCATCACATTCGGTACGCCCATAGCGTGAATCGTTCGGGCTACGGCGGCGACTTCCTCAGTGGTGGAGACCGGCTGGCCGGTTAGCTCGCTGGCCTCGAAGGCGTTGGGCTTGGCCAGGTAGGGCCGTACCTCGCAGGCGTGGCGCAGGGGTGCGCCGCTGGTATCCAGTACAGCCCTGGCTCCGGCCCGTTGCACAATCTCAACCAGTTCAGCGTAGATTGATGGCTCCATACCGGGCGGCAGGCTGCCTGACAGCACCCACCAGTCGTCATCGGTAGCCAAAGCGCGGACTTTGTCGAGCAGCGCCTCGGTTTCGGCGGCGGTGATGGTCGGCCCGGCCTCGTTGACTTTGATGTGATGAGCCTCGGTCTCGCTGACGATGCTGACGTTGGTGCGGGTCTCCCCGCTGATTTCCACAAAATCGGTGGCGATGCCCAGACCGGCCAGACCGTCAGCAATGCGCTGCCCGGTCGGCCCGCCAACAAAGCCGACCGCTACACTTTCGGTGCCCATCGCCTTGAGGGCGCGGGACACATTGAACCCCTTGCCACCGTAGTCGACCCGCAACGCCGAAGCCCGCAGGACAGCATCGAATGCAATGGCATGGACGGCTAATTCCCGATCTAAGGCTGGATTGAGGGTGACGGTGTAGATCATGATGATTTCCAGAACTTTTCAATCAGCGCCGCTTCGGCTTCCGGGGTCCAAACGCCGCCGGGGGCCAGCTTTTGGGCCACCTCCGGCAGTTTTTCTTCCAACTCATCCACGCCGGTCAACGGTAAACCGCTAACCTGCGGGAAGATAACCACTTTGCCGGGATAGCGGCCTTCCATCATCGCTTCCACCCCATCGCGGGCGGCTTCCATCCCGCCGATGGCCGCCACCGAGCGGTTGGGCGACAGCTTATGCTCCAGGGTTTTAGAGATAACCGTGGCCTGATCTTCCAGAGCCGAGCCGGACGTGCCGGTGTATTGGGCATTGTGTAGATAAATCATGCTCAAATCGAGCGGCGCGTAGGTGCCGTTGGGAACCCCGGCGAAGAAGACCAGCATGCCATCCGATTTCATCAGCGTGGCGGCTTCGGTCATCACCGCTGCTACCGGGACAGAGACAATCACATCATCCGCGCCCTGGTTGTCGGTCAGCCGCATAACATAGTCACGCAGCGACTCATCGGCGTTTTGCGGGTTGAAGGTCGTCAGTCGGGTTTGGTTGGCTTCGGCCAGGCCGGAAAAGCCATCGGCCAGTGCTTCCAGCCGCATGTCGTTGACGTCGGTGGCGATAATCAGGCTGGGACCGTCCGGCAGTTCGATGGCGCGCTGGACGTGCATCTGGCCCATCGGACCACCCGCGCCGACAAAGACCGCCGTACCGCCGGGTCGCAGATCGGCGCGGTTGTGGGCCTCGCCGTATGAGGCGGAGATTTCGGGGCCGGTGTTGCCGACGTAGGCGGTGTAATCGTAGTGGATGCGTCCTACATCGACCTGGGCCAGACCATCGAGCGGTTTCTGCCCGATCATATTAAAAGTACCGCGTCGGGCGATCAGCTTGGCCGCTTCGGCGGTGGCTTCCGACGAACGGGGATCGAGCACGACGACATCATCAAAACCGGCACCATCGGTGACTTCGGCTTTGAGCGTGGGGAAATCGGCGGGGGTTAGCCCGTTGCGCTCGATGACATTGATATTGCGCTCTTTGGCTTGCTCCTCAACCAACGCTTTAACTGAAGGCGGTACGTCGGTCAGCACAATCATGCTCGGCATATCCAGCCCTTCGGAGAATTGGTATTCGGTGGTATCACCGGGTTGACCGATAATCCACATACTACCGCCATCTTTGGGCGATAGGCGGCGGCGCTGGGTGTAAGCGGCTTCGACACAGGCCCACGGCTCGGTCAAGGCAGCTTCGGCGTAGCCCAGACCTTCGGGCGGCACAGGCAGCACGTATGATTTACCGTTAGCGTTGAGGACTTCCGGGCCAACCAGGTGGTATTGAATCAGGCCACCGGGGATGGTGTAACCGTAGGCCGTGCTTTTGCCTTCGGCGTCGTAAATGTCGGGCTGAACCGCCAAGCGTTGGCCGGGGCTGTATATGTCTTGTAGGTTTTCGCCCACTTTAAGAATGGTCAGGGCGGCTTCGTGGCCCAGGCGGGTGGGGTTGTTGGCCAGGTCGCGGTTGTACAGTTTGGGGTGGTTGCCGCCTTGTTTAATCAGCTTAACGTCAGAAAAACACATTCCCACGGCATCGACCCGAACCAGCAGTTGGTCGGGGCCGGGTTCGGGAATGGGGAATTGTTCCGGCTCGCCGGAGCGGCCAATGCTTTCAACACCGGGGCCGTACATATTCCAGGCCCAGGTATCGCCGGGTATGGGCGCTTCGGACGAGCGATAGGTTTCATATTTAGAAGACATGAGTTCTCCTTTTCAGTACTTACATTCTAAGTAAAGTTTGTGGAGTTGGTGGAGTTAATGGAGTTCGTGGAGTTTATGAGGTTTATAGAGTTAATAGCGTTTATCTGATAGGGAAGAGGGCGGTTACCCAACTCCTTTATGTTGTTTGAGTTGTAAATCTGCCTCATACGCGAGCATTTTTACCACAGAGGACACAGAGTAGGCGCAGAGATCACAGAGATTTTTCTTTGCGATCTTTGAGCCTTCTCTGTGCCCTTTGTGGTGAATCCTTTTGTCTTTGGCGTGTTGTGTTACGACTTACAAGGCAAAGACGGTTCATTATTATGAAGGTGCAAGACATCCTCAGATGTCGAAACGGTATTGTTACGCCGTTTGTATCTGAGGATGCTCACTCCTAATTTCTAACTTCACATTTCTCTACGTTTACAACAAACTCTCAACCGTGCGTCGAACTTCGGTGGCGGTGGCGCAGGCGAGTGCTTGCGCCGCCAGATGTTCGGCGGTGGAGCGGGCCAGGGTGCGAACTTGCGCTTTTACGGCCGGGATAGCCGGTACGCTGCAGCTTAACTCGTCAACGCCCAGGCCAACCAGGATAGGCACGGCAATGGGATTGGCAGCCAGTTCGCCGCAGACGCCGGTCCACTTTCCGGCGCTGTGCGAGGCTTTCACCGTCCGGTCGATTAAACTGAGAACCGCCGGGTTGAGACCGTCGGCTTGCTCAGAGAGAGCCGGGTTGGTGCGATCCATGGCCAGCGTGTACTGGGTCAAGTCGTTGGTGCCGATAGAGAAGAAATCGACCTCACGGGCGAAGGCCGGAGCCAGCAACGCCGCCGCCGGAACTTCGATCATGATGCCCAACTCGACCGGCCCCATTCTGAGTTCGTTTTGGATCTCGGCTACCATACGTTTGGCAGCAGTCCAATCCTCAAAGGTGGTGATCATCGGGAACATGATGCGCAGTCGTCCGTACGATGAGGCTCGCAGCAGAGCACGCAGTTGGGTGCGCAGCAGTTCGGGCCGGGCCAGACACAGGCGAATTCCACGCTGCCCCAAGAAGGGGTTCTCCTCTTCATCGACAGGCAGGTAGGCCAGCGGTTTATCACCGCCCACGTCGAGCGTGCGGGCGATAACGGGTTGGCCTTCCTGCGCCAACAGGATGTCGCGGTAGACCTCAAACTGCTCATCTTCGGTCGGTGCCTTGTCGCGCTCAAGGAAGAGGAATTCGGTGCGCAGCAGGCCGACGCCTTCGGCTCCAAAATCCATGGCCTTCCGTGCTTCTTTGACGTCACCGATGTTGGCCACAACTTCAACCCGGTGATCATCTTTGGTGATGGCCGGTTCTTTGGCAGCAGCCAGTTCGGCGGCATTACGGGCTTCGTGCTCTTCTTGAATGCCTTTGGCTTTGGCCAATGCTTCTTCGTCAGGAGAAATGGTCAGCGTGCCGGTATCGCCGTTGAGGATGGCCATAACGCCGTTTTCCAAGTTAAAGATATCTTCACCGGCGCCAACCATAGCCGGGATTCCCATCGCGCGGGCCAAAATGGCCGTATGACCGTTGGCCCCACCGATGGCCGTACAGAAGCCGAGTACTTGACCGGGGTTAAGGGCAACCGTATCGGAAGGCGTTAAGTCGTTAGCGATAAGGATGACGGAGTGATCGGGTAGTTCAGGGCCGGCTTGACCGCCGCCGCTGAGGGCACGCAGTACCCGATTGCCCACATCGCGAAAGTCTACCGCACGGGCGGCCAATGTCTCATCTTTCAGTGCGGCCATGGTAGAAGCCACCGACTCAACCGCCGCTTGCCAGCCATGTCCGGCACTTTGGCCGTTGTTGATGTTATCGACAGCGGCTTCCTTTAGTTCGGGATCATCCAAGATTTCCAGATGGGCTTCGAATATCTCCGATTCACTACCGCTCAGTTGTTTTTTGACCTGTTCGAGCACGCCTTCAAGTTCAGTTCGAGCGGCATCGATAGCTTTTTCCAGGCGGGACTTCTCGGTTTCGGGATCGGCAGCAGTTTCCTCGATGGTGATTTCGGCATGTTTGAACTGATGCAACGGGCCAATGGCGATACCAGCCGCAGCCGGAATAGCGCGTACAATTTTATCGCCGCTTAAAGCGGGCGTCTGTTTGGCAACCGGTGGTGGAGGAGCCGAAGCAGGGGCAGGAGCCGCGTCAACCTGACCGTTGGTTTTGGCCTTTTCAGGCTTAGGAGCCGGTGCGTGACCGACCGACAGATCGTCACCCAAGCCGGTTTCGACGGCATCTTTAAGTACGGCCAGCGCTTCATCTTCATCGGGGCCATCGGCTACAATAGAGATGGTTCCCCCCATTTCAACACCCAGGGTTAGAACAGAGATAACGCTTTTCGCATTGACTTTTTTCGATCCGTGCTTGACCCGGATATCGGCCTTAAACTGTTTAGCGGTTTTCACAAAAACCTTAGCCGGTCGGGCGTGCAGTCCGGTTGGGTTGGGTACAATGAGATCAAGTTCTTTCATGATTCGTCTCTCTTATCCGGCGGCCCTTAAGCCAACTCGGATTCTTCTTGAGGACGGCTGAGCCTTTCGACAATTTCCATGGGATCGGTACAATGGATCAACTGTTCAGCATCTTCCGGCTCTTCGATCGCTTCGGCCAGGTTGGTCAAGACCTCCACATGCTCATCAGCCACAGCGGCAATGCCAATGACCAGATAGGCAACTTCGTCTTCTTCCCACTCGATGCCGTCTAAAAACTGTACAGCCGAAATACCGGTGCTTTTGATAGCGGCTTTGTTCTCAAACTGGCCGTGCGGAATGGCAACGCCGTTGCCGATGTAGGTGGACATGGTTTCTTCACGGGCCAGCATGCCATCAACATACTCGGCCGTAACGTGACCGGCTTTTACCAACAGTTCGCCGGCCATACGGATGGCTTCTTCTTTACTGCCGGCTTTGGCATTTAATTGGATGGTCTCTGGGCTGATGATGCTCATTTTCCTATTCCTTTAATCTCGCCATCACTCTGGATAGCGCTAATCACTTTATCAAACGCGGGAATGTTCATAAAGTTATCGAAGGGAATAACAACGGCCCACGGTGCTTTTTCTAACGCTAACTTGGCCAGACCTTTGTGAACAAAAACAACTTGAGCATCTTGCGGAATGGAGCGAGCCGGGGTGTGGGATACGGAAATATCAAGTTTGGCCTGCTTTACTTTCTTCTTGAGTTTGTTGGTAACCATTAAGCTCGAGCCCATACCCGCCTCACATGCTACGACCATTTTTTTGACCTCAGAGGCCGAAATTGACTTTGCCATGATAGTTTCTCCTTTGGTAAATTCTTCTATGAATTATAACAACTTATAGTATTGACTGGTGTCCAAACTGTTGTAAATCAACAAATTAATAAGGCACGTACCGGAGTCACAAAGCTAGTTTTGTAATTCCCCAATTAATTTCTAAAACCACAAGAGTTTGGACACCTAATTGCGTACCGAAACTGAGTTCCGATACGAGCGTATTCATCTAGCTGGCCGGAGCTGCGGCGCCGCCAAATTCGGTTTCTTCTTCGTCGTCCCAGTCCCAATCTTCAACATCTTCTTCTGATTCGATGTCTTTAACCGGGTAGAGTCTCAGTATGGCGGAGCCGACCACGAATGAGGCGGCTGCTGCAATTAGCACACCAGTAAAGACAGCGAAGTGCTTGCCAACCGGGGTAACGGCCAGATAGGCAAAGATCGAACCGGGTGACGGTGTCGCAACCAGACCGGCATCCATAATCACAAACCACAGGTCGGCCAGAATACCACCGGCCCATAGAGCGACGATCATAATCGGGTGGGCTAATACGTAGGGGAAGTAAATTTCATGAATACCACCGAAGAAATGGATGATAGCAGCACCAGGAGCCGTTTGTTTGACCATCCCTTTACCCATAAACCAGAACGCCAGCAGCAGACCCAGACCGGGGCCGGGGTTGGTTTCCAGCAGGAACAGGATCGAGTAGCCCTGTTCTTCCACCTGGATAACACCTAATGGGGCCAAAATACCGTGGTTGATGGCGTTGTTGAGGAACAGCACTTTAGCCGGCTCGATGAAGAGGTCGGCCAGGGGCAACAGACGATTCGCGATAAGAAAATCAACGCCGGCACCCATGATGTCGGATAAGCCTTGAACCAACGGACCAACCGCAATCTGAGCTAACAAGGCTAATATGGTAGCCAGAATACCCGCCGAGAAGTTGTTGACCAGCATCTCAAAACCGGAGGGGATTTTGTCTTCCAGGAGTTGGTCGACCTTCTTCATTAACCAACCGCCCAACGGCCCCATAACCATCCCGCCGATAAACATTGGCACGTCCGCACCAACAACCGCCCCCATCGTGGCGGCCGCACCGATCACACCACCTCGAACATCATACACTAAGCGACCACCGGCAAAACCGATCAATAGGGGTAACAAGTAGGTGATCATCGGGCCAACAAGTTCAGAAAACTTTTCGTTGGGAATCCAGCCGGTGGGGATAAACATAGCGGTAATCAAACCCCAGGCAATGAACGCCCCCAAATTGGGTATAATCATCGCCGCCAGGAAACCACCAAATCTTTGGACTCGTTCTTGCATTTTAAAAATCCTCCTTTGGAAAGCCGTTATTCATCAATGCAAATCGGCTTATTAATCAAGTGTAGGTATGAAATTTGTGAAATTTTGAATTTGTGGGCTGCTACCCCTTGAACCTAAAGCACAAGCAAGGTATAATGGAGGCGCAGTGGGGCTTTATGCCCTTACCTTTTGTTTGAGAGGCACCGTTGGACCGCCAAGTCATCGACGGTGTCTCTTTAATTTGGGTTAATAATATTCCTAACCAATAGCACCTCCTTTCTTTGCAATAAATTCCAGTTATCCATTACGACAGCCAGTGTGTAATTGCATCAATATCTTCTGGTAACAAGAGCGGGTGAACCTTGATCACGTCCAGTGTGGAACGGGGTGATTGAACCGGTACAGTCGAAATGAGCAATTGAGCCGAGGCAACGCGTTCCAGCGTCAATTCGCGAATGGAAAGCACGCCTCGAATATCTAAACTAGGGAAGCGCGCCTTAAGCCGCGCGGCCAGCAGTTGCGACGTCGCCAAACCACTGGGGCAGATGATAAACACGCGCTTCGGCTGGCTGGTTCCTTCGCGGATAAAAGCAGCCCGCAAAAGGGCAGCCAGAGTCGCTATCTCATCATCGGGTAAAACAACGCCGGTGTGTTTGGTAACTATCTTGGCTAATTCGTTGGCAATGTAGTACTCGCGTTTGTAGCGAGGCGGTAGTTGTTCAGCCGGCCAGGTGGGCGGGGTCCACAACCCAAAGCGCTGGCGCATAAACGACGGGATGATATGGGCCACAAGACCATCGCGCAAAGGTGTATCGTGCCGTAGGCCGGGTGTAGAAAACGCCATCGCCACCTCAGCCATCAACAGTTCAATGAGATTGGTCAGGGTCGGGTCGATTTCCAGATCGCGCAGCCACAGGTGATGCCGCAGCCCGGACAACAGATGCATGGCGATGGCCGCTACTTCGGCATTGACCAAGCCACGGGCATCATCAGGCCACATCAGTTGGCCGACTTCATAGGCAACGCCCCATACTTTTTGCGCTTGCAGCCAGGCCAGCGTATCTGGAGCACAGTTAAAGTAAAATCCGTTTTTGGCTCGCTGCGTCTGGATGGCTAAAGCCAGGGCTAGATGAAGTGCCGCATTATCCGTAAAGCGGCCGCCCAATTGGGCTTCGGCATAGGCAACCCACTCGAAAGCCGTTTGGGTATCCCACTGGTTAAGAATTTGGATGGCCCGTTCGATAATCGGCAGGGAGGTGTTGTCTTTGAATGCAAAGGTTAAGCCGGTGCCAAAGGCCATTTGCAGCAAATCATCTTCAAACGGGGTATCGCCCCAGGCCAATGCGGCCAGGGCTTGCCGGCGAGCCGACTCGCTACCTCTGAACTCGATACCGTAGTTGGGCTTGCGGATCAGTTCCAGACCAAACTCTTTGGCCCACGGTTCGATGATGTCTAAATCTTTAAGGACAGTGGTGCGCGATACGGCAGCAGTATGTTGCAGCCAGTTGAGAATGAGCGGTTCAGACATAGAAAGAAGTACGAGAGCAAACAACTGCTGTCGTTGTCCGGCAGTTAAAACAACTTGAAAATCAGATTGGTTATCAAGATTGCGTAAAAGGTTTTGACGTTGGTCGACGGAACAGTCGAGCGTCATGCCGACTCCGGGGACGGATTTAAGCCGGATATCGTGCTCGGTCAGCCAACTTTTAACCGGCTTCAACCGGTACGTTACCTGACGCGGCGAAAGATTGGTCTGTTCGGCCAATTCAGAGGCCGATACCGGATCATCCGCATTAAGGAGAAGATGTAATAATCTTTTTTGTTGAAGAGTCAGCGTTGTCATAAATCTCGTAGCACCTTTGCTCACGCATTCTAGTGTATCACAAAATAATAAAATGTGTGATTGAATTAGAATGACTTCGGCTAGGATAACTGTTACAAAACTTTACTATTGTAATTTTTGATTACCCGAGAGTTGATTGGAGTTCGGCCAAAAATGTATCCATAACCACTTGGGCTGCATCACCGCGAACGCCAAAGGTGAGCTTGTTACCCATTGGGTCAACGGGGAAAACTTTAGCCATAAGCAGAGCGCTATTATCTGATCCCGGCTTAATCTTAACCATAACCTGGCAGCGATTAGGCAAGGCGCGGTCTTTAACCTTTTTATTAAAGACAGCTTCCAGTTGGCCTTTAGCCGGATTGTTTTTATCGGAGGGTTTACCGCCCAACTTTACCAGCACATCAGAGGCAGTTTCGCTGAGTTGGCCGGCGGAATGGTTGTAATTTTGTTTAGCATTGACATCGTACGACATAGTGTTACTCCTTCGTCAGTGAAAGATTTTTTGGATGAAAAATTTTTGGAACGGTTATAGTGTATCACTGTTTGTTGGATTTGTGGGGATGAATTAAAAACTTATGTGTAGACAGACTTTTGACAAAAACTAACTATTTGTACAGACTTGAGGATTGTAGAACGTGTAGAAAATAGGGAAAAAGGCTAACGAGCGTTAAGTTATTGACCAGTAAGGACTATCTGGTGCGAGACCCGAAATAATCAATCTTTTATGAGCATTCTCTACAATTACATTTTTAGACTATATCACGAATTGCGTGATAATAATAGGACTTACGCCGAGCGTAGAACAATTTACTAGATTGTTCCATATCGTTGGTATCTTTGATTTTTCGCCGCGATGATAGAGGACTGATATAAGAACACAGATGCGCAGGATTAAACAGATTTTTTACCGTATTTTCCTAATGTGCGATCCTGAATAAGATTTACCATTTACGAATTACGTTAGTGTCATTAGTTTTTCGCCACAACGATTCATAAAACGTAGTGCGTAGTGCGTAGTTGGTGAGTCGCAGCACATATTAAACAGAATAAGTCGCAGCAGATATTGAACATTTACAAAGGAATAAGTCGCAGCAGATAGTATACAGTTCATACTGACAAGAAAAATAGGAGGTCAGTATGAACGAGATGCGTAAAGCAGACAGTCAGGATGAAGGAGAAGTTCGCCGGAATGAGGCCATCGATATGTATTTACAGGGTCTGAAAGTCAGCGACATCTGTCGGGCCGTAGGACGCAGCCGCGGATGGTTCTATCAAACCCTGAAACGATATCAGCAAGGTGGACGAACCGGACTAAAAAGCAAGTCGCGAGCACCCAAGGTG
>JAGRBZ010000181.1 GCA_020433805.1 Anaerolineae bacterium
ACCGGCCACCAGACCAGCCGGTAGTTGTAGCGGGTGTATTGATCGCCCAGATAGGGCTTGACCTTGCTTTCGTTGGCCGAGCCGACAATTACAACGGGCGAGTCGAGCGCCTCGCGGGTGGGGTTTTCGCCGTAGTAGACACGGTTGGGATATTCGCGCATGTACCATTCCAGCGGCCAGGTTGAATCGTTATCGTAGGCTACGCGGATCATCTTATCGCCGACGGTGCGCCGCGAGATTTCATCGATCTGATTGAGGGCCAGCTTAACATCGGGTGAGGCGTGGGCGTAGACAAGGATTTCGTTGACATAGTCGTAGTTGACGTAGTTGAGCAGCCAGGTGAAACGGACGGTCAGCAGCGCCAGAAATAAAAAGCCGGTGATAAAGGCCACCCGTAGGGCTGTGCTTCGCCCCAGTCTGCGGCCAAACGTCCATATGAGACCAGCCAGAACCAGCAGCACGATCACCCCGGCGATAAATTGGAGCGTTTCGTTAATCGACTGGAGCGACTGGCTTTGGAACGGAGTCGAGGTTCCGATGGCGATGAGGCCGGCCGGAATAAGCAGCAGCGCCCCCGCCAGCATCAGCCCGCCGTTTTGTCGCGCCTCGGCCCAGTTGAATTTATCGAGAACGGTTTGAATGACATGCCCGGACAGGAAGATTAACGGCAGCGTCATGTGGACGGTTAACCAGGGCATTTTCTCACCGGCCCAACTGTAGACCGAAAAGGCGATAAAGGCCCAATAGATAAGGAAGATGGCAAAGGTGCCGCCGTCAGAAGGCCAATAAGCGGTGGCGTTTTCGTCTGTCTCGGTCTCGGCGGCAGTAGGCACTTCCAGTTCGTTATGGTCAGGGAAGCGGCGGCGAATAAGGTAAACCAGCCCGCCAACAAGGCCGATGATAACCGGCAGAAACTCATAGAGCGGAACAAGGAAGAGGTAATAATACCAGGGTTGGCCGCCGCGTTGAACATCGTGCTGATCGAGCCAGTAGGTGATAGCGCCGATGGTGCCGCTGTATAGCCCGCCGATGTTCGAGAAGAAGGTGGTGTGCAGCACGACAAACACTACTACGGCGGCAATGACCGCTTTGCCGATATCGAGCCGCCGGGGCAGCAGACTTTTTACAAACATCGTCACGGGCCGATTGGTACGATCTACGCCGAGTTGAATCAAGAGAAGGCCGATTAAAAGGCCGGCTATCAAGAATAGGGTGTCGATATGCTCGGCCATGGCAAAGGACGATGCTTCGCCCTCAGCCTCGGCGACGGCGGCCAGTTCACCGGCTTGGGTGAGAACATAGATCTTGGCCGCCACCAGGACAAAGACAATACCCAACAGCACGTAGTTTACGGTAAGACGCCGATTTTTCGGCAGGCTTTCCCACAGATAAGCGGCGGCGATGAATGAAAAGCCGATGTAGCCGTGGATATACGATATCTCTTTGGTCGAGAGCATAAGCGCCACGGCCACCGCCCCAATATAGAGCCAGCGTGTGCCGCGCGTGCGCATAAACTGGAAGAAGGCCAGGAAGATAAGGACCGTCCAGACGCTGACAAAGATGTCGTGGCGGATATAACGGCTGTAGTACAATAACCCCGGCGAGATTAAAATCATCAGCGAGGTTGACAACGCCCCGATCCGGCCCAGCCAGGGGCGGAACCAATAAGGTAAAATGACTAAAATCGCACCCAGTAGGGCCGTTGCGATACGGGCGGTGAAGTCGTTATCGCCAAAGAGGAAATATATCAGCGCGGTGATGTGGAACAGGAACGGGCCGTGCATAAGCGGATCGTGCTGGTAGCCTTTGCCGGCGTACAGGTTCCACGAATAGAGCGTGTGCAGGCTCTCATCGTGGCTCATAACGCGCGCGCCCAGATCGTAAAACCGCGTCACCAGGGCCAGAATGAAGAGCGTTACATAGAGCACGATCTCCCAGTTAAGTACAAAGAGGCTGGTGATGGGCGTATCGAGACTTGTTTTTTGTCGGATGGTATTGCTTCTAACGGTCATGGTCAAAAACCCTCGTGGTGGGTGGTATTGGTAATTGGTAATTGGAGATTGGTAATTAGAGATTGGAGATTGGAGATTGGAGATTGGAGATTGGAGACTGGAGATTTAGAGGCTGGAGATTTATATAGCGTTATTGTTTACCAATTACTATTTACGAATTACTATTTTTTTAAACATTTCTCTATCAATTTAGGGTCAACAAATTACAACGATATTAATTCATTTTCCTAGCCGGTTCCGTAGCGTAGCCAGAGAATGGCTTGGTTGCCGCGTTGGGGGCGTTGGGTGGTCTCGCGGTAAACGAGCCAGTTGATGAGATCTTTGACGGGCAGGCCGACAGGCGACCAGACCGCATTTAGGGCGAAATCTTGGCCGATGTAGGCCTCACCAAGATTAGGTTGTTCATCGTCGGCGGTAAGGGTGATAACAGCCGTAGTGGCGGGTGGTTCGACGATGGAGCCGGTATGGGTTATATTTTCGAAATCGCGCAGTTGCCAAAGTAGGCCCGGCGTTGCGCCGGACAAGGTAATATCGATCATACGCTTGTCTCTGGCCCGGATAAGCGACTCCTCCGAGAGGGTGTCGACCAGGTCGAGCATTTCGGTCGAGGCCGGGATGCCGGCCAGAGGTTGGTACGCTAGATTTTTGAGCGGTCCGTAATTGAGCCGCCAGCCGAAGCCAATCATAAGAATTAGGCCCAGGACGGCTCCCGTAACTGCCAGCCCTCGCAGCGAAATACCGGCGTCGTTTTGGACAAAGCCGAAAAAGAAGACGATAACCAGGAACAGCGCTACCGCGGCCACGGTTTGTAGCCAGGCCAACTGGCAGAAGCGGTCATCAGCTCCGCAAGCCCGAACAAGCCAGCCGGTGAGGCCGATATAGCCAAAGCCCAGTATAACTACACCGGAGGCCAGAATAACGCCTTCGTTGCCCCAATGACCCCAGATTTGTATATTTTCAGCCAAGATACTGAGGGCCATAGCGGCTAACCAGATCATCGGCACCAAACTGATGATCACGCTGCCGGTCGGGCGGCCCATCATGATCATGTCGAGTAGGAGTGCTCCCAGGAACCAACCGGCTAAACTGAGCTTGAGCAGATCGCGGCTGAGTATGGTAAAGGCCAGACCGACCAGTCCGGCTATGACAATGAGAATTTCGTAAAGTGTCAGCAGGAAAACAGCATTAAAGCCACCGTCGAGGCGCGGTTGAAAGCTAAAGCGCCCCAACCAGTCGACAAACAGATTAGTGGTCACGCTCAAGCCGCTCAGGTTAAGGGTGGCTGCGGTCGAGAGGAGAAGCAAGGCCACCAAAAAGAAGATACCGGCCCGTTGGAGGGTTGGGGTAAAGGTGTTCGGCGTCTCTTCGCTGTCGGCTTCGCTGTTTTCTGAGGCGTCGCTGTCGAGATGCGTTTGCGATAACCCTTGCTGCCACAAAGCTTTGAAGGCCGACCAGCGGATGAGCACCACGACGGCGAAAACCACAATAATTGAATAGGCCAGAGGGCCGGCGGTTAATAGCACGGCCAGGCCACCGGCCAGTAAAAAGAGCCAGCGCTGTTGTCCATCTTCGCTCCAGTTGAAAAAGCCGGAGAAGATCATCAACGCGCCGGTAGCGACAGCGATTTCACTGTTGACCGTGCGCGAGAGAAAGAGCACGGTGGGTGAAATGGCAAAGAGGGCGGCGGCGATCAGGCACGTGGCCGAACCAAGCTGCCGACGCAAAGTAAGCGGCAGTAGCATGAGTGCTACACCAAACAGCACCGACGACAGACGCGCCGTAGCGCCGCTGTCTTGAAAAAGTAGGTAAGCCAGGCCATTGACCGAAACCAAAAGCGGACTGTAGCTGGTTGATTGGATAAAGTCGCCATTGTAAAGCTGCAAGGCCAGCAGGCTTTGCTGCGCCTCACTGTCGGATAGCGGATAGTTGCCTAAATGCCACAATCGCAGGCTGACGCCAACTACAATGACCAGCCCATACAGCACGGCTTCGAGCGTCAACCAGGCTAGCGGATTGGTTTCCGGCTGGGCTTGGTCGACGGCTTGGGTTTCCATTTCAGGGGCCGTTGTCGGCGTTTCCTGGGGATGCGCAGAGCGTGTCACAGTTTTTTCTTTAATTTTATTCATTCTGGAAGCAATATTCCTACACTTGTATTCGACGTACAACTTGTAATATTACCATAAATCTAACGATTTGCCTCGTTGGAAGGTTCCAAATGAGTCGGATCCGGCTGGTAAAAGACAGGTTCGACGGAATGGGTTTGGGACGGAACAGCCACAATCGGTGTGGCGACTAAGGTTGGGGAAGCTATCGTCAGGCCAGCGTCCGGTTCGGTATAAATACGGTGGCTTAAAGCCGCCGAATGGGTCGCGGTCGCGGTTGGGGTTATTGTAGCCTGATAAGGCTCGATGAGGAAAATTCGGATAGGGCTAAGATGGAGAAACTCAAGCATTAAGATACGGGCCGGAGAGGCCGAAGACGCCGACAGAATAGCAATGGCAATAACCAGCGCGATGGCTGCCGCCCACATAAAGCGATAACCCAAATGGGGTTGAGCGAGCTGCGGCTGGGCGTTCTTCGCCTTGAATTCGCCGGCTAAATCCGGAGTTGACGGGTAGGTGAAGTTGTGGGCGAGTGTTTTGATTTGGGCCTCGATAGGCTCAATAGGGGGCTGGATTTCTTGTGTTGTCATACCAAACGTTCCTCTTGCAAAGCCGGAAATTCTTCTTCTATAACCGATCGCAGTCGGCCCAGCGCCCGATGTAGGCGAGATTTAACCGTGCCGGGCGCTATCTCGACCGCTTCGGCGGTTTCGGTAACGGATAGTTCAAGAAAATAGCGTAAGTAGATGATCTCTTGATCGGTCCGGTTTAAGCGTCGAATAGCCTGCCACAGGGTTTGCGACTGCCACGCCTGCTGCTGCAACTCCTGCGGTCCGGGGTCAACCTGCTGCGACTCTTGTTGAAACCAGCGCGTTAGATGAGCTACATAGCGCCCCAAGCTGCGCCGTCGATTGCGGGCCAGGTTGATGGTGATGCGCGACAACCACGGGCGTAGAGGGCGATCCTGATCAAACCGGTCGAGCGATTGATAAGCGCGGATAAAGGTTTCCTGGGCAATATCTTTGGCCTCATCGTTGTTTTGTAAGAGCAAGTAGGCCAGCCGGAAAATCGGTTCCTGATGCAGTTGAATTAAGGCCGTCCAGGCTGCTTCCTGTCCCTGGTGCGCTTCTTTCACAAGTTTCGCTTCATTCAAGTGATTGCGCCCTTCATATTGTGACGGATAGCCGTTGACCGGCGGCTCGTTAAACGACAAGGTGCTTGCGTTTGCGTTGGTCATAGGTTATACACCGTTTGGTCAGATTTGGTTCCCCTACTAAGGTAAAAGTCACCCCGTTTTTTCATAAGTCCTATCCAGATGATTTTAGCGCAGAAGTGTGAATAATCAATAGAGTAATGTTCCCAAAGAGGGCCTGGTGCCATCAAAAATGTGAACGATTACCCTACCACCAGACAACTTACTGTTGTCAGATAGGGTAGGTGGTGATACAATTATGGTCAATATTCGTCATTTCCTCTAATACTACTACGAGATGTAGACATAAAGCTAGAAAAGAAACCAGGTTTTTCGGTTAATACGATCAATTTCGAGCCGAAAAAGTCTCACGCAAGAGCATCTTTCCACTTCTAAAGTCAAAAACTTGGTTTCTCAGACCGAAGTCTCCTTGTAGTACTAATTTAACCTCGACTTTTGGGAGATTAGCTTGGCAACCGTGAATCGTCAAGATATTGAAGATAAAATTTCGGTAGAAGGTTCAGCCCTGTCTTTTATGGGGCAAGATTTAAGCGGTTTAGATTTGTCAACCCTGGAACTAAGCGGTAGTGATTTTCGCGGTGCCAATCTGAGCGGCGTAAACTTCAAAGGAGCACAAGTTCGAGAGGCAAATTTCAGTGAAGCCAATTTAGAAAACGCCAATCTAAGCCAAGCCAACCTAAGCGGCAGCGTTTTGGTGGGCGCTCAACTGCCCGGCGTTAATCTAGCCGAGACTTATTTGCTCAAAGCCCATCTGGCCGGTGTTGATTTGAGCGGGGTCAATATGGCTAAATGTAAGGTGGATGAAGCCGATTTGAGCGGAGCTAAATTAGCCGGGGTCAATCTTGATCGGGCTTATCTCATGCGGGCGAATTTGAGCGAGGTTGATTTGAGTCAGGCGAATTTATCCCAAACCAACTTTAAAGATGCTAATTTGACCCAGGCAAATTTGAGCGAAACAAACATGCGCGCCACTTTCTTAGAGGGGGCCGATTTAAGCGGAGCCAATTTGCGCCAGGCGATGGTTGCACAAGCGATTTTTAGACGCGCTGCGTATGACGACCAAACGGTTTGGCCCGATGACTTTGATCCGGTTGAGACTGGGGCCACCATCAAGAAAAAGAAAAAATGGTTTGGTCTTTTTTAAGAAAATAGCTTACCATACTAACTATCATCAACTAGAATACACGATAAGGTTTGCACGTGGGAAAGAAACGAAGAAATTTCTGGCTTTTTGTAACTATTTTATTTATGATTATGGGTGTTTTGGCTTGTTCTCCGGCCCCTAGCCCAACCCCTACGCCCCTTCCCACGCCTACACAACGTCCATCTGTTCCCCAAAATGACAACGTCGAAGCCCTTAACTCCGCCCAAGCCGCTTTGGCTGAGGTTGAATTTGGCTTTGCTCCACTGCTTATGGAAGAGTCGGCCAAGATAACCCTTGAGTCCGGAACTGCCGGTGAAAAAACGCGCCTGGTTTATCCGGAACAATCAGCCGATCCGACGGAGTGGAGTACGGTTGATAGCTTTGTGTCGGCCTACGCAACCCGTCATATTTTACGGACAATGCCCAATGTTAGCCGGGTGGCGCTGGGTAGCTTTGGTGTGTCGGCCTCTGTGGGCAGCGAAGCTGAAAATATCGAGCATTTTGCCGCCTGGATTACATTTAGCGACAGAAGTCGGGCTGTTGTGGATTTGACACCCCTTTCAACTAATTTTGCAGCCAGACACACACCCGATAGCATGATGACAGAAGATATTGTTATCGATGGTATCTTTACGGACCGCCGTACGGGCGTCGATTTGAATACGTGGCAGCCGATGTCGGTGGTGGAACAGGATAACCAACTTTATTATTTGTTAGCAAAAGTGACGGTTTCTTTTGATGAATATGTTTTCTCGCTGCGGATGCATCCGGTAAAACCGGCCGACCCTATGGAACCTATGCAGATTCGGCCTGGCATCATTGCTACCATCCCGATTGCGCGTGACGAATTCGCCGATTTTCAGGAGAGGGTTGCCGATGAAGATCCTTCCTATTTTGGCGATCAGCCGGATGCGATAACGTTCGAAGGCAGCCCTACCCAACTGCTGACCACTGTTTTTACCAGAAATGCCGATCTGTTGTGGCATCTCATTACCAAGTTTGAGCATCAAGCCCCTGATCCGGACTTGCCTACGCCCACGCCCATGCCTACGGCTACGCCAACATTAACCCCCACGCCTACATCAACGCCTACGCCTCGAAGTTTGCCGCTGGAAACATCGTAGAGGTAGTTATTAATTTCGTAGTATCACAGGCAGAGATTAAGGAGATAGAGAGATTGGCTTTAGAAATCTCCCTATCTCCTTATCTCTAATTTTCAATCTCCTCCCCTAGTAACTCCCCCCAAAAGCCCATTGTTTTCCGAAAATATGTTTGCTATACTGAAATAGTTAGAAGCAACTTACCCGTACTTTACCAGCTCAATGTCTTTGACATACTCCAATTAAGGAACAGGATTATCGCTTGATGCAATTTTATCTTTTTGCAGCTAACCTTTTCACGTTGACGGCTTTTTTACTGGGGTTAAGCAACTTTTCACGCGGCCAATACAGTTGGCGGCTTGTACCCCTGTTTTTTTTGGTGATCACGCAATCGGTGAGCCTAATTATAACGTTGGCCTCATCATCTAATGGGATACCGGGAGAGGTGGCCCTGCGCAGTTTGGCGGCGCTTACTGTATTTAGCGCCGTATGTTTGGTATGTGGATTAATAGATGTTGATTATCTATCGGCGATAGAACGTCGGTTGAGCGGCGTAGCTGCCGGTATAGCGCTGTTTCTCGCGATTTTTCCTCTTATTCCCCAATGGCCTGTTCCTTTTGAAATTCACACTTTAAGTGTAACAATGCTCGGCTCCTTGCTGATTTTTATGGGACAGGAGCGCTTTAGCTTTTTACACCTCTTAGCTCCTTTTTTTATGGGGTTAGGTGCCCTCTTTAGCCTGCTCAACTGGACTACCCTGGCCTGGGGTGGCAACTTATTGGCTTATGCATTTTTGATTGGGGCGCTCCACGTTGAGCAAATGCAGAAATATGAAGCCCGTCAGTTTCAGTCGGAGCATAAGGCTCAAGAAGCTATGGAGCTTAACCAGGAAAGACAGCGACTGTTAGAAACCACTGAAATTATGAACGCTGTCCCTAGTATGGCCGAATCATTGTCGCACATTACCCGTAGCCTGGTGCATATTGTTGATGTCGATCTGGCGGCAGTGTTTTTCTTGGACGTTGATCTACCGAACTGGCTTCATTTAGGGGCCGTTTATTCGGTAGAAAATTTGCCTGATCGGCAACCTTTGGATTTTGATCTGGCTGAACACCCGTTGCTTTACCATACTGTTATCGATCTGCAACCGCAGCTTGTTTTTCCCGACCAAGATTTGGCCGATCTGAAGCCGCTTTACCAAATGTGGCACAGTAGTAAGGTCGGGCCAACCTTCTTGCAGCCATTAGTAATCCATGGTTCACCTGTAGGCATTCTTATTTTGGGGAACCCGGTAACCGGCTTCCCCATCGACCATGAAACGCGAAAATTGTGTCGATCTATATCAACCCAAATTGCGGTGATCGTTGATGCTTATCGGCGATATCACCATCTTGATTTGCTGCAACACATTGGCTTAGAGTCGTTCGAGATGGAGCCGGCGGTTGGGATGCGCTCACAATCGAAAATGATTGATCGATTTGGGGATGGCTCAGGATTTCAGGCGAAGCCGTCAGTTCAAACTATCTCACACCCAACCGCGCTAGTTGAACAAAACGCGATCACTCATGTATTCGAGTCCTTGAATCTACAATATTCAACCACGGGTGGCGAGGATCGTGCTGAAGGAGCAAAGCACAATTATTATTTGACGATTCTTGAGGTTTTGAGCGAAGGGGTGGTTGTAAGTGACCCCGGTGGACGGGTTTGGCTGGTTAATCGAGCGGCTGAGCGCATTTTAGATCGTCCCCGCAACGAACTGCTGGGGCGGCCCATTGGCACCATTTACGGCCAAATCGACTCGAGTGAGTCCATCGAGCGCTTGGCCGTAAATTTTTCTCGGCGTAACGAACCGTTGCCGACCTTTTTCGAAGATAACGAACGCGCCATTCAGGGACAGCTTGTACCGTGGCGGGGTGCAGATAAGGAATGGATGGGCATTGTCGCTATTTTTAAGGATGTCACAAGCTCAGTGCGCGCGGATCGGGCCAGAGATAATTTTATCTATGCCTTGTCGAGAACCCTGCGCGAGCCGCTGGCGATTATCAAAGGCTATGCCGAACTGTCGCTCAACGGGCAGTTGGAAGATTACTCGCCTGACCAACTGCGGGTACAGCAGATCATTCATACCAGTGTCGATCGGGTTATTGAAGTTCTTAATAATTCGATCCAAGTCAATAGTCAAACCAAACACAAAACATCACCCCGTTTTGAAATCATCGATCCGGTTGAGGTGATTGATGAAGCGTTTGAGGCAGCAAAACCACTGGCCCAATTGCGAGAGGTGGTTTTGAAACGCGAGATTAGTTCCGATTTACCACCTCTCACGGCCGATCGCCACCATGTTTATCGCATCTTAGAAAACCTGTTGTCAAACGCCTGTCGATTTACGCCCCCTGGCGGGCAAATTACGCTGCGAAGTTGGGTACAAGAAGAGCGCGAAGGAAACAAATTCATTCCTCATTTAATGATGTCGATACGAGATACCGGGGTTGGGATGACAAAAAGAGACTTTAAGCGGGTTTTTGAGCCATTTTTCCAACTTGATAATCAAAATCCGCTGCAAGAGCGTGGCATGGGTATGGGGCTAACGGTTGTTAAAGAATTGGTCGAAGCCCATAAAGGCCGTGTCTGGGTGGAAAGTGAGGTTGGTGAGGGAGCAATATTCTTTGTGGCCCTGCCTCTGGGGCAAGATTAGAAATTTCTTTAACTTTTGACTTAACTTCACCCAAGGCTATAATCATCGAGCCACCTGAATGTGTAATTTTTTGCAGTTTAAGGTTTGTAAGCTTATTTCTATAAACTGGGTAAGTATACCAAATTAACAGGTATCTCATGCAAAACCCTGAAGAGAAAAAATCGATTTTGATTGTTGAAGACGATCAAACCCTTCAACAAACGTTAGCCTATAATCTAAACCAAGAAGGGTATACCGTGTCGGTTGCTACCGATGGACAAACCGGCCTGGATATGGCGCGATCCCTGACGCCCGATTTAGTGGTACTCGACATCATGCTGCCGGAGTTAGACGGCCTTTCCATGTGCCGTATCCTGCGTCGCGAGTTGGATTCCTCTATTATTTTACTGACGGCCCGCTCAAGTGAAGTTGATAAAATCATAGGGCTTGACTCCGGTGCGGATGATTACATCACAAAGCCATTTGGTTTTGGCGAGTTCTTAGCCCGTATTCGTGCCGCACTGCGTCGCAAACCGAATAACGCTGCTCCCAAACAGTTGGAGTCAGGTGATTTAGTGGTTGATTTGGTGGGGCGCAAGGCCTTTGTCGGTGATCGGCGGCTTGACCTGAGCTTTAAAGAATTTGATTTACTGGCCGAGTTGATGAAAAATCGTGGAATGGTGCTTTCACGCGATCTTTTGTTGACCAAAGTGTGGGGCTACGACTATTACGGTGAGTCGCGAACGGTGGACGTGCATATTCGCTGGCTGCGGGAAAAGATTGAAGAAAACCCCTCAAAACCGAAACGGATTACCACTATTCGCAGTATCGGGTATCGGTTTGAGGGGTAATAAAGGGGCGGTGGCTAGGCCGGCACTTTTTGTTTGAAATCGATATTTGTTTCTTGCATCAGGCCGGTAGTGATGTAAACAATGCGTTCGGCAACATTGGTTACAAGATCGCCGAAGCGCTCTAGCTCACGGGCCATTCTTAAAAATTCATAGTTTGTTTCACATTTATCGGCACTTTCAGATTGGGCCATCCTCACCATAATGCGAGCGAAAAGTTGGTGGTATAACTCATCAACCTCATCGTCTCGTTCGGAAATTTGTTCGGCCAATTCAATATCGCGGTTGGCGTAGGCCGTCATCGTCTGTCGCAACATGGATGAGACAATGCTCCCCATTTCCTTCAACTCCGGGGGTTGCTTTTGCGAGGGATTATTTTCCATATGCAGTACGGCTTTTGCGACGCCCTTTGCTTGATCGCCCATGCGCTCCAAATCAACAATCATATTCATAACCGCAATGACTGCCCGTAGATCACGGGCTGTCGGCTGCTGCGTGCAGATGATGGTTGTACATTCCTCTTCAATTGTAAATCGCTTTTCATTGACCGTTTTATCAATAGCTTGAACCTTGTGGGCCAAAGAAAAATCAAGATTTTTCGCTGCCTCAAGTGCCAAGCGTAATTCTTCTTCAACCACACTGCCCATTGTTAAAATATCATCACGCAATTTATTAAGTTGGTTATCAAAATGTTCTCGCATCTCATTACCTCCCCTATTTATTTAAGGCTAAACAATGCGTCTTGTTATTTTAACACATTTTTAAGAATTTGTTAAGTATATTTAACAAATTCGTAGAGATCGAGTATAATTTTTGTATCCTCATCGAAAATAAAAATGACAATGAAGTCAGCTTATAATAATACGTCATAGCCAAATTGCCATGCTCTCTTTTGATACGACCTTTGTTAGCAATATCATTATCGGTTTACTGGGTGGATTGGCCCTATTTCTTTTTGGTATGGGGCAAATGACACAGGCTCTTAGAGATATCGCGGGCTTGCGTATGAAATCTCTACTGGCTAAATTAACCACGAATCGATTCAAGGCGGTGTTTACGGGAGCGTTCGTTACAACGATTATCCAATCGTCGTCGGTAACAACCGTTTTGGTGGTGGGGTTTGTGTCAGCCGGTTTGCTTACGCTGGCGCAGGCCATCGGCATCATTTTGGGAGCCGACATCGGCACAACGATAACGGCTCAAATTGTAGCGTTTAAGGTCACAAAATATGCCTTAATCTTGGTCGCCGTCGGTTTCGCCGCCATGGTCATCCCAAAAAACAAGAAAACGCAGCGATACGGGGCAATGGTGATGGGGCTGGGGCTTATTTTTTTTGGAATGGAATTGATGAGTACCGCTACATTGCCTCTACGAGATTATGGGCCTTTTATTGAGACCATGCGCCGTTTGGAAAATCCGTTTCTTGGTGTGCTTATCGGTACCCTGTTTACGGCCATCATTCAAAGTTCATCGGCCACAATGGGTATTATTATTGTTTTAGCTTCTCAAGGATTTGTTACCTTAGAAGCCGGTATTGCCCTCGCGTTGGGAGCGAATATCGGAACCTCGGTTACGGCTATGTTGGCTTCCATCGGCCAACCCCCTGATGCCGTACGGGCGGCAGTGGCCCACGTGCTTTTTAAGGTCATCGGCGTTATCCTTTGGTTTGGACTCATTAGCCAACTTGCCCTGCTGGTGCGATGGATATCGCCCGTAGCGCCGGATTCATTGACCGGTACGGCCAAGTTGGCTGTTGAAGCGCCGCGCCAAATTGCTAACGCGCATACCATATTCAACGTAATCAATACCTTCATCTTTATCTGGTTTATCGCCCCGTTCGCTCGCTTTTTAACCTCTCTTATACCTGATCGTCCTGAAAAGGTTTCTGAGGTAGCCAGGCCTAAATATCTTGATAACAACTTACTGTCGACACCGGAGCTGGCTCTGGATATGTCGCGGCGGGAGTTGAGCCGGTTAGGCAGCTTGACGCTTGATATGCTCGATGTATCTTTCGTTAAAGTGTGCCACGGCGATAGGGATGACATGAAGGCATTGGCTAAGATGGATGACGATATCGATGCGTTGTATGGCAAAATCGTGGTTTATTTGAGGCGATTGTCCCATGAGAATCTATCGAACCAATATTCTGATCGATTGGCCCACTATCTCGCCGTGGCCAACTACCTGGAAAGTATTGGGGATATGATTGAAACAAATATGGTCGATGTAGGTAAAGCCCGGATAAACCAGCACGTTTTTATGAGCAAGACAACCCAAGACGTGCTCAAAAATTTACATGAGCAAGTTATGTGGTCCGTTAAAGCGTCGATACAATCTTTTGAAACGTCCGATGTTGAACTGGCGCAGCACGTCATCGAGTCGAAATTAAAGGTCGTTGAGTTGGCCCAGCAGGCCGAAAATCAGTTGACCCAGCGCCTCATCGCCGAAGAGCCGAATCGGCTCGATACATTTCGGCTTGAGTCTGAGATGATCGAGTACCTAAAGCGAATTTATTACTTTGCCAAACGAATCGCAAAAATTGTGGCCGACACCGATATGGTCTATAAACAAGTAGACCTACGCATTCCTTCACCGGTCATTAACAGTATCAGTGTCAAATAAAAATGCCGTTTTGTAAAAAATATTTAAAGTTATTTTTACAGAACTTTAATTTACATTTAACTCTTTCTTTAATTCATTCAATTACAGTTTTGGTAGTGCAACATTAAACCGTGGAGAGAGGTAAAGAACCCAGGTTTTTGCCTAAATTGTAAGTATGTTGCCCAATTTATTCCCCATAAAAGCCTTTGTCGGTCTCATGTACAAGAAAAACCTGGGTTCTAACGCTACCACGATTTAGGGCAGAGCTACCACAGTTTTTTAGACCATAAATTTTGTGCATAATTTGCCGGATAGGTCTAAAATATTTTCAATCAACACGTTACAAAAGGACTGTCTCGTGCAAGAACCAGCCGAAATGACCATCACACAAGATGATAAAAAGTCGATTTTGATTATCGAGGATGATGAAACACTCCGACAAACTCTGGCCTATAACCTGGAAAGTGAAGGCTATAATGTATCAACGGCTGAAGAAGGCCCATCTGGCGTGGATTTAGCCCGCGATAAGACTCCCGATTTAATTATTCTTGATTTGATGCTGCCTGGCCTCGATGGGTTATCGGTCTGCCGTATCTTGAGCCGCGAGATGGATGTTCCGATCATTATCTTAACCGCCCGCTCAGGCGAGGTCGATAAAATTGTAGGTCTCGACTCGGGGGCGGATGATTATATCACTAAACCCTTTAGCCTGGGCGAGTTATTAGCCCGCGTGCGGGCCGCCCTCCGCCGCCAGCCCAAGGCGGTTACGGATCGGCTTGAGGCCAACGATTTATCGCTGGATCTTATTGGACGTAAAGCCTACAAAGGTTCCAATTTGCTCAACCTAAGTTACAAAGAGTTTGACCTGCTGGCTGAACTGATGCGCAACAAAGGCATGGTTCTGTCGCGCGATCTCCTGCTCACGAAGGTCTGGGGCTACGAAGCTGTTGGCGAGTCGCGCACCGTGGATGTCCACGTCCGCTGGCTGCGAGAAAAGATTGAAGAAAACCCCTCGAAACCCAAGCGTATTACGACTATCCAACGTATTGGCTATCGTTTTGAAGGTTAACGTGTAGCCTCTTCTCAAAATATGTTCTTCTCTCCCTGCTGTTAAAAAAACTTAACCCCCATTTTACTCAAACTTAACGACGGCTTAATTCTCCCATTAAGCCTATTGTTTATAATTCTCCCGAATACGAAGACAGATAAAAAACAATGAGTGAGCCTATCACCTTAGGTAAGGGATAGGAATGGAGTATTGTAATTAACAATGAAAAACACCATGTACGGAACATTTCATAGCGAACAAAGAGGTTCAAAATGAGCGAAACACAAGGAACTATTAGTCTAAAGATAGCCAGACTTGAGCAACAGCTAAAAATTCTTAGTCTACAAAAACAGTTGAGCTACAACTACCCCGACCATCAAGCTCAACTCATCTCAAAAGAGTTAGCGACACAACTTCAGCTGAGCCAAATGATCGAATTTCGAGATAAAATTTACACCCGTGTGAGCAGATGATGAGGTTATTCATGGACAGTGTCAAACAAGATAAGAGTCGGTTCGGGCAACTGGTTGATACGTTGTCAGATGGTTGGGAAATTGAGCAGCCTGTCCTGCTTGGCTCGATGTGGACAGACAACGCCTACCACTTTGTTTTACGCAAACGGGCAGAAGATAAAACCAAGTTATTAAGTTTACGCCCTTCGCCCGAACTTCTGGTTTTTTTATCAGAAAACAATATCAATATTAAAGCCATCTAACGTTAATCTTACCGACAAGTTACTGTGTAGGTAAGCTTGAGGAGCGAAACCATCTGTTTCAGCTCTTTTTTGTTTTAAAGCCCGGTCTTTAACCAATCTCCCAATCTCCTTATCTCTAATCTCCTGATGAGACGCTTGTTTTACTGCACAATTGTTTTTAGTGAGCATTGTCTTACCCTGCTTCACTCTTCATGTCAAAAACTCTTAACATTCGCTTTACTTAACCTTAATATCAGGTTAAACCCGTCTTTACCTCCATCGTTTAGTCTTAAAAAGACCATCTTCTTCTCTATCTCCTCCTTTTGGGGTAGGGGTTAAACCTCTGCCCCAAAATACTTTTAAAGCGAAAAATTGTCTGTTAAAAATATTTAATACACATTTAACTCGATCTTAACAGAGGGTTAACGAACCCTTTAAAGGGTGCGACTATCTTACCGAATACGTACAATGCGTTTCATACCCAGTCAGTTATATTTACAGTTACCGGGTTCACCATCAAATAAATTATGTATTATCTAAGGAGGAAAAGTTTGATGAATTTGAACAAAGTAAGACCATTTTATGTATTGATAAGCTTATTGCTTATCATAAGTTTCCTGGCGGCGTGTGGCGATACAGCCACCGAAGCACCCGTTGAGGAAGAGGCTCCCGCCGAAGAGGCGGCAGTCGAAGAGCCGGCTGAAGAAGCGGTAGAAGAAGAAGCTGCTGCCGAAGAGCCGGTTGAGGAAGAAGAAGTGATGGAAGAAGAAGTTGCCGAAGAAGAGCCGGCTGAAGAAGTAGAAGAAGTTGCCGAAGAAGAGCCGGCTGAAGAAGCAATGGAAGAAGGCGCGATGGCAATGGGCGAACTGCCGGAAGTCGATCCGTTGAGCGTAACGGGCGACATCATCACCGCCGGTAGCTCGACGGTTTTCCCGTTGAGTGAGCGGATGGCCGAGCGGTTCCAGGATGAAGGG